>DATDMG010000107.1:0-25956 GCA_036518955.1 Kineosporiaceae bacterium | reverse complement strand
TCCATGGTCGAGGACCATGGAGCCGCGGTGCTGTCTTCGCGGGTCGCGCACAGTTGCACACCCGAGCGCGGTGATCACGAATCCCGGACTGCCGATGATCTCGAAACTGGTACCGCTCTGCGGCTGGGACGTCGCCAGCGTCCGGCCGGACCGGCGCGGCCTGCGGTGGTGACGGTCGGGCTGGCACCGTCACCCCGGTCGGTGGGGCGGTCCTCGTCGACCGGCAAGCACCACAACGGCATCGTCCTCGCCCTGGGTGGCGGTCATTGCCCCAGGGGTTCGGGCGCGTCGGGAGCGGTGGTCGAAGGAACCGGTCGGCGATTCAATCGGAGGCGATCGGAGACGTCGGAACTGCTTTGACCGACCTCTCCGAGGACGGCGTAGTGCCGCCATGGCCGGTGTGGAGGGGTGCCGTCGACGTCCACGACGAGGACTGGCTCTCGCCATGGCCGGTGTGAAGGGGTGCCGTCGACGTCCACGACGAGGACTGACTCTCGCCATGGCCGGTGTGAAGAGGCGCCGTCGACGTCTGTGAGAAGGGCTGGCTCGGCTGGGTGGCGTCGGTGGGCACGTTCCCGGTGGGCGCGGACCACGGGTCGGGCCCGGGATGGTCACCCGCCGGGTGCCGGCCGACGGCGTCCACGACCGCGGCGAGCTGGAGCGTGTCGACGGAGTGGACCTGGGTCTTGCTGCCGGGAACGAGGATGCGTTCGCCGAGGAAGGCGTGGGAGTCCCGGTCGAAGATGAGCTGTACCGTGCCCAGCCCGGGGTAGAGCAGGCCGACCGCTACTCCGACGCGCCCGGCCGCGTCGGCCACCCCGTCCTGGGACGTGATGCCGTCGATCTTCGCCGCTGCCTGGAACAAGGCGGCCCGCTGCGCTGAGGGGGCCGTGTCCACCAGATCGCGGATCAGCTCCCAGGCGGCAGCCTCGCGGGTGACCCTGTTGTTGGTCATGTTCTTGGCGACGGTGGGGTCCGCGTAGATCTTGTTCAGCAGCGCGTCCGGGTCGGTCGGCAACTTCGCCAGCACCAGGTACGGCGCCAGCAGCAAGCCGTCGGCCGGGGAGTAGGGGTCGGTGGGCTCGACGTCCTCATGACCACGCGTCGCCATCCGGCTGCGTCCCGGTCGAGTCCCGTCGGCGCTGTTCCAGATCTCGATCCGTACCGGCCTGCCTTCCGCGTCGAGCCGCAGGATCCGCCGGTACACGAACTGGCCCGGGCGCGGAACCTCGTCCCTGGCCGCGGCCGCGACCACGGCCGCGTCCTTCAACACGGTCGCTGCCTGGGCACGGTCGCTGCCGCCGGCCAGCCCGGTCAGCTGAGCGCCGGCCAGCGCCACCCCGAGCGTCACGGCGGCGGCACCGGCGAACACCGCCCGCCGAGGCAGCCGAACCGGCCCGGTACGCGTCGTGGCCGGGCCGCCGATCTCGGCCATCAGTCGCGTCCGACCCCTCACGTGGGCCCGGTAGGACATCGGCGGCACCTCTTCCCGGAACCTGGTCAGCATCACCACCGCGCGGTCGTCCCGTTCCGTCGTCCCTGCCTCCATCACCGGGCTCCTCCCCATCACCGATCTCCTCCCTACCTTGATCATGACTTTCCCCGCTCACACGTCACGGCGTGCCAGCCCTCGGTCGAGGACCTGCCGCAGCCGGGTCCTGGCGCGGTTCAGGCGCGAGCGCACCGTCCCCACGGGGATGGACAGCGCGCTGGCGATCTCGTCGTAGGACAGGCCGGCCCACACCGACATCAGCAACACGTCGCGTTCCTTCGGCGTGAGCGCCGCGAGCGCCGCGGCCACCTGCCGGGCCTCGCCCGCAGCGGTCATCCGCTCCGCGACGTCCTCGGCATGGTCGCGCCCGTCCAGCCGGTCGGTTCCCGTCCGGGCGAGCAGTCGGTAGTGCGCCCCCTCCGACCGCCGGTGCCGTCTCAACAGGTTCGTCGCGATCCCGAACAGCCACGGCCGCGCGTCGGCGCGAGAAGGGTCGTAGCGGGCTCGCAACCGGAACGCGACCAGGAACGTCTCCGACACCAGGTCGTCCGCCATCGACACACCCACCCGCCGGGCGAGGAACCGATGGATCTCGGCGGCGTGACGGTCGAACAGCGCTCCGAACCGCTCCGGATCCGCCCCCGAATCTTTGATCAGTTCCGAGTCCGGCGAACCGCTGGACCTCTCCGCCGGGGTGATCAACACCATGATCGAACCACTCCTCCCGGCCATCGCGAACTCGGCAAAGCGGTATGCATGCGACCTCCACGTGGGGCTCCGACACCCTCTCTTGCCAGCTGCCGCCGCGGAGTTCGGTATGGATTCACCGAAGCCCGTCCAACCGCCGGCCCGGGCCGGCGCTGGCATGGCTCGACAGCGAGTGCCTCTCCTACGCACGGACGCCGGCCTGGGTTTCCCCTGGTCACCTGAGGACGTCCCGGCCGAGGGCCGCCGCGCGACGCCTCGGCCCAGGACCGCTGGAGCTGGCGGTTGACGTCCCCGCGTCCGCCGCCCATGAAGGTTCGATGAAGGTTCCTCGGGGAGCCGCTCCTCGGCGCGATTTCCCGACCCTGTTATGCCTAACCTCGTGCCCTCCGCTCCAGGGGGCCGCGGCGTCGGTGCCCCGATCCATCCACACGCAGGAGAACGATTTCCCCATGTCTGCCCACCGCACCCGCCTTCTCTCGGCTGCCCCGGCGCTCGGGCTGGCCGTCGTCCTCGCCGCCTGCGGGGGCGGCAGCGGGGCCGACACCACGTCCCCTGCCGGTTCGGCCGCGGCGAGTTCCGGCGGCTCCTCCGCGGCAGCCTCCGCGACCTCGTCCGGCATGGCGGGCATGCCGGGGATGTCCTCCGGGGCGGGCGGGGCGTCGTCAGGCGGGACGGCGGCCCTGTCGTATCCGCCGGTCACTCCCGGTCCGGCGGCGAAAGGCGCGCACAACGCCGAGGACGTCGCGTTCGCGACCGGGATGATCCCGCATCACGGGCAGGCCGTGGAGATGGCGGACATGGTCCTGGCCAAGACCGGCAACCCGCAGGTGAAGGCGCTCGCGGAGCAGATCAAGAAGGCTCAGTCCCCGGAGATCGCCATCCTGTCGGGGTGGCTGAAGGGCTGGGGTCAGAAGGTCCCCGACCCCCACATGGCCATGAGCGGTGACATGGGCGGGATGACCATGACCGGGATGATGAGCGACGCGCAGATGAAGCAGATCGAGGACGCGACCGGTATCTCGGTCGACAAGGTGTTCCTGACCCTCATGCAGGAGCACCACTCCGGCGCCATCGCGATGGCCAAGACCGAGCTCGCCAAGGGCGCCAACCCGGAGGCGAAGAAGCTCGCCCAGACCATCATCACCAGCCAGTCCGCTGAGCTCACCCAGATGAAGAAGATGGTCGCCGCCCTCGGCTGACGACGCGGCGTGACGTGTCGGGAGTCGCACACGCGCTCCGCGGCCCCCAGCACGTAGTCGCCGTGGAGGGGTTCCGGCATCCCGCACGCCATGCGTCCGGTGCGGCCGATCCCCCCCGGGCCGCCGCCGTTTCGTGTGGCGCAGGCTGCTGCTGCCGGCAGCGGCCACGGCATCCCAGGCGGCGTCCGCGGCGCTGGCCGCGGCGGGCCAGGCCGCCGGGCGCCTGGACGGGCTGGACCTGCCGGCAGACCCGCGCACGGGGGTGAGCGCCCTGGGCGGGGACTACCGGCACTGGCTGAAGGAGGTCCAGCAGAAGATTCCCCGCCTGGCGGCCATCGACCCGGGTACCCCGGCGGCTTCCGCCGCGCTCACGGCGGAAACGGCCCGGGCCGGCAGGATCCAGCAGCAGGTGAGCTCCAACAGCACCGTGCTGGCCAGCCGCTCCGCGCAGCTCACCACGCGCCTGGGAGACACCCTCGCCGCTGAGCAGACCGCCGTCGCGGGTGGTCGTCGTCCTGGCAGTGCCGCTGCTCCTGGCCGTCAGTGTGTGGATCACCAGGATGATCACCACGCCGTTGCCCCAGCTGGCCGAGGCCTCGGCCAAGCTGGGCGGCTGCTGGGGGAGGTGAACCGGATGTCCGCCGAGCACGACAAGGGCGACATCGACGTGCGCATCCCGGCCGGGGAGTTCACCGGCGACTACGCCACGATGGCCCAGGGAGTGAACGACATGGTGGCCGGGCACATCGCGGTGAAGAAGAAGGCCATGGCGGTCGTCGAGGGTGATTTCGATGCCCCGCTGGAGCAGTTCCCGGGCAAGAAGGCGTTCATCAACGACACCATCGAGCAGGTCCGCCGCAACCTGCAGGCCCTGATCGAGGAGGCCTTCACGCTGGCCACTGCCGCGGTGGAAGGGCGGCTGGAGGTGCGCGCGGACACCAGCCGGCACCACGGCGGGTTCCGGGAGATCATCCAGGGGGTCAACAACACCCTGGACGCGGTGATCGGCCCGCTCACCGAGGTCTCGGGGTCCTGGCTGCGATGGAGCAGGGCGACCTGACCAGGACCGTGACCCAGACCTACTGCGGGCAGCTGGAGGACCTGCGGCTGGCGGTCAACAGCACCGTCGGCAAGCTCGCCGACACGATGGCGCAGGTGACGGACGCCGCCGCCCAGTTGGCGCTGGCCGCCGACCAGATCTCCGGCGCGTCCCAGGCCCTTTCCCAGGCGACCACCGAGCAGGCTGCCAGCGTGGAGGAGACCAGCGCCAACGTCGAGCAGATGTCCGCCTCGGTGACCCAGAACGGGAGAACGCCAAGGTCACCGAGGGGATCGCGAGCAAGACGGCCACGGAGGCCACCGAAGGTGGGGCCGCTGTGCAGCAGACCGTCACGGCGATGAAGGACATCGCCACCATCGAGGCCGCCGCCCGCGCCGGGGAGCAGGGCAAGGGCTTCGCCGTCGTCGCGACCGAGGTCGGCGAGCTCACCGAACGCTCCCAGGTTGCGGCCCGCAGGAACCCAGGGGCGTCCCAGGCGGCGCCCCTGGGTTTCACTGTGCGGAATGTTCCATGCACGATGTTCCAGGCGCGATCCCCCTCCGCCAAGGGCTATTGACACTAGCTAATTCGCTAAGTAGTGTTCCTTGCATGACGACGATTGATCGCGAGGATCGGCCGGAGGGCCGCATCCGCTACGACGTGCAACGGCCGGACGTCCTCGTCCCCGCGGTCGTCGACTTCCTGACCCGGGTGGACACTCATGCCTAGGGCCGGACTGACCGCAGAACGCGTCGTCCGTGAAGCCGCCGACCTGGCCGACGAGCAGGGGTATTCACGGTTGACACTCGCGGCGCTCGCCGAACGGCTCAACGTGCGGCAACCGTCGCTGTACAAGCACATCCCCTCCCTGGACGGGCTGCAGCGTGGCGTCTCGGTCCAGGCCAAACGCGAACTGGGGGAGGCGCTGGCCCGCTCCTGCATCGGCCGATCCGGCCCTGCGGCGGTCACCGCTCTCGCCGACACCTACCGCCGTTGGGTCCGCGAGCACCCCGGCCGTTACGCCGCGACGGTGCGCGCGCCGGCACCCGGCGACGACGAGGACCTACGTGTCAGCAACGAGGTGGCCCAGGTCATCCTGGAAGTTCTGGCCGGGTTCGGTCTGAGCGGCGACGCCGCGATCGACGCCACCCGCGCCCTGCGGTCAGCCCTGCACGGGTTCGTCAGTCTCGAGATCAGCGGCGGGTTCGGCCTGCCGCGAGACCTCGACAACAGCTACCGCGTCCTGGTCGACACCCTCATCGCCGGCTTCACGACGCCGTGAACGGCTTCCGACCACCCCCGTAGTGGAGACCCCATGCCCAGCTTCACCTCCACCCACCTGCACACGCCGGTGCCAGTCCCGACGTCTGCCGGGGCTGTTCCCGCGGTGCCCTCCGCCAAGGGTCGGCAACCAGCCACGGTCGACCCGCCCGTCGCCGGCGCCCTGCCCGTGGTGGGAGTCGTCACCGGTCGCCCGTTGGCATGGCTGCGCGTGGAGGGCGTCTCCATCGCCCTGACCGGCCTGGCGCTGTACGCCGCGGCCCACCAGCCGTGGTGGCTGCTGCCGGTCCTCTTCCTCGCTCCCGACCTGTCCGCGCTCGCGTTCCTGCTCGGGCGCCGCGTCGGGACGTGGACCTACAACCTCGCGCACACCACCCCGCTGCCGCTCACGTTCCTGGGCGTCGGCCTCGCCACCCACCGTCCCTTCCTCAGTGTCGTCGCCGCTGTCGGGCTGATCCACATCGGCGCCGACCGCTTCATGAAGTACGGCGTCAAGTACGACCATGACCCGGCCGCTACTCATCTGGGTGTCCACGGCCACGCCAAGCCGTCGCTCCCGGCCGGAGGCCGGAGGCCGGAGGCCGGAGAGCCCTCGCCGCGTGGGTGACTCGACCGCTGGCTGAGTCCCGGCAGTCCCGGCACGGCGCCCACCCCTGGGGAACCGCAGGAGAACCGCGTCCCGGCAACCGAAAGGACGCACAGGAACGAAGAGCCCGGTCCCCGCCCCAGAGTCATCCCTGCTCCACACAGGAGAGGTCCGGCTCAACGCGTCATGTCAGCGTTCCGCGGCGTGCGCCGGCTCGCGATCACGTAATCCACCGAATACGGGCTGGTTCCCAGCGTGGCGATGAGCAGGAACGCCAGCGAGAACATGGCTGCGGGCTCGCCTTGGTTGAGGATCGGAAGGAGGCCGTCCTTCTGATGGACGACGAAGTAGGCGTAGGCCATCGAGCCGGACGCCAGCAGCGACGCCGGGACGACCAGCAGGCCGAAGGCCACCAGGATCCCGGTGACGAGTTGGATGAGCGCGGCGTACCAGACCGGCCAGGTGCCCACGGGGACGGCGCCGCCCCCCTCTGCCGCCCCGCCGAGGACGCCGAAAAGGGAGGCGGCCCCATGGCAGGCGAAAAGAAACCCGACGGCGATCCGAAAGAATGCGCGAATGTAGTCGCGTAGTGCATCAAACATGGTGCCTCCAGTGCGTGCGAATTCGTGATCCACGGTCGCGTCGAGGATGGTCAGGGAGCGCTTCACGGGCAAGTCCTTCTGCGTGGGATCAAGGTGTCTGCGTGCCGCCGTGGATGCTGCCGCACCTGGCGGATACGCCCGGTCCGCGGGTGGGGTTCGGGGCGGCTGCTGTGGCATGCATCACGGGCTGAGCGGTGAACCTCGGCCCGGGTGACGGCGTTGGCCACCGTCGGTGTGCCAGAACAGGTTCCTGACTCGCTGGACGGGTGGTCCTCCTCCGTCGCCTTCTCGACAAACGGTCTCAGGAAGGCCGGTCGCCGCCCGTCAGGCGCGGGATGGGTCACCCAGGCGCCAATCGGCGATGAGGTCCGGCCTGCCCTCGGCGAGCTGCCGGTGGCAGAGCGCGCGTTGGATCTTGTCGCTCGTGGTCTTCGGGACGGTCATGGGCGCGACCAGCGCGATCCGCTCGAGCTGGAGCTCGAGCTCGTGGGCGACTCGGCGCCGCACCGCCACACCCGCTGCAGGCGCGGCCCGAACCGCCCCGTCAGGTCGACAGCAAACCGACGGCGACGGGGTTGGCGAGCGTTCGGGTGGCACTGGTCATGTGGTGAAGCTGTTCCGCGACAGCGGCTATCACGTCCGGGTGCCTGTGCCCGAGCAGTGCCACCCCGTAGGACCCGAAGTCGATGACCGCACGCCCGTCGGACAACCGCACCACGGCGCCGTCCGCGTCCGCTTCCACGGCGCCCTGTCCGACGATCTTGGCAGTCACCACGGTCCC
Organism: Kineosporiaceae bacterium; assembly: GCA_036518955.1. Lineage (GTDB taxonomy): Bacteria > Actinomycetota > Actinomycetes > Actinomycetales > Kineosporiaceae > DATDMG01. The sequence continues at coordinate 18,268 of DATDMG010000107.1, read as the reverse complement.
CGGTGCGGCGTGGCGCAGCAGCGTCTCGAAGGGTTCAGCATTCCCGCCAGGAGCGGGATCCCGATCTCGAAGGAGATGCTCAGCCGGGCGCGGGTGAGGTCGGCTGCCGTGAGCAGTGATCTCCCATGCGCCTTCGAAACGCTCCAGGTCGCCACTGACCTGCCTGAAGTTCACGGGACAATGGACGACGTGGGTGTCGTCCGAGGTCACCATGGCCAGTGCCGTGAGCGGGTCCGCGTTCGCGTGGAGTGCCTCCGCGGCAGTCTGGCTCCACCGGGTGTCCGCCGCGCAGTGGACGACCGCGTCCCAGGGGCCGCGGAGCGACGCGGGCGGCTGCTCGGTCGCCAGTCGTCGCTCGTGGTCGGCATCCAGAACGGGCGTCGTCGCCTCTCGCCCGCGCAGTTCGTCCTGATCGCCTGCGACGTCGTCGAACCGGGGTGCGCAGCCCGACGGCTCTCACGCGTCGACGGTGGTCTCCCGTGGGCCCACACCCCGAGCAAGGTGGGCGCTGACGGGTGGACGGTAGCAGCAGTTCGTGCCGGTCTGGACGGTACGGCGCAGTTCTTCGCCGATGACGGCGTCGGCCTCGCTGATCCGGGTGATCGCTCGGCGAATGGCCTTTCCGACCGAGATCCTGGCCCGCTCGGCGTTGCCGACGAACGTGCGCCGCCGCTGGCTCAGTCCGGTGCTGGAGGTGAGCTCGGCGGCGAGCCAGTCGCGCTCTTGTCGCAGCCGGGCCAGGCCGGTGTCCGCGCTGTCTCGCGCCGCCGTGTCCCGGATCTCCTGTTCCAGCGTGGACAGTCGCCGGCGGTAGCGGCGCCGCGCGTCGTCGTCGATCAGCGGCTGTGCCGGGATGCGGGCGTCAGCCCGCACATCCCTGTCGTTCACCTGGCCAGCCGCCAGGTCGGCAGCCGGGATGTCCACCGCCGGATGCGCCAGTAGCACGGCGAGGTACATCATGCCGACGGTGTGGTCCACCTCAGCGGAGCGATCACCCCAGTGCAGGCGCCATCGTCGCCCGAACCGCTGCAGGACGGCGCCTCGGTCGTGGCTCGGGCCTACCGCCATCTTCTCGGACGCCCGGGTCACGGCGGGCACGGTGGCCACCCGGACGGACTGACGAGACGTGCCCGGCAGGATCCAGCCCTGCTCCTCGGCCTGGGCCAGGGCGCAGGCTTGCTCCGAGGCCCCTTCCTCACGATGATCCCGGTCCTCGCTGTCGGCCAGAGCCTGTCCCAGCCGGTAACGCGAGTGCACCGCGGCCGGCCAGTGTCCCAGTGCCAGGTTCGCCGAAACGGCGGCTCGCAGATGCCGGGTCGCCAGCTCCGGCGACCCCATCCCGAGCGCCGCCATCCCCAGCGCGAGCTCTACCGAGCCGAAGCAGGTCACGGCCAGGCTGACCATCATCGGCCGCCCGGCGAAGGGCAACAGCAGGTCATATCCGGCCCGAGCCACGCTGTTGCTCCGCAGGAGCGTGGCCGCCTCGACCGCGCCGTACACGGCGACCATCCAGCTGCTGGAGCGCGGCAGCTTGGACAGGTCGCCACCGCCGAGGCGACTGAGAGCCAGCACGGCGCGTCGGCGGTCACCAGCGCTGGCCGCGGCGACCGCCAGCGCACCGAAGCCGGAGTTGTCGATCGTGGACAGGGTCGGTGAATTCGCCTGGGCCTCGAGCTGGGGCAGCAACTCCCCGATGCGTCCCTGGTACCAGCGGATCGCGATGATGTGGGCGGCGAACCATCCCTGCGCGTCCACGTCACCTGCTGCTTCACCCAGCCGCGCGCATTCCGAGGCCTGGCGTTCAGCGTCCGTGAGCTGTCCGGCCCGGATGTTGACCATCACCGCCATCGCCTTGGCGATGAACCCGGCAGCCAGGTGCGGCGACCCGTGCAACCGGCGCATCAGATCCGACAGAGCACGCTCGGAGTGCGGATCGGCGGCGAGGAACCGGTCCACTGCCTGCCACGTCATCGCCATCGTGAGGTCACCGGGCCGGGGGCTGGCGGTTGCCACTTCGGCCATCTCATCGGCAAGGGCCTGCCTCAGGGCCGCGTGCTCCGGCGCCAGCAGACAGTGGTGGGCGAGGCTGAGTGCCGCGGCCAGGACCTGCGGGTCGCCGAGTTCGCGCGCTTCCGGCAGCAGCGCAAGGATCCGGTCATGCCGGGCGGCCGAGTAGTCGTCCTCGGCGACGATCCTCAGCCTGAGCTGCAGGTGCTGGGACGACCCAGGACTGGCCAGGGCCAGCGCCTGCCGCTGGCGGCGGCGGACCAGAGCCGTCTCGGCAGCTCCTCGGTGCTCGTGCACCCACACCCCACCCAGGCCGATGGCCGCATCGATCATCACGTCGGGCCGGCCCTCCTGCTCGGCCCGCCGGTACGCCGCGTCGAAATGTGCCCGAGCCTCGATCAGCGATCCGCGCCGGTGCAACGCATCCCACCCCGCGTCCAGCGCTGTCACCTGCTCATCGGCGACATGCCGCACGATCCCCCCACTTGGTTGCCATCCGCCACACGTACCTCGGATGGGAGGTCGCCGGTGACCTCGCTGATACGCGAAACGGGGACAAAGCGTATGTGTGGACGGGCTGCTCGGCGCCGTACCGGAGGTCGTCCGGCCTCGGCCTTCAGACCGTGGAACGGGCCGGAACGCACCATCGACGGCAGTTCCTCCACCTGCTCGGGTGCCGGCGGGGCACCCAACGGTCCGGCTGCCCGGGCCCTGACCACCCGCCGGGGTCCGGCGGTGCCGCAGCGGTCATCCGTCGGCCCGGGTCAGGGGCCAGCTCGCGACGGTGGAGTAGGCGGCGCGGCCGCCGTCGCCCGCGCCTGGTCGGCTGTGCACCAGGTGGAGGTCGGCCGCGGTCCAGCCGGCGCTCCGGTAGGCGTCCAGCGCGGCCACCAGCGGCCGGAGGTCGGCCCGCGCGTCGCCGCCGCGGGCTCGGCCGACGGTGAGGTGGGCCCGGAACCCCCGCTCCTCGATCGGGACGCCGGCGTGCCGGGCGGCTGCCGCCACGGACCCCGCCAGCCGCTTCAGCCCCTCCCGGTCGCCACCTACCGTGACGAACAGCACCCGGTCGCCGAACCGCCCCGCTCCCGCCAGGTGGAGGTCCAGTGGCGGGTGCCGGCCGGCGACCCGGGCGAGCCGGCGCTCCACCTGCTCCTGCCGGACCGGTTCCACCTCGCCGAGGAACGCCAGCGTGATGTGAAGCTGTGCGGTCGCCGACCACCGGACGGCGGTCGCCCCCGGCGATCCGGCGGCGCCGGTGAGCGCGGTCCCGAGCGTGCGCAGAACCTCGACGGGCGGCCACAACGCCACGAACAGTCTCATCGCCGATGATGCTACCGAGGATTGACTATGGAGCCTCCATGGTCAATCCTCGGCGGGGTGAAGCCGGCAGCCCCCCGGTCGTACCGGTCCGCTCGCCGGGCCGAGCAGTCCCGCCGCACGCGTGGGCGGGTACTCGACGCGGCCACGGCGATCTTCCCGGTGCGGGGGTACGCGGGCACCACGATGCTCGCGATCGCGCAGGCGTCGGGCGTCTCGCTGCCCACGGTCGAACTGCTGTACCGCACCAAGGCCGGCGTGCTCCAGGCGGCGATCGACCGGGCCATCGCCGGCGACGACGAGGCGGTCCCCGTACTCGACCGCCCGTCCGTGCGGGCGGCCCTGGCCGCTACCCACCCCGATGAGCTGCTCGGGATCGTCGCGGACGTGCTCGTGCCGACCCAGGAGCGGTCCGCCGGCCTCGTCCTCGCCGCGTTCGAGGGAGCATCCACGTCGCCCGAGCTCGCCGCGCTGGCCGGGCAGCTGATCGCCCAGCGCGAGGTGACCGCGGCCTGGATCGTCGACGCGTTGGCCCGCACCGCCACCCTCCGGCCGGACTGCAGCCGCGACGAGGCCGTCGAGACCGTCTGGGCGCTGATGGACCCCGCGCTCCACGTGCGCCTGGTACGCGACCGGCACTGGACGGCCGATCGGTACCGCGTCTGGTTCACCCGCTCGGTCCGGCGGCTCCTCACCCCTGACGCCACGGCGCCGCGACAACCTGCGCCTCGCCCACGTGGGCCCTACCCAGAAGGAAGGTAACGGTGCACAGCGTGTCACTCGGTCAGATCGGCTACCTGCAGCTGCCCGCCGTCGACATCGCGGCGTCCGCAGCCTTCTACCAGGACGTCTTCGGCTGGTCCGTCGACGCCGAGCGGGGCGGGTTCGAAGGCCCGCAGGTGATCGGGCAGTTCACCACGACGCTGGCCCCGACCGACGGTGGTCCGGTCCTGTGGCTGTGCGCCGAGGGCCTGGGGCCGACGATGGACCGTGTGGTCCGGCATGGCGGGACCGTCCACGGATCGCCGCGGCTCGACGGCGGCGAGCGTTGGCTCGTCGAGATCGGTGACCCGGCGGGGAACCGGCTCGGCGTCGTCCTGCCCGCTCGCACCGCCCGACCGCAGACGATGATCGCGGTCCAGGACGTCGAGGTGTCCAGCCGCTGGTACCAGACCCTGCTCGGGTTCACCGGCGACCATGGCGGCCCGCACTACGAGCGGCTGCTCGCGGACGGCGACCTGGTTCTCCAGCTGCACCAGCGTGAGACGGAGCACCACCACGGCCTGATCCCGGACCTCGAGCGCGAGGTGGGCAACGGCGTCCTGCTGTGGTTCGGTGAGGTGTCGGACTTCGACGGGGTGGTCGCCCGGGCCGAGAAGCTCGGCGCGCCGGTCGTGCTCCCGGTCCACCGCAACCCGCCGCCGGGGCAAGGGAACGGGCCCGGCCATCGCGAGCTGTGGCTGAAGGACCCCGACGGCTACACCGTCGTGGTCGCCAGCCCGGACGGCGAGGCGTACGAGCCGTGAGGCCCGCGCGAGCCTCGTCCGGCTCAGGGCCTCGTCGTCCGGGCGGACGACAGAGGTCTCAGTCGGAGGCGGTGCTGTGGCTGCCGACCGAGCTCTCGGTGCCGGCCGCGGCGCCGTTCTCGCTCGCTCTGCCGTGGTCCATCGACGCAATGGTGGCTCCGGCGAGCCGGCCTGCCTGATGGGCGGCCCACCGCGCGTCGTCCCGGCGCTCGGCGGCGGAGGCCTCCTCCTGGGCCCGCTCGGCCGCTGCCTCCTGGACCGCGGACTCCAGCAGGAACGGCACGCTGGTCACCATCACGCCGCCCATCAGCCGCATCCGGACCTTGAGCCGGAGCGCGCTCTGGTTGTGCAGCAACTCCTCCCACCAGTGGCCGACCACGTACTCCGGGACGAACACCGCGACGAGGTCCCGGGGGCTCTCCCGGCGGATCCGGGCCACGTAGTCGATGATCGGCTCGGTGATCTCCCGGTAGGGGGAGTCGAGGATCGTCAGCGGGACCGGAAGGTCCGCGGCGGCCCAGGCCTGGTTCAGGGCGTCCGTCTCCTCCGGGTCCACCCGCACGGTCAGCGCCGTCAGGGTGGAGGGCCGGGTCGCCCGGGCGTAGGACAGCGCGCGCAGGGCCGGTTCGTGCAGCGTCGAGATCAGGACGACGGCGTGCACCCGGCTGGGCAGCTGGCGGCCCTTGGCGCGGGGGTGCAGCTGGGTGGCCACCCGGGAGTAGTGCCGGGAGATGCCTCGCATCACGATCACCAGCAGCGGTACCGCGATCACCACCAGGTAGGCGCCGCCGGTGAACTTCGTCACCATCACGATCACCAGCACCAGTCCGGTGAGAGTCGCCCCCACGGCGTTGATCAGCCGGGCCAGGTAGACCTGCCCTCGCACTCCTGGTGCCGTCACCGAACGTAGCTCGACGTTCCAGTGCCGGACCATGCCGATCTGGCTGAGGGTGAACGAGGTGAACACGCCGAGGATGTAGAGCTGGATCAGCCGGGTGACCGACGCCTGGTAGACGAAGAGCAGGCCGCCGGCGATCAGCGCGAGCATCATGATCCCGTTGCTGTAGGCGAGGCGGTCGCCGCGCGTGCGGAGCTGGCGGGGCATCAGCTCGTGCCGGGCCAGCAGCGAGGTCAGCATCGGGAACCCGTTGTAGGCCGTGTTCGCCGCCAGGATCAGGATCAGGGCCGTGGTCGCCTGCACGAAGAAGAAGAGCGGGCTGTGCGGCCCGCCGAAGACGGCCGAGGCGAGCTGGGCGATCACGGTCCGCTGCGGGTCGGCACTGCAGTTGCCCGGGAAGTTCGTGATGTCGCAGGTGTTCTCGGTCACCCGGACGTGCGCCAGGATGGCCAGAAGGGTGATCCCGGCGAACATGGTGACCGCCAGGACGCCCATCGCGGCCAGGGTGCGCGCGGCGTTGCGGGCCTTCGGCACCCGGAACGCCGGGACGCCGTTGCTGATCGCCTCCACCCCGGTCAGCGCGGTGCAGCCGGACGAGAACGCCCGCAGCGCGAGGAACATCAGGCCCAGGCCGGTCAGTCCGACGTGTTCCGGCCGGATCACGAAGCCGGCGCTCTCGGCGACCGGCGCGTGCCCGGACAGGGCCCGGCCGAGCCCCACCGCGATCATGCCCAGGATCCCGACGATGAACAGGTAGGTCGGGACGGCGAACGCGGTGCCCGACTCACGCACACCGCGCAGGTTCATCGCGGTGAGCAGGACGACGAATGCCACCGCCATCAGCACCCGGTGCGGGTAGAGCTGGGGGAGCGCGGAGATGATGTTGTCCACGCCGGCGGCGACGGAGACGGCGACGGTCATCACGTAGTCGACCATCAGCGCGGCTGCGACGATCATGCCGGTGTTCCGGCCGAGGTTCTGGGTGACGACCTCGTAGGAGCCACCGCCACCGGGGTAGGCGTGCACGACCTGCCGGTAGGAGATCACCACCACGGTGAGCAGGACGACGACGGCGAGGGCGATCCAGGGAGTGAGGTACAGGTACGCCAGCGCGCCGAGGGTGAGGACCTTGAGGATCTCCTCGGTGGCGTAGGCGACGGACGACAGCGGGTCGGAGGCGAAGACGGGGAGGGCGATCCGCTTCGGCAGCAGGGTGTCCCCGAGCTTCTCGCTCTGCACCGGGCGGCCGACGAGAAGCCGCTTGATCATCGACATGCTGCGCACCATGGATCAGACGCTAGGGCGGAGGGCGTGTGGACCGTGCCAGGGAATCCGGGGAACGCGCAAGGATCCTGCAAGGGTTGCGGACGCGGTGAGGGCGGCGTCCCGATCGGGGGGCGCCGCCCTCGTGGGTGGTGCGGTGACGCTCAGCGGCTGTCGCTGGCCACCCCGGTGCCGCGCAGGATCGCCGCACGGCCCGCCTCCAGCCGGGCGACGGGTACCCGGAACGGCGAGCAGGACACGTAGTCGATCTTCGCCGATTCGAAGAAGTGCACCGAATCCGGGTCGCCGCCGTGCTCGCCGCAGACCCCCACGGTGAGCCCGGGCCGGCTCGCCTTGCCCTCGCTCGCCGCGATGGCGACCAGGCGGCCGACGCCCGCGGCGTCGATGGACTCGAACGGGCTCACCCGGAAGATCCCCGCCTCGAAGTACTGCGGGAAGAACGCGGCCTCGACGTCGTCCCGGCTGAAGCCCCACGTCGTCTGGGTGAGGTCGTTGGTGCCGAACGAGAAGAAGTCCGCCTCTTCGGCGATCCGGGCCGCGGTCAGGGCGGCTCGAGGCAGTTCGATCATCGTCCCGATCGGGATGTCGAGCCGGACGCCGGTCTCCCCGGCGACCCGGGCGAGGGTCCGCTCGGCGGCGTGCCGGATCACCACGAGTTCTTCGACCGTGGCGATCAGCGGAACCATGATCTCCGGCCGGGGGTCCTTGCCCGCGGTCTTCAACCGGGCGGTGGCCTCGGCGATCGCCTGCACCTGGAGCTGGAACAGGTCGGGGACGACGAGCCCGAGCCGGACGCCGCGGGTGCCGAGCATCGGGTTCTGCTCGTGCATCTGCTGGACCTGGCGGAGCAGGGCCTCGGCCTCCTTGTCGGGGGTGCCGCGCGACTCGGCCAGCGCCACCTTCACCGACAGGGAGGTGTAGTCCGGGAGGAACTCGTGCAGCGGTGGGTCCAGCAGCCGGATGACGACCGGCAGGCCGTCCATCGCGTCGAGAATGCCGGCGAAGTCCTCCCGCTGCAGCGGCAGCAACTCACCCAGCGCTGCCTTCCGGGCGGCTGGTGAGCCGGCGAGGATCACGCGCTCGACGATCGTCCGGCGCGAGCCGAGGAACATGTGCTCGGTGCGGCAGAGGCCGATGCCCTCGGCGCCGAAGTTCCGTGACCGGGCGGCGTCGTCCGGGGTGTCGGCGTTGGCCCGTACCCGCAGCCGCCGGGACGCGTCCGCGTGCCCCATGATCTTCTTCACCGCGGCGAGCAGCTCCCGCTCGTCGTCGTCGATGTGGACGTGCGTGATGTCCTCGCCGGTGAGCACCTTGGCGACGGGGCTCGGGGTGACCGGGACGGACCCCAGGAACACCTCACCGGACCCGCCGTCGATCGAGATGACGTCGCCCTCGGCGAACCGGCGGCCGTCCTCGGTGGTCACCTCGTGGTGCGCCGGGTCGACGCGCAGCGCCTCGACGCCCACCACGCACGTGCGGCCCATCCCACGAGCCACCACCGCGGCGTGCGACGTCTTGCCGCCGCGGCTGGTGAGGATGCCACGCGCGGCGACCATGCCGCCCAGGTCGTCCGGGTTGGTCTCGCGCCGGACGAGGATGACGTCCTCGCCGGCGGCGGCCCACTCGATGGCCTTCTCCGAGGAGAACGCGGCTTTGCCCACGGCCGCACCGGGGCTGGCCGCCATGCCCCTGGCCAGCAGCTCCCGGGAGGCCTTCGGGTCGAACTGCGGGAACATCAACAGCGCGAGCTGGTGCCCGGTGACCCGGGTCGTCGCCGTGCCGAGGTCGATGACGCCCTCGTCGACCAGCTGGACGGCGATCCGGAAGGCCGCGGCGGCGGTTCGCTTGCCGACCCGGGTCTGCAGCATCCAGAGCTTGCCGCGTTCGATCGTGAACTCGATGTCGCACAGGTCGCGGTAGTGGTTCTCGAGCGTCTTCATGATGCGCAGCAGCTCGTCGTGCGAGGCCCGGTCCAGGCGCTCGAGGTCGTCGAGGCCGAGCGTGTTGCGGATGCCCGCGACGACGTCCTCGCCCTGGGCCTTGGGCAGGTAGTCCCCGTACTGGCCGGGGCGACCGGTGGCCGGGTCGCGAGTGAACGCCACGCCGGTGCCGGAGTTGTCGCCGAGGTTCCCGAAGACCATGCACATGATGTTGACCGCGGTCCCGAGGTCGTCCGGGATCTTCTCCTGGCGGCGGTAGATCCGGGCGCGGTCGGTGTTCCACGACCGGAAGACGGCCGTGACGGCCGCTATCAGCTGCTCGCGCGGATCCTGCGGGAAGGGGGACCCGGTCTGCTCGAGCACGACCTGCTTGAAGACCTCGACCAGGGCGGCGAGGTCGTCGGCGTCCAGGGCGAGGTCGCTGGTGGAGCCCTTGCGCCGCTTGGCCGCGTCGAGGTGCCGCTCGAAGCTCGCGCCGTCGATGCCGAGCACGGTCTTGCCGAACATCTGGACCAGACGGCGGTAGGAATCCCAGGCGAACCGGGGGTCGTCGGAGTGGTTCGCCAGGCCCCGCACCGAGCGGTCGTTGAGGCCGACGTTGAGGACCGTCTCCATCATTCCCGGCATCGAGAACTTCGCCCCGGAGCGGACGGATACGAGCAGTGGGTCGTCGGCCTGCCCGAGCTTGCGGCCCGCCTGCAGCTCGAGCAGGGCGAGGTGGGACTCGATCTCCTCCACGAGTCCGTCGGGTAGCAGGCCCGACGTGAGCCATGCCGTGCAGGCTTCGGTACTCACCGTGAAGCCGCGGGGCACCGGCAACCCAAGATTCGTCATCTCGGCAAGATTCGCGCCCTTGCCGCCGAGGAGATCCTTCAGGTCCTTGTTGCCTTCTTTGAAGGCATAGACGTACTTCGGCATTCTGATCCCCTTTGTGACCGCAGGACGACGCCGTCCACGCGCTGTGCACCAACCCTCCCCCGAGCGGGCCGGTGGCCCGCGGGACCAAGGTCGGGCCCTGCCGGGCGCGAACCCGCCGGGCCCTGGCTCGGCTCGGAAACGGTTGGCGGGCAAGGCATTCGTATCGTGGTGCTGGGAGCACCGGGACGGGTGTGAGATTGCCCGCCAGGCATCCGTCGTCGACCTCGCTGCCGCTTCTGCCAACGCAGCGCGCGATCCTTGCGACGAGCGGTCCGGGAATGCGGGAATGCGCCGCGGTCCACCTGCGAGCGCCCCCGGTGCCGCGGCAGGTGCAGTTTCCGGTCGAGCATGCCGAGAAGAGTGCGTGACCTGGCACACGGGATGGCGCCGGCGCGTGCTGCCGCCGCACCCGGCGTCGGCTGCGTGGATGGCGACGGCGTTCACCGTCACGGCGGGGTTCGCCCAGCTGGCCTACTGGCTCGTGACGCCCCGGTCGCCCGGGCTGTTCTCGTGGGCCTCGTTGGTGCTGCCCGCGGCCCTGCTGACGCTCGCGTTCGCCATGGCGCGATCGACCGATCGGGTACCGCCGCTGCTGTGGGTGCTCTTCCCCCAGTTGGGTCTGGGCGCCATCGCCTATCTGGACGTCACCTCGCACGACGTCTCGGCGTCGGCGCAGGTGTTCTTCTGCCTGCCGGTGCTGTACGCCGCGGCCCAGCTGCCCGCGTCGGCGGCGTGGGGGACGGCGGTGCTGGCGGCCGCTGGTGACCTGACCGTCACGCTGTCGGTCGAACCCCTGGCCCGGGCGCTCACGGACGCGTGTTTCGTCGTGGCGACGCTGGCGGCCATGACCCTGACCCTCACCCGGGCGATGCGGCGACAGTGGCAGCTCGTCGAGCGGCTCCGGATGCAGGCGGCGATGGACCCGTTGACCGGGCTGGCGACCCGAAGGGAGCTGGACGGCGCCCTGCTCCAGCTCCAGAGGATCCCCGGCGGCGGGCCCGGGACGGCACTGATCCTGCTCGACGTGGACCACTTCAAGGAGATCAACGACCGGTTCGGCCACCCGGTGGGTGACCTGGCCCTGCGCCACCTGGCCACCCTGCTTCGGCTCGACGAGTCGCCGTGGCGGCAGGCCTGTGACGACGCCGAGGAGGTGGTGGGACGGCTGGGCGGTGACGAGTTCGCGCTCCTGCTCCTGAACTGCCCGGCGGCGGACGCCGAGCGTCGCGCCACCGGAATCGTCACCATGGTGCGGTCGCGGCCGTTGACCCTGGCGGACGGGACGACGTTGCCGCTGTCGATGAGCGCGGGCGTCGGGTACCGGCCCGACGGCGCCGACCGCGACCCGGTCGCGTTGTACCAGCTCGCGGACCGCTCGCTCTACCAGGCCAAGCATGCCGGTCGAGGCCGGGTGGGCCAGGTCAACGGGCCGGGCGAGCCGGCGGGCGGGCGGCCGGAGCGGACGGCGGTCAGCGGACCAGGACGGGCACCATCACCAGCAGCAGCAGGGAGTGAACGACTTCGGTCAGGCCGACCTGCTTCGGCGTCGGTGCCCGAGCCGGGAGCCACGCGGCCCGGATCGTGAACCACCCGAACAGCGCGGCCAGGGGCCAGGAGACCGGTACCAGGGCGGCCGCCGCCAGGGCGTGGACCGATACCGACGCCACCAGGTAGCGCCGGTCACCGCGCTCCCGGATCACCGTCTTCACGTACAGCACGGACCCTGCCAGGTACGCCAGCAGCACCAGCCCGGGCAGCACCGAGCGCTCGACCGGTTGCCCGGCGACGGTCGCGGTCACCGGGACGATCAGGCAGCTGGACGCCGCGGACGCCAGGCCGGCAGGGAGGGCACGATCCGCGTGGCGCCGGGCGTACCGGGCGTTCACCGCGAGCAACGCCCCGATCGGCGGCGCGAACGCCCATACCGCCGGCGCCCGGACGGCGACGAGCGTCGCCGCCGGCAGGCACAGCGCGGCGTACAGGCGCAGCGGCCCGGCCACCCGCTCCGGCCGGCGGGTCTTGATCGCGAGCAGGACGTAGTAGCTGAGCAGGTAGCCGCCGACCCAGGCGACCAGCAGCGGCACATCGAGCCAGACCGGGCCGGCGCCCGCGACGCCCACGGCGTACGGCAGCAGCAGCATCGCCCAGGCCCCGTGTTGCGGGGGGAGGTATCGGCGGGCCCGGCGCCGGGACGGCGGTCTGGCGGTCGGCGCGACGGTCACGACCATTTTCTACTGCAGTAACCGTACTAATTCAAGGAGCGGCTCCGTCAAGGAACCGGCAACGGGACGCTCCACACCACCTCGGTCCCGCCGCCCGGCAGCGAGGTGATGGTGGCGGAACCACCCCGCGCGGCGGCCCGGTGCCGGATGTTGCCGATGCCATGACCCGCCCGGGCGTCGACCGGGATGCCGTGCCCGTCGTCCAGGACCGTCACGGTCAGCCGCTCCGCCTCGGCGTCCAGCCGGATCGTGGTGCGTGTCGCCCCGGCGTGCCGGGCCACGTTCGACAGTGCCTCCCGGACGACGGCAAGGGTGTCGCGACGCAGCCCGACGCCGGGATCGTCGTCCGGGTCGAGCGCCGGCGCGAGGGCCGGGTCGCAGTTCGGGTCCTGGGCCGGGGCGAGGGCGGGGTCGATGGCGAGGGTCAGGGCGAGGGCGGGGGCCAGGGCGGGGTCGAGGGCCAGGGCGGGGGCGACCTCGTCCACCGGCCCGTGGACCAGGACGTCGGGGACGTGACCGAGGACGGGCGCGGACTCCGCGGCGAGCAGGCGTACGGTGTCGGCCAGGCCGTGGCCGCCGGAGAAGGACTGCAGGTGGTGGACGGCGGCGCGGAGGGTTCCCACCGCCTTCTCCAGCTGGGTGACCAGCGTCTGGTCGAGGTCCCGCAGGGCCGGGTCGGGCGTCCGGTCGTGGCGGGCGTCGAGCTGCATGCCCACGGCGATCAGGTCCTGGATGACGGTGTCGTGCAGGTCCCGGGCGATGCGCTGGCGGTCCTCCAGGACGGCGAGGCGCTGCTGGTCGAGGCGGGCGCGGCCGAGTTCCACCGCCAGGCCCGCCTGCCGGGCGAGTTCCTCGAGCAGTTCGGCCTCCTCGGGTGTGAAGGGCTCGCTGCCCTCGGCCCGGACGGCGGTGATCCGGGCGCCCCCGAACCGGTGGGTCCCGAACGAGCCGGTGACGGCCGGTCCGCCGGCGGGTCCGCCGAATGCGGCGATCACCCGCAGCCCCTCGTGCCGCGGGTCGGGGACGGCGAGAGTCACCCGCTGCGCGTCCAGGGCTCGCGCGACGCCTGCCACGACCAGGTCCTGCACCTGGGCGGGTGGTGCGTCGGCCAGCACGTTCGTCGCCACCTGTGCGACGACCTCGTTCATCGCGGCGCGCCGGGCGGCGCGCCGGGCGAGCAGGTGCTGCTCGGTGACGTCCACCAGGTGGACGAGCATCGTCGGCCCGGGTACGTCCGGGAGCGGCATCGGGCTGGTGCGCACCTCCGCCCAGACGACCGACCCGTCGGGGCGGCGGCACCGGGCCGGTTGCGCGGCGAGGTCGGTGAGGGTGGCGAGGTCGGTGCCGACGAGTTCGCGCACCGGCCGGGCGAGGATGCTCGCCAGGGCCACGTTGGCGCGCAGGACCACGCGCTGGCCGTCCGGCGCCGCGCGCACGATGGCCATCCCCGTCGGAGCCTGCTCGAACGCCGCCCGGAACCACTCCCGGCTCGTCCGGAGGCGATGCTCCAGCCCGCTGTCCGTCATGGGCTCTCGCCCCGTTCCATCGCCGTTCGCACCCAGGATGTCACCCTGGGTCAAATCGAGCGGACCGGGAGCATCGGCCCGAGCACGCATGACCTTCGTCAGTGGTGGCCGTGCTGGGCACGCCGCACTGTCGGGAAACGTGACGGGCGGGTGAGCGGCCGCCGTCCGCCGCGTGGACGCAACGTTCATCGGAGGTGCTGCCGCGTGTCCGGAGGAAAGGATCCTTTCGACACCTCCACCGTGCTCGTCCGGGATGTCGCCGTGGTATCCCTGATCGGTGGCCTGGGAGCGCACACCGTGCCGGTGTGCCGGACGGCGGTCGAGGAGGCCTTGGCGAGCGCGCCGGTGGGTCTGGTCCTGGACCTGCGTCGCACCGTCTACGCCCCGGAGAGCGTCGCGGTGCTCGGGATGCTCCGCCGCTACCTCGCGCGTCGGGGGACGCCGCTCTGGCTGGCCGGGGCGGCGCCGCGGTTGCAGGGCGAGCTGCGTCGCACCGGCGTGCTGGACTGCTACCAGGTGACGCCGACGGTGGCCGCGGCGATCCGGGCTGCCGCCCTCGTCGTGCCGGACGACGGCCGGCGCCGCGGCGTCATCGGTTGACCGCCGCCCGGCTGCCTCGGTCAGGCCCGGCGGGAGATGGCGTCGAAGAGCACCTGCTCCAGTTCCTGCGCGGTCCGGGCCTGGTACGCCGACCCCCCGGTGGCGTCCGCCACCGCCTGCAGGGCCTGGACGTCGGCGCCCGGGCCCATGCCGATCGCCACCACCCGGACCGGGCGATCCGGTGCGGCCGCGGCCTCCTGCTTGAGGATGGTGACCGTCTGTCCGAGGGTCATCCGAGGGTCGTTCTCGTTGACGCCGTCGGTGAACACCACCACCGCGTTGGCGGCCCGTGGGTCGTAGTCGGCCCGAAGAGTCCGGACGGCGTCCACGATCGTGACGTAGAGCCCGGTCCCGCCTCCGGTGATGAGCTGGCCCATCGACTGCAGTCGTCGGCGCAGGACGTCGCGATGGGTGACACCGTTCTCCGGCGCCTTCAACGGCGCGACTCTGCTGAGTTCCCGGTACGGCTTGGTGCCGTTCATGGTGAGCGCGAACGCCCACAGGCCCACGCAGGATGTGGGAGGGAGCATCTCGCCGACGCCGATGGCCGCCCCCGTGGCGGCCTGCAGCCGGGTCGCCGTCGAGCCGGGGACCTTGACCAGCATCGACGTCGACACGTCCATCGCGACGATCATCTGGTGCGGGGCGTCGAGAGTGGCGAACCGGGTGAGGAACCGGGTGAGGTCCACGGTCGAGGGAGGAGTGAGCCGGCGTACCCGGGCGGGCAGCCCGCGTCGGTTCGCCGGAGGCTGCCCACCCGCCGGGTCCCGCAGGCCGAGTGCTCGGGCCGCGGCCTTGGCCTGGGAGGAGGTGAGTGCCGCGATGACGAGGTTGGTCGCCTGTCGGTGCGGCTCGTCCTGGGACTCCTCGGCCAACCGGACGATGGGGAAGTCGAGGAAGGGAGAGCCTTCGCTGGGATAGAGCGGGGCCAGCACCCCCCGCATGCTGTTCCGGTTGATGGCGACCATCGCCTGCTCGGTGGTGACGACGAACGGTGCCTGGCTGTCGTCCAGGCCGTTCGCTGGGTTGACGATCGCGGAGAGCGCGTCCCCGTCGGAGGCGAACTGCGGGGTGGTGGGCATCCGCGTGGAGATCGTGACGGCGGCCACCGCACGGTCGGCGGAGGCGCCCTTGCCGGCCGCCTGCCAGAGCGCGATCAGCGCCAGCTGACCCTGGACGCTGCCGGAGACATCCGGGATCGAGACCGGCTGGGCGCGCTGGAAGAGATCGATCCAGCCCGGGGCGGCCGACGTCCAGGAGCGGTTGCGGGGGGAGTTCAGGGTGGTGCCGCTGGACACCATGATTACTGGAGTGGTGCCGAAGGAGCTGACCGTCCGCTCCTTCCACCGGGTGAGGTGCGCCAGCCACAGCGACGAGTCGCCGACCCACAGCTGCGGGGCCCGGGAGGGGGGCAGCACGATGCTGCTCTCGACGGTGTCCGCCGGGTCCTGCTCGCGGACCCGGACCGACAGGCAGCTCCCGTCGTCCAGGTGCCGACCCTCGATCGTGCCGCCGAGCTGCTCGACGGCCGCGCGCACGGCAGGGACGGCGACCACCTCGACGACCGTGGTCCGCTCGCACCGTGCCGGCGCGAACCAGAGCAGCGCGTCACGGGCGCCGGGGAATGCGGCGGGGATCACGAACGGGAGACAGAACGCGACCACCATGACCGAGACCGCTGCGCCGGTCGCCGTGAGTGCCGGGTGGTACCGCGCTGGCCGGCCTGGCCGCATTGTGGGGAGCAGCGAGCCGAGACGCTTGTCCCTGCGGACGGGGGAGTGTCTGCCCACTGACGGTGCCTCCGGCAAGATATTACAGATAGTGATCCAGAGATACGCTCAGGCACGACAGGCTAACCCGACGGCGAGATTCCGAACTCTCCTGACACCCCCCCTCTACCTGCTTGGAGCAGCTGAAATCACCCTGGGTCACTCGCTGTCACGCCGGACCGGTTCGACAGCGCGGCGTGCCGGAGCGGCCCACGGGGTCGCCGTCACGTTCGCGGCCGTCGGGGAGCTGACCCCGTGGACCATGTCCGGTCAGGGGGGCCGGCGCTGCCCGACCCGCTCGCCTGATCTTGCGAGTGAGGTCTGCGGTGTGGGCCTTGGGGTGGCGGCGTCGGGGGCCGGCGAGTTGGAGGAGTCGTGGCGGAGGCCCTGGAGGACCTGGCTCAGGGCGACGGCGCGGACGTCATGGTGGCCGGGGACGACATGGTGGCCGGGGACGACGCGGCCACGTCCGGGTGCGGCACCTGGGGAGGCGGTCGCAGGGCGGGATCCCGGAGACGTCCGGAATCACGGGGGAGCACGACAACGTGTCGTCTGCATGCGAGGGGCGGGGCAGCACGCGCACGGCGATCACGGCCGGCGCCGTGATGTTCGCCGGCCCGTACTCCAGGTGCAGTTGCCCGTGGTCGAGCCAGGCCAGCCGCGCGGGGCCGGCGGATCCGCCAGTTCGTACGGCTGCCCGACAGCCTCCTGGAGCCGGGCAGCCTCCCCGCCGCCGACCGGCCGGTCACCGAGGACGACGACGCCCACGGCGGTGGCGGCGGCCAGCCCGGCCAGCACGCCGGCGAACCGGCCCAGGCCGCGCCAGCCGCCACGGACGATGGTGACCGCCCCCGCCGTCGCGCCCGCCGTCAGGACGCCCACGATCATCGCCAGCGGGGTCAGCGACGAGCCGGACGAGGTGATCCACAGCTGCCATCTGATCGCGACACGGGTGCCGCCCGGAAGTGCGTCCACGAGCCAGCCGAAGGCGGACGGAAGGACCATGAGCTCGCCCATCGTCAGCACCGTCGTCAGAGCGGGCGACGGCCCACGGGTGAGTCGCAACACCAGCCACAGGGTCACCACGGCGGCGAGACCCCCGGTGACCAGGATGAGCAGGAGCAGGACCAATGCCCGGTTCCCGCAGCCGTAGCCGGCGTCGTCCGGGCCGCACAGAGTCTGCACCGTCAGACTCAGCAGGTTGCTGGTGAACGGGAAGGCCAGGATCAGGACGGCGTGAGCCGCGCCCGCACTGAGTGCCACAACGCTGGTCCGGCCGGTTCCCCGCAGGACAGCGGCACCGGCCTGCCGCTGCGGTGGTGACGGGGTGGATGCCGGCGTCCCCCCAGCTAGAGCCATTGGTGCAATGTGCCACAGGCACCCAGCTCTCGTACCACCAGCCGAGGAGTGGGTGCTCCCGGCGCAGGCGAGCGGCCGGCGGCCGGCGGCCGGCGGACGTCACCGTGCTTGCTGTCCCGACGGTGGGTTGGCGGCGATGGTGTCGTTCACCCACTTCTTGATCTCGCGGTTGGGTACGGAGACCGCAAGCCAGTCCGCCCCGGTGCAAATGATGGGATGGGCCGTACTGATGTACGTGGTGAGGATGCCCATCAGATGGCCCGAGGCGACCAGGGGCCCGCCCGAGTCTCCCGGACAGGGCCCTGAGATCTTCTGCGGTTTGAGGCAGTATTCGAGTCTGGACACCTCGTAGCGGGGGTTGCACGTGGCGACCAGGCCGACGGCGCTGCGCAGCCGTCCGTCCAGGGTCGGTCTCGGTTCGGTCACGTCGTTCGCCTGCCCATAGCCGTAGGCGGTGAAGGGTATGAAGGACATCTCGGCCGAAAGCGGGTCGTCCGAACCGAGCGGGATGGGGGCCTGGGCCGCCGATCGGTCGAGGACGAGGGCGGCCAGGTCCTCCTGGGGAGCGTCGATCTTGCGAACGATGCCGATCCTGGCGTCCACGGGGCTGCGCCGGGAGTCCGAGTGCCCGACGACGACGACGGTGCCGCTCGGCGCTTCGCAGTGCTTCGCGGTGAGGACCACGGTGGGGGAGACGAGTGCGCCCGAGCACACCGATTCGGGTGCGACCACGGCGGCGGCCCAGGAGGGGGCGGGGTCGACGACGGGGCCGTTCACGACCGCGGCGCTTCGGTCGAAGGGGCCCGCGATGGTGACGATCGCGGCGACCAGGGCCACGAGGACGCCGACTTTGCCTCGGGTGCCCAGGGCTGCGGATCGAATCCACCGCGTGGTGCGCTCGG
>DATDMG010000106.1:0-10259 GCA_036518955.1 Kineosporiaceae bacterium | reverse complement strand
CCCTGCTGCCGCGCGGCTCGTCCACCACCGCTGTGCCATTGCTCGGGTTCATCGGCGGCGCCGTCCTGTTCGCGGCGATCTGGTCCCGCTTCTTCCGCCGCGGGCCACTGGAATACCTGCTCAACACCGCGACCAAGGCGGCGAAGGCGCGTGAACAGCCCTGCACGTGACGCCCGGGCGATACGGTCCGCAGTCGCCCGCCGACGCCGGCCAGCATTCCAGCCAACCGGCCGGAGACCGACCAGTCAGGGACGGACGCAGAGGCCGCCTCGTCAGCCCCGACTGCGGCGCACCACGAGGCGATGCCGGTCCGCGACAGCGCACAGCCACCCCTCGTCGACGCAACCCCGGACGACGAGCGCATCCGCCCCGCTGCGGGATACCAGCAGCTCCACCGCCAGGTAGCCGGTCCCAGGCGGGCTCGTCTCGATGGTGTCGAGAAGGAAGTAGCCGTACTTGTAGGCGTCGAGAGCGATATCCAGACGGCCCTCCGACGGCGTCCCACCCTTTCCCCCGTCATCGACGGCCAGGACGCCGATCGCGAACGGGCGCGGTCTACTGCCTACTGCTCCGCACATGGCACCTCCCGGGCGGCCCTTCGTGCGCACCGCGGACCGCGGTGCGGGCTGACCGTGCCACTCCTCCAGGCACATCACGCCACCCCGGCTCTCACGGCGACGAGATCGGGACGAGATCGGGACGAGATCGGACCGTGCAGTCCGGGACTCGCCCAGGTGCCGCAGGATCAGATCGCTGGGATCCGGTACTCCAGGACGTAGCCGTTGCCGGCCTTGACCGTGTCGCAGATCTCCACCACCCGGCCCCGGGCGTCGACGGCCCGGCGTAACACCATCAACACCGGCTCGCCCGAGCCCAGCGCCAGGGCACGACACTCGTGTGCGGTGGGCATCCGGGTCGACACGTGCTCCACGAACTCCACCAACGGGTGACCCAGGTCTTCCAGCCGAGCGTAGATCCCCCCGGGGCCGGGGTTGACGTCCGTGATAGGCGTGCCCCGGGCGATGTCGACCGGCAGGTAGGACGTCGCCAGTTCCACCGGCCGGCCGTCCAGCAGGTAGCGGCGGCTGCGGACGACGGCGCGCCCCTGGGCGGGCAGTCCCAGCAGCTCACGTACATGCGCCGGCGGGATCGCCTCGGTCACCACGATCCGGTCCACAGCGGGAACACCAAGGGTGGACGCCTCGACCAGGAAGGCAGCCCGGCCGCCGTCGCGGTGCCGACGGGCAAACCGATCAGCAGCTACGCGGCGAACCGGCGGGCGTGCCTTCACGAACACCCCGCGACCATGTTGCGCCACCGTGAGGCCCTCCGACGCCAGTTCCCGCAGCGCCTCCCGCACCGTCATCCGGGCGACGCCGTAGTGCTCCATCAGCTGGGCCTCCGACGGCAGCCGAGCGCCCGTCCGGAAGGTGCCGTCGCCGATCCGGTCGCGCAGTTGCGCCGCGATCTGGCGGTACGGGGGCACCTTGTCATCCCGGTCGATGCGGTGTAACGGCAGCATCCCACCCTCCGAACGGCAGCCAACTCCTCTAGGTAAGTTTGCCCTCGCTCGGCGACAACCGCGAGGGCCTGGTCTGCAACGGGGGCCTACTCTGCACTCTGTGCAGCCCGCTACACCGACGCCGCAACGGCCCTATTCGGTGAGCGTCGCCGGTGTGGTGGTGGACGGCGCGGGCCGGGTGCTGGTGATCCGCCGCCGCGACAACGGGCGCTGGGAGCCGCCCGGCGGCATCCTGGAGCCGGCGGAGACGGTCGAGGACGGCTTGGTGCGCGAGATCCTCGAGGAGACCGGCATCCGCGTGGGCGTCGAACGGCTCACCGGCGTCTACCAGCACGTGCCCGCGCGCATCATCGCGCTCGTCTTCCGGTGCCACCCTCTCGAGGGCAGTGCCGGCGCCACCGCCGAGGCCACCGAGGCGCGCTGGGTCGATCGATCATCAGTGGACGCGCTGATGAGCCCGGCCTTCGCCGTCCGCATCCACGACGCCTTCGCCGGCCCGGCGCCGGTGCGCGCCCACGACGGCGAACGCCTCTACTGACCGAACCCTCGAGATCCGCGCCCTCAGCACCTGCCAGCCCATGGTCGTGTCGCTTCCGGGCCCTGTTCAGGGCAGTCCTGGGCCGGTCCGTCGCCCTGGAGGGGCCGCTGTGAACCCCACGCCGCCCCCAGCTGGATCAAAGCCATCCGCTCCGCGGACTCGGGCCGGTGCGTCGAGGTGCGCCGCCACGGTGACGCCGTCGAGGTGCGCGACAGCAAGGACCCGCACGGCCCGGTGCTCCTGCTTCACCCCGGATCGACGCCCGCTCACCGCTCACCGCTCACGCGCCGTTCACGGCTCACGCGCGGGCGCGCAGGATCCCGAGCGGCGCAGCCTTCAGGCCCGGAAACACGTCCGAGACCCTCCTGATCCCCATCCGCTTGACCGCGATCTCGGCGAGG
This sequence comes from Kineosporiaceae bacterium, assembly GCA_036518955.1. Taxonomy (GTDB): domain Bacteria; phylum Actinomycetota; class Actinomycetes; order Actinomycetales; family Kineosporiaceae; genus DATDMG01. Next base: position 7,798 of record DATDMG010000106.1, on the reverse strand, counting down.
ATCTGCCGGTAGTCCGTGGTGCCGGGCAGGTCGCCCTGCACCAGAGCGGACGACGACAGCCCGGGCCAGGTGCCGTACATCCGCCCGCCGGCCACTCCCCCGCCGATGACGAAGACGCAGTTGCCGTGCCCGTGGTCGGTGCCGCCGGAGCCGTTCTCGGCGACCCGCCGCCCGAATTCCGACAGCGTGACCAGGGTGAGGGAGCCCATCCGGTCGGCCAGGTCGGCGGTGAACGCGGCGACGGCGTCGGCCAGGTCCTTCAGCCGGTCGCGCATCTGCCCGCCGTCGACCCTGCCCATTCCGGCGTGCAGATCCCAGGCACCGACGTCCACGCACGCCACCTTCAGGCCGACGCCGGCCCGGATCAGCCGGGCGACGTCCTGCAGCGCCTTCCCGACCTCCGTGCTCGGGTAGGTGACGCCGTGGGACGGCGTATACCCGGCGGCCTTGAGCCGGGACGTCGTGGCCACCGCGTCCATCGCGACGAGGGCCGGCGTCCGGATCACCTCGGGGGCACGGGAGTACAGCGACCGGTACAGGCCCGTCAGTTTCGGCAGGGATTTCGCGTCCGTCCCCGACAGGGTGAAGTTGTCGATGCGACGCACGGCCAGCTCCGGTGCGGGGCCCTTGAAGGCGTCCGTGGGCTTCGACGTCCCCACCTGAGCACCCTTGAAGATCGTGCCCTTGGCGAGGGCGCCGAGCATCCGGTCGAGCCAGCCGGTGCGGATCCCCGATCCGGGGGCGGCCTTCTCCAGCTCACGCATCGCCTCGAAGTGCGACCGGGTCGGCGCGGCCTGCCCGACGTCCTGGACGACGGCCAGCTGCCCGTCGCGCCACAGCGGCAGCAGTGGGGCCATCGCCGGGTGCAGCCCGAACGCCGCGTCCAGCGGCAGCAGCTGGGAGGCCGGCACACCGATGGTGGCGCGCTTGCCGCGGTAGTCCGGGTCGGCGGCGGGGACGACGGCGCTCAGCCCGTCGAAACCTCCGCGCAGGCTGAGCAGCACCAGGGTGTCGGTCGACGCGGCCTTCCCGACGGCGGCCGCCACCCGGACGTCGGAGCTCCCGCCCGGCACGAGCGAGGTCAGCCCGCCGACGGCGGCCCCCCGCAGCAGGCCGCGACGGGACAGCTCGACGCACTCGGGGCAGGCTGGTCGGGCGACCGGGGCCGGGCCGGCGTCCGCATCCGTCACCAGGACCTCCTCAGGAGTCAGTAGATGGCCAGAGCGGGCGCGTTCAGCAGCACGCCCACCAGCTGCGGCAGGTCCCAGGCGGGGTTGCGCACCGCGCTCTTGGCCGTGACCGGGTCGGACCACCTCACCCCGAGGTAGCCGCAGACGGCGGACAGGTCGGCACTCGGCATCTTCCGGAAGTGCAACCGCTGGTACAGCGCCGAGATCAGCCCGCCGTGCGTCTTCGACAACGGCCTCGGGAGCAGGTCGGTGATCGGCGGGTAGACCAGGCCCTTCCACCAGCCGTGGGCCAGCGTCGTCACCGCGTTGGTCCGGGCCAGCATCGCCCCGGCGGAGCGCCACTCGTCGGCGGACGTCGGGTACCCGTCCGGGGTCGGCCAGGCGTTCGGCTCCTCCGCCATGTCCTGGACCGCCCAGTGCAGCGTCTCGATTCCCTCCGTGCCGGTGGGCGGTAACTGGATCCCGAGGGCGCGGACGGCGGCGTAGAGCTGCTCGGCGGGCCGGCGCACCTTCTGGTCGGCGGACGCCGCGAACTCGCTCGACAGGAACATCTCCCGCAGCACGGGCACGATCGCGGTGTCGTTCCGGAGGTAGACCGCAGCCATCCGCTCCACCAGCGTGGACGGCGGGGTGTCGGCCACGAAGTACTGGCACAGCTTGGTCGCCAGACGCCGCGCGGTGGCGGGGTGGCGGGCCAGGTGATCCAGGTAGGCGGTGACGACGGCCTGTCCGTCGGAGGACCGGTTCGGATCGCTGAAGTCGAGCACCTGCACCGGCCCCGTCCAGTGCCAACTCGGCCGGTAGAGGTAGGCCGAGGTGGTCCAGTCGCGGCTCATCCCGGTCAGGATCCGGGCGGAGTTGAGCACATCCGTCTCGGTGTAGCCGGCCTCGACGCCGACGGTGTGCAGCTCGAGCAACTCCCGGCCGAGGTTCTCGTTCGGTTGGGTCTTCGACGAGACATCGTTGTTGAGATACATGAGCATCGCCGGGTGGTGCAGCGCAGCGCGGAGCAGCTCGCGAAAACTGCTCAGCGCGTTGGCCCGGACAACCGTCGCGTCGTAGTCGGCCCGGCTGGCCCACACCCGGTCGCTGGGACAGGTCACGTTCAGATGGTTCGACCAGAAGTCCACCATCCGCTCCAGCAGCTGCCGTGGTGACCAGATCGCCCTGGCGACGCAGAGCCGGTTCAACGCCTGCATCTGGTCTCCGTTGCCCGCACGGTTCGCCGCCTTCGACCGGGCGATGAAGTCGGACGTCGTGGACGCAAGCACCGGAAAACGCGTCACCAATCCGTCGTCCACCGGATCGGGCCGACCCGCGGCCGCCAGTTCGGCGTCCAACCATCCCTGCGGCGACGCCGAACTCGCCAGTATCGACGCCCGGCTCAGGCCCCACGACCCCCGGCGCATCACCAGGATCGCGGGCGGCGGGGAATCGGCGACGGGCGCGATGCGGGGCACGATGCGAGCGTGCCATGCGGGCCGGGCGATTCCCCGGCAACGTCACGACCCCCGTTGAGGCGACGTCCCCCTCCCCCACATGCCCGATTCCCCCGCCACACGCGACGGCTAGGCGCCTGACCGCGCCGAACGAATACCCCACGGACGGCGCAGCCCCCCACCTAGGGGACATTCTCCCTCCAGTCGTCGGAGACCTTCTCCCCTCAAAGAGATGATCCTGCTCGGCAACGCTCACCCGAGTACCCCTCCTCGTCCACGCTACGTCAGGCAATCGCAACGCAGTGTTAGCGAACGGGGAGCAGCGAGCAGTGGTCATCGAGATGCCGGACAATGCCCGAGCCGGCCTGCCTACTCGAGTCGGGGAGGGGCTCGCTCTCGGAGCCGACCTCGCTCTCGGAGCCGACCTGCCGTCGCTCCGGCGCGTGGCGCCGCAGCCCGCGTCGACGGCGTCCGACCGGCGCGTCCCGGCGGACGCCGTGCGCGTCGTCGCGCTGCCTCGGCCGGCGGAGCCCGGCCTGGAGCTGCTCGGCTTCCCGTTCGCCGCGCTGTCCCCCGCCGCCGCCGCGCACGCCGTCCTGCGCTGGACGCTCGAGGCACCGCGGGGCCGGGGCGGCCGCCACATCCACCTGGTGAACGCGTACACCCTCGCCCTCGCCGACCGGGACCCGGCGCTGGCCGCCGTTCTCCACGAGGGCGTCAACTTCATCGACGGCACCCCGCTGGCCTGGCTGGCCGCCTCCCGCGGCGCGGGCAGGGAACTGCGTCAGGCCTGTCGAGGACCGCAACTCTTCCAGGACGTGCTGGACGTCGCAGGCCGCACGGGCGTGCGGCACTACCTGCTGGGTGGCTCCCCCGAGACCCTGGCGGCCCTGCGGGCGAGGATCGCGGTCGATCACCCGGAGGCGGTCGTGGCCGGGGTGTGCAGCCCCCCGTTCCGCCCGTTGAGCGTTGCCGAGAAGGCAGAGATCTACGAGGACATCCGCGGTTGACCGGCGCCGCCGCCGGGCGAAGCCGGTCTCGGCGCCCTGCATCCCTGGCTGGCGCCCAAGGATGCAGGGCGGGTGCGAGGGGGCGCTCGGGGCCGTCCGTGCGTCGTCGGAATCCTCCATCAGGTGACCAGCAGCTCCGCCCGCCTGCCAGCGTGGCGCAGGGCGAAGGCGGCGAAGATCTCCCCAATCCCGTGGCAGATGGCCCACACCCCGACCAGGGTGACCAGCGTGAACAGCGACTGTTGCCAGGACCGGAGCGCCCACACCCCCAGGGCCAGTTCGGCGATCCCGAGCAGCACCCGGGTCCACCACCACGGCAGCTTGGCGCCTGCCAGCGCGCTGACCACGTGGACGATCCCGGAGATCGCCAGGTACCAGGCCACCAGGATCGACACGACGTACAGCGTGGCTCCTGGCCATACGAACGTGGTGATCCCGGCGGCCACGCCCAGAACACCGCCTGCAACGAGCAGCCAGCGCCAGGCGTGGACCTGGCTGGCCACCACCAGCTGGGTTATGCCGCCGTACAGCAAGGCCACGCCCACGATCGTGACCACCACCGCCAGGCTGCTCACCCGGTAGGACAGCACGAACATGCCCAGGCCGGTCCACAGGATCCCGAGGATCAGCAGCAACCACCAGACCCCCGACACCTCGCGTACCTCGGCGCGGGCGGTGTCCCGAAGCGCCTCTGCGCGCCCCACCTCACCCGTCACAGCAATCTCCCCCTTTCGCCGCCGCGCCAGGGGCACGATCCCCATCGTCAGAGCCTGACGCGGCGCGGCTCATCCCCGGTTGAAGTGGCGGTTCCTGGTTGTGGTGGCGGGCCGTCGGCCGATCCGGCCAAAGGTCAGGAACTGGCCACCTTGGCCCGCTCGTCGGCGTAGATGCGGGCGTCGATGGCGTCCAGGATGGCCAGCTCCGCGTTGTCCACCGCCCACTCGGCGAAGGAGACAGCCTCGGCCGCGTCGTTCTCGGCCCAGTCCGCGTCGTGGGCGGCAACCTTGGCGTCCAACTGCCGGGTCCGCTGGTCGATCTTGGCCTTGACGTCCTCCCGCTTGGCGGCGGCGTCCGCCTTCACCTGCGCCCACTTGCTGCGTGCGCCGGCCGCGGCCTGCTCGGCCTGCCGCTGTGCGTCCTGCATGGCCCGGGCGAGGTCGTCCTGGGTCTGGTGGATCCGCGTTCCGATCTGCTCACGGGACTCGGTGGCGGCGGCCTGTACGTCAGCCTTGGCCGCGCCGACGCGTTGCTGCAGCGCGTCGAGTCGTTCCGAGAAATCCATCGTTCCTCCCTGGATCACGTGTCGATCGCAGACTGAGCCGCTGCTGTTGCTGTGCCGAACAGATGACCCCTTGCGGTTGCACAGATTGCTCATGGCCCGACAGTTGCTCATGGCACGCCCGCCCCGGCCGATCGCCCACCATGACCGCGGTGTGCCGGAGCATCGGCACCCGGGGCGGAGCGCGCGGCAGTCTTACCGTCCGCCGTAGCGACTGCCGAGATCCTTGCCGTGCTGCAGACACCCGGCCCTCGCCCGACGCCACCACATCGCTGTCGGGCGGATGGCCGCGTGCGTGCCGGAACTGCCGCCCGGCGTCGGCCCGGTCCCAGAACGCCATCACTGGCCCCCTGTGGTCGGCGTCACTCGGTCGCGCCTACCCCCCTAGAGTCGATATCCCGCCTATGTGAGCAAAAGGGGCTTTTGTCCCTATCTTCGGGGTCTTGCCTCCCTACCGCTTGGGCCGAGTCGCGCTTCACCCGTGGGTGCGCTGGCCGAAGCTCGGGTCCAGCACGGTGAGGCGATCGTTGCGGCCCGTCTCGGTCGTGGCGGACCAGATGACGGCCGGCGTCGACGAAGGAGACCGTTGAGGCTCGACGGGGATCAGTTCGCGAGGCCGGAGCGCGCTGCCGCTGCGCCGATCGCCCGAACGGGTGCACCGCCGGAAGCCGGGACGGCGGCCCTACCGCCCGCGATCCCGAGCAGGTTCTTCGGGCACGCCCGGACGTCCCTGCGGCAGGAGGATCTGCAAGGCTGCGGGCAGGATGCGGCACGTGATCGGGAGGTGGAGGTCCACGGGCTCGCCGTCGATCCCAGCCGTGAGGTGCGAGACGGCGCCGGCCAACGTCACCTGGGGGGCGCACCAGGTGACGACGCCGGTGCCGGGCGATCCGGTCCTGCCGTGTCGGCGCAGGTCCTGACGCAGCCGCGGGAGCAGGTCCGGCGGGGGCAGCGGGGGCAGGTCGGCCGGGCGCTTGATGACGATCACCCCGAGCTGTCCGGTGCTGAGACTGAATCGCCGCCCCAGGTACCGCACGGTGGACAGGTGGTAGGGATTGTTCGACACCAGCACCACCTGCGGATCCTCGGTGGTCTCCACGGGGGTGTCGATCCTGGCCTCGACCCACCGCCGTCCTTCCAGGTAACGGGGTGCGACGGATGCGAAGGACCGCGCCTTCGCCTGCCGGTATCCGGGCTCCAACAGCGCCTCCGCGTACATGCCGAACGAGACGTTGTTGACGAAGACGTGCGACTCGACCGAACCCAGGTCCACCCGGACCGGGTCCGCGGCGACCAGAGCGGTCAAGGCCCGCACCGGGTTCCGGGTATCCAGGCCCACGTCGCGGGCGAAGTGGTTGCGGGTGCCGGCCGGGACGACCACCAGTGGACGGTCGGTGTCGGCGGCCACCGCCGCCACCGCCGCCACCGTTCCGTCGCCGCCCGCCACCCCCAGCACCTGCGCGCCCTCCTCGACCGCGAACCTCGCCAGCGCCGCGGCACTCAGATCCCCGCCGGTCACCATGACCCGAGCCCCGAGTCGTTCGGCTCGCTCGATCAGCCGGAACCGGGTCACCTTGCCGTCGCCCGAGCGCGGGTTCATCACGATCACCGCCCGGGCCGGCGTCGTCCCGCCCCCGTGCGCGGTCACGGAGCCCGCCGTGCTTCACGAGGACCAGCCGCCCGGGGCCCGGCCAGCCGCCGCACCGTCCAACCGCACAGGGCGCCGACCACGGCTCCGACAGAGACGTCGGAGGCGTAGTGCACGCCGGTGTGCACCCGCGAATAGCCGACGAGGGTGGCGGCCAGGTGCAGCGGGACCCAGGCCGCTGGGGCTGCCTCCCCTGCGGCAGACGCGAAGGCAAAGGCGGAGGCGGCGTGACCGGAAGGGAACGACGCCGAGATCGGCCGCCGTACCCGTCGGGAGGCCGACACCTGATGGCTGTCCGACCACACCGGCCGTCGGCGCCCGGCCAGCGGCTTCAGACCCAGATTCGTGACCGCCGAGGCGAGTCCGACGGCGAGGAGCCCGAGACCCGCGGCCCGTCGGCCCCGGGTGCCACCCAGCGCTGCGAGGCCTGCCGCGGTGACCAGCCACAGCCGGGAGCGGTCGGCCGACCGGGACAGGCCCACCAGTAACCGGTCGAGGCTCGGCGTCGGGGTTTCTGCGACGGCGTCGAACACCGCCTGATCGATCGCTTGCACTTCGGCCCGGACGTTCGCCGCCCGAGGCACCGGGGCGGATGGATGGTTCGGCGCGGGCGTCATCACGAGAACTTCATCCCCGCGGCGGCTCCTGATATGCGGCGCCCGCTGCTGTTGCGTCGTCTCGTGGCTCATGTCCATCGTCTCTTCGGTTGTCCACGACTCGGTGATGCCCGAGGCGGACACCACTGCGCATCCGGCCCGTCACTGCGGACGCGAACACGCAGGCGTCTGCAGTGCGGCGATGGGACCGGGCACGAGTCCCGTGATCAGCTAGGCCGACGCGGGCTGAGCGTCGCCGCGCGGCTGTCAGCGGGCCTCGACTGGCCGGTGCCCGGTCCGGCAGTTGGCGAGGCACCCCCACCGGCCGGCGGGTGGTTGTGGCTGCTCGGCGGGTGCGCTCCCGAAACTCGCCGGATGGCCGATGGGCGCGCACCCGGGGACGGTGTTGCCATGGCCCAGACGCAGCACGCGCCGCAGACCGCGCCTCCTGGCGAGGAGGCGCCCGCGCAAGAGAAGACACCCGCGCAGGAGGCGGCACCCACGCAGGAGGCGGCACCCGCGCAGGAGGCGGCTCCGCCCGGTCCGGCGGGCGAGCCTGGCACGTCGACGGCACGGCTGGCGGGGGTCGACCTGGCCCGAGCGCTGGCGGTGTTCGGCATGTTCGCCGTGCACGTC
>DATDMG010000105.1:0-12788 GCA_036518955.1 Kineosporiaceae bacterium | reverse complement strand
GACGTGCACGGCGAACATGCCGAACACCGCCAGCGCTCGGGCCAGGTCGACCCCCGCCAGCCGTGCCGTCGACGTGCCAGGCTCGCCCGCCGGACCGGGCGGAGCCGCCTCCTGCGCGGGTGCCGCCTCCTGCGTGGGTGCGGCCTCCCGCGCGGGTGCCGCCTCCTGCGCGGGTGCGGCCTCCCGCGCGGGTGCCTCCTCGCCAGGAGGCGCGGTCTGCGGCGCTTGCTGCGTCTGGGTCATGGAAACACCGTCCCCCGGGTGCGCGACCACCGCCCATCCGGCGAGTTTCGGGAGCGCACCCGCCGAGCAGCCACAACCACCCGCCGGCCGGCGGGGATGCTCGCCTTCGGGATCGGTGTCGTGCTGTACACCGTCACGGCGAGGGGGTTGAAGCTCTCCACGGTGATCAACGCGGCGCTGGCGGTGGCGGAGATCCGCGAACCGGAACGGACCATGGGCCGGGTGATCGCCGGCGAGCGGTGTCACCCCCACCGAGGGGTTGACACCCAGGTGGGAAGGCCTCGTCGCCTCATCTCGGCGGGAGTCAGCTGAGCCCACCGCTTATAGGCGCGGCGGAACTCGCGGGGATCGCTGTAGCCCAGATCGGTCGCGATGGTGCTGATCGGTCGGCGTGTCTGGGTGAGCAGCACGTCGGCCTGCTGACACCGCACCCGGTCCTGAATGGCGCCGAAGGTCTGGCCGGCCTGGGCGAGGTGGCGATGAAGCGAACGGAGGCTCAGCCCGAGTTCGGACGCTACCTGGGTAGCCGTCCGCCGCACCGGGAGGTTCCGTCGGAGTGTGTCTTCGACGGCTGTGACGAGGTCATGGATCGGGTCGGCCTCGAGGATGGCTCTGGTGGCCTCCAGGGACGTCTGGAACTGCGTGGCGTTGGCCGTGGGGACAGGGCGATCCTCGAGTCCTCCGGGCAGCATGAGGACGGTGCGTTCACAGCTGAAGCTGACCGGGCAACGCCACAGCCGGCCGTATGCTGCCCCCCACGGCGGGGCGGGGTACGACAGCTCGGCGGCGACCGGGCTGCCCGATCGCCCGAACATGAGCCGGGTCAGGACGACGATTCCCGCGAAGGCCTCCTCGCTGAGGAAGATCAGGAGATCGGGCTCGTGAGTACGGGGAAGAAGTTTGACCACGTAGCCGTCGTCCGTCCGTGACACGACGTAGTCCAGCAGCGTCCCGGCTCCCTGGTGGAACTCGGTCGCCACCCGCAGGGCCTCCGCGCCCGTTCGGGCCGACCGCACCGCCGTGCCGAGCGTGCCCCAGGAGAGGAGCGGGTCGCGGCTTCCGATCATGAGACCGAGCGGACCCCCCGGTAGGTCCCGGAGCGCTCGACGGATCACGGTGACTGCCTGCCGGTAGGAGACCAGGGCTCCAGGCTGCTCGAGTCGGGCCCGGTCGAGGCCGGTGCCGCTGAACCAACGAGTCGCTTCGATGCGGTGCGAATCGGCCAGTTCGAGCAGTCCCGTGAGGATCACGGGCGGAATCGTGGCCAACGCGAGCTTCGGATCTGCCACGCCGTGCCTCCCATGCCTGTTGCCCGGTCCAAGCCCGGAGCGCCAGCGAGGGGGCGCTCGCGCCACGGTGGGGGGCAATAGTGCCATAAGTGTGACCGGGTGCACATTACTGGGCTGCCTGGTGCATATGCTCGCCCGACCAACAACGAGGTCGTGCCGCCGTCCCCACAGTCCGGCGCCGTACCACGGGATCGGAAGCACCACGGGATCGGAACACCTGACACAGGCGGAGGGACACGCGATGGACGACGGGATGACGTTAGGGTGCGTGGGCGTGCACGTCCTCGATCACCTGGTGATCGGGATCGAGTCGATCCCGGAGCGCAGCCAGGGCCAACTGGTCCAGACGATTCGGGTGTCTGCGGCGGGTACGGCGGGCGGGTGCGCCCTGGTCGCGGCGCGGCTGGGGGCCGACGTCCGCAGCATCGGCGCGCTCGGAACGGACGATCTCGCCGACACCCTGGTGGCCCTGCTGCACCGCGAGGGGGTCGACACTCGGGGCCTGGTGCGCAAGGCAGGTCACCAGACATCGGCGTCGGTACTGCCGATCCGCCCGAACGGCGACCGTCCGGCCTGGCACTGTGTCGGGGCGAACGGCGCGTTCACTGTCGACGACGTCTCCGACGACCTTCTGAGCGGTCTCACGCACCTGCACCTGGGCGGCCCGGAGTTCCTCGGCGGTGACGCGGCGGCGTCACTGCTGGCACGGGCGCACGACCGGGGCGCGACGACGTCGATCGACATCCTCGCTCCTGGTGACCCAGGCATGCTGGAGTGGATCGGGGCTGCGCTGCCCCACGCGGACTACCTGCTTCCCAACGACGAGCAGGTGGTCGGCTTCACCGGGGAAACCGATCTTACCGCCGGTGCCCGCTCCTTGATCAAGGCCGGTGCGCGATGCGTGGCGGTGACCCGGGGCGCGCACGGCGCCTTGGTGGTGACCGAGGACCAGGTCGTCGAGGTGCCGGCCTACGTCGTGGACGTCGTCGACACCTCCGGCTGCGGAGACGCCTTCAGCGCGGGCTTCCTGCGAGGCCGATCCCTGGGGCTCGACCTGCGCGAGGCGGCCGAGCTCGGCTGTGCGACGGCCGCACACGTCGCGCTCGGCCTCGGAACCAACTCCGGCAGCTACACCCTGGCTGACGTCCGTGCCTTCGCCGCGACCGCCCCGCGCCTGGAGCTGCCGTGAGACGTGGGTGGACGTCCACGGCGACGACGTCGATGGTCGCCGTGGTGTACGCCGCTCAAGGGCTCGGCTACGCCGTGGTCGTGACGGCGCTACCCGCGGTCAAGGACCGAATGGCCTTCAGCGACACAGTGGTCTCCGGGATCCTTCTGATGGTCTGCGCCGCGGCGACGGTGGGCTCGGGACTGGCGAACGCGGTCGCGCTGCGCCGCGGAAGTCGCACCGCTGGGTGCCTCGGGTTCGTGCTGCAGTCCGTCGGGCTGGCCGGGATGAGCATCGCTCCGGACCGCATGGTCTACCTGTGCGCGGTGGCCGTCTACGGGTTGGCCCTCGGGACCGTCGATGCCAGCAACAACATGCAGGGCGTCGCCGTGCGCGACCGGGACGGCGCCTCGATCATGGGTCGCCTCTATTCGGCCCTGACCGTCGGCGGCGTCGTCGGAGCGGTGCTGGCCTCGCTTCTGGCCGCCCGTGGCGCATCTGCCCTCGCCCTGATGGGCGCAGTGGCAATCCTGCAGTTGGCCGTGGCGGTCGCGGGCGGCTTCTGGCTGGTGCCGACGCTCGCCACCCGGCCGACGGCTGATGAACCACGTGCCGCGCAGCGAGTACCGCTGCCGCGCCGGGCGATGCTGGCGGTCGGGTCTCTCGTCCTCGTCGCGTACTTGGTCGATTCGGCGGTCGCGACGTGGAGCGCGATCTATCTCTCCGACGGGCTGAGAGCCTCGGCCGCGATGGCGCCGGCCGGCTATGCGGCGTACCTGACCGTGGTCTTCGTCGCCAGGCTCGTGAACGACCTGGCCGTCCTGCGATGGGGCAGGCGCACCGTGGCCCTGTTCGCCACCATCGTCGCGGCGCTCGGCTGCGCACTCGTGGTCCTCGGATCCGGCACCGCGGCGGCCATCACCGGATTCGGGCTGGCGGGTATCGGTACCGGCGCCCTGGTGCCGATCGCCTTCGCCTCCGCCGGCGAGCTGCTCCCGTCCCGCCGCGATGAAGTCATTGCGCGCGTGAACGTCTTCAACTATGCCGGGGCGGTCGTCGGTGCCGTCGCTCCTGGCCTGGTCGGTGCGGGTACCGCCTTGCGCCTGGGCTTCCTGGGTCCGGCGCTGGCACTCCTCCTCGTCCTGTCGGTCGCCCTTCGGCTGCCGACGGTCCCCTCCGCCTACACCTCGTCGCTTCCCGAAGGAGAACTAGCGTGACCGAGAGCGTCGACGTCGATGTCGCGGTGGTGGGTGCCGGCCTGTCCGGTCTCGCCGCTGCGCGCCACCTGCAGCAGCGCGGACTGTCCGTGCGCGTCTTCGAGGCGATGGATCGCGTGGGTGGCCGAGTGAACTCGACGAGGGTCAGCGAGGCCCTCATCGACCTCGGAGGCACCTTCGTCGGACCGGAGCAGGACCGCATCCTCGCCCTCGCCGACGAGATGGGGGTCGGCCGCTACCGTACGCACGAGGCGGGGGACCACCTGCTCCTGTGGCGCAAGGAGACCAAGCGCTACCAAGGACAGACCCCTCCGGTCGGACTCCCCGGGCTGCTCGATCTCCTGCGCGTTCGAGCCTCCTTCGAGAGGCTCACCCGCAGCATCCCCTCCGGGCGTCCCTGGGATGCTCCGAACGCCCACGAGCTCGACGCTCAGACGCTCGGAAGTTGGCTGGCCTCCAAGCGCGCCAGCCAGGCGACCTACGACCTGTTGGCCGTCGTGTGCAAGACCTCCTGGGGGTGCGAGCCCTCCGAGATCTCGCTGTTGTACGTCCTGCACTACGTCTCCCAAGCGGGTGGGCTGGGGCCGATGCTCGCCACGCGTGGAGGCGCCCAGGAGGAGCACTTCGTCGAGGGCACGCACGAGATCGCGGTCCGGGTGGCCGACAAGCTCGGAGACGAGGTCGTCCACCTCGGCAGCCCCGTCCTGCGGATCGACTGGACGGACGACCGCGTGACCCTCCACACCGACGCCGGAACCACGACCGCACGCCGGGCCGTCGTCGCCGTCCCACCCGCGTTGCGAAGCCGCATCCGGTTCGTTCCCGAGCTCCCCGCCCCTCATCGGCAACTCGCCCAGCGCTGGTCAACCGGCGTCCTGTCGAAGATCTACGCCGTCTACGACTCGCCGTTCTGGCGCGAGGCCGGTCTCAGTGGCATGAGCATCTCCGACGAGGGCCCCGTGTTCATCACGTTCGATGCCAGCCCGCCGGACGCCTCCCGCGGCGTCCTGCTGGGGTTCATCGGCGGCGACTACGCACGCGAGTGGGATGCCGTCGCGCCCGCGGAACGACGCATCCGCGCGCTCTCGGCTCTCGGAGACCTGTTCGGGGAACGCGCCCTCGCCCCGAGCGGGTACATCGATCAGCGGTGGGGGGAGGAGCCGTGGGTGGGTGGCGGACCCACGGCGGCGCCCGGGCCGGGTGCGGTCGCCGGTCTGCACGCACGGCTGACGGAGCCGGTCGGGCCCATCCACTGGGCCGGCACCGAGACCGCGCGGCGCTGGGCCGGATTCCTGGACGGCGCGGTCTCGGCCGGCGAGCGCGCCGCACGAGAGGTCGCCGTCGAACTCATGGCCACCCGGCCGGAAGCGAGGAGAGCACGATGACGTGGAGTGTCCACCACAGCGAACTGACCACCGCGACGACGGCCCAGCTCTGGGACCGCTGGGGCGATCCCGGCACCTGGCACCTGGACGATCCCGCGGTCGAGTGGGCGCAGTTCGACGGGCCACTCGCGGTCGGGACCACCGGCGTCGTCAAGAACCACGGAACTCCGGCCCAGAAGATCACCTTCACTCGGGTCGAACACGGACGCGCCATGGACTTCGTCGTCCGGCTGCCGTTCGCCACCCTGACCATCACTCACGACATGGAGCCCGCACTCGAAGGGGTGCGCACGACCCACGGAATCGTCCTCGACGGTCCCTTGCACCGCCTCTACGCCGCCGTGCTGGGAAGGAAACTGGCACGAGCACTTCCCCTCGTGGTCCGTAACGTCACGGCGGGGGCGCTCCGCTCGTCCGCCACCACCGGGAAACCCGACTCGAGCCGGCGGCAGAAGAACCGGAGGCCGTAACGCAGCTCGGGGGCCGGCACGGGTACGGACCGCCTTGACCGGCTCAGCCGAGCCGATATCCAGAACAGCAGGAGCCATGGACATCCCCCACCAGACACCGAGCCGCTCCAGCGGACTCGCTACCGCGACGTTCGACACCCTCGACCCTGCCACCGGGACGGTGACAGGCACGTACCCCATCCGATCGGAGGCGGCGGTCCGCGCAGCCGTCGGGCGAGCACGCGCAGAGGCGCTGTGGTGGGCGGACCTCGGCTTCGACGAGCGGGGCCGCCATCTCACCGCGTGGAAGGTCTCCATGGTCGAGCGTCTGCCCGAGCTCGTCGAGATCATGCGCCGTGAGACGGGCAAACCGGGCGGGGACGCGATGCTCGAGGTGACCCTCGCCATCGACCACCTCGCCTGGGCCGCCGGCCATGCCAAGAAAGTGCTCGGCCGACGGCGGGTGCCCGCGGGCCTGCTGATGCTCAATCAGTCGGCATCCGTCGCCTACAAGCCGCTCGGTGTCATCGGGGTGATCGGCCCGTGGAACTACCCGGTCTTCACTCCACTGGGTTCGATCGCCTACGCCCTTGCGGCCGGCAATGCCGTCGTCTTCAAGCCGAGCGAGTACACACCCGGCGTCGGTGTGTGGATCGCCGACCGTTTCGAGGAAGCCGTCGGGCGTCCCGTCCTGCAAGCGATCACCGGCCTCGGCGCCACCGGCTCGGCGTTGTGCCGCGCGGGCGTCGACAAGATCGCGTTCACCGGCTCGACCGCGACCGGGAAGAGGGTGATGGCGGCCTGCGCCGACACCCTGACTCCGGTCGTCATCGAGGCGGGGGGCAAGGACTCGCTCATCGTGGACGCCGACGCCGACATCCCCGCCGCGGCCGACGCGGCGGTGTGGGGTGCGTTCAGCAACGCCGGCCAGACGTGCATCGGCGTCGAGCGGGTCTACGTCCACGAGAAGGTCTACGACGCGTTCGTCGATGCGCTCACGGCGAAGGCCCGACACCTGCAGGCCGGTGCCGACGGCAAGATCGGCCCGATCACCATGCCGAGCCAGCTGAACGTGATCCGCAGCCATGTGCAGGACGCCCTGGACAAGGGTGGACGCGCGGTGGTCGGCGGCCTCCACGCCGTGGGTGAGCGGTACGTGCAGCCCATCGTCCTGCTGGACGTCCCCGAGGACTCCCTCGCCGTCCAGCAGGAGACCTTCGGGCCGACGGTGACCGTCACGAAGGTCCGTGACATGAACCACGCCGTGGAACTGACCAATGCGACGCCGTACGGCCTGGGCAACACGGTCTTCAGCCGGAGGAGCGGCATGGCCGTTGCCGAGCGCATCCGCTCCGGGATGTCATCGGTCAACTCCGTGATCAGCTTCGCCGGCATCCCGAGCCTGCCCTTCGGAGGAGTCGGAGACTCGGGCTTCGGCCGGATCCACGGAGCGGACGGCCTCAAGGAGTTCACCTACGCCAAGGCGATCGCGCGGCAGAGATTCAGGCCGCTTCTCACGCTGACGACCTTCGAGCGATCCGCGAGGGCCGACCGCCTGCTGGCCAAGGCGTTGCGCCTCGTCCATGGAGGCAGGCCACGTCACGAAGACCGAGCTCACCGCCCCGGCCGGACGGCCGGGGGGCGGCCTCACGCACGCTGACGGCGTCGGCGAGGGTGTTCCACCGCTGCGGTACGCGGACGTCGACGTGCGAGCGAACGGGACGCCCACGCAGCGCGGGTCATCCCGCCCAGCGCGAGATCTGGGGATCCCTGTCTGGATCTCCGGATCCCGCTGCGGGTCCACGGACCCCGCACCTCTCACCATCCTGGGGCGTTGCATCCTGGTCATGCTCCCGGGAGGTGTCGTGATCACTGACCAGGGGGGAGCGAGTTGGCAATGAGCCCGACCTTCGAGGAGCGTCTTGCGGCACGTGAAGCGCGTGTCGCGCCAGAAACGGATCTACCTGCCGCGGTCGACCGGAATCTCGCGTCCGGGTCCGAGCGTCAGCGGGCGGCGAATCACCTCCTGCGAGTGTTGTCGATCACTCAGGGTGAGCACATCGAGACCTTGGCTCGGCACACTGAACTGCTGGTCAGCGCCCACGCGAAACTGGATGTGATCGTCGAGCTCTTGCGGTCCCAGGCCGCACCGGAATTACCTCGGCCGTAATGCCGTCATGATCTCCATATCCGCGGACGATCCATCCGTCGTCCGGGCCTCACATCCCCGCTGGCCGGTCCGCGCTCAATCCGTCGACCGGGGGACGAGCCGGCAGGGGATCACAGCGTCCTCGTCGAGGTGGTAGACGGCGCAGACCCGGTGATATCCGTCGGCGATGATCAGTGGCTGGTCGGCGACGAGGAGGACCGGGGACAGGGGGGTTCCCTCGGTGATCTTGTGCAGGTCCTTGCGGACGTGGGCATTGGTGGCGGGCAGCTCCGGCAGCTGCGAGGCGCGCAGGATGTCCTTGGCCTTCCGTTGCGCTCCGTGAGCCGTTCGCAGGGACGCGACGAGTGCCTCGGCGGCGGTCTGGGGCACCAGGAGGCTGAGGTAGTCCAGGGCGGCTGGGTAGTCGTGCTTCTCGGGCTCGGGCAGCCACTCGATCCGAAGGGCGGAACCGGTCATCCGGGTGTTCTCCGTTCAGGTGGGCCGGGGCGGGGTGAGCGGGTCACCCGCCGGTGGAGTGGAACGCTTCGAGGGCTTGCCCGGGGGTGTCGAAGGAGGGATCGGGACCGAGGCCGGCGGTGATGCCGTAGCGGGTGAGCTGGTCGCGAACGGGATCGAGCAGACTGGTGAAGCAGACCCGGACGTGGCGGTCGAGCAGCTGGCGGATCACCTGGGCCAGAACCAAGCCGGCCGTGTAGTCCACGTCGCCGATCGCCGCGGCGTCCAGGACGACCCAGCGCAGGGGGGATCCCTGCGCGGTGAGCATCCCGAGGTCCTGGCTGAGGCGTGAGGCGTTGGCGTAATAGAGGCTGGTGCCGAACCGGTAGACCAGCAGCCCCTCCTCGGTGCGGGCGCCGGGCTGGACCGGCAGGGACCGCCAGTGCCCCGCGGCCGATTTCACCAGGACGCTGTTGCGGGGGTGGTAGCTGTGCCGCAGGTGGTCGATGATCGAGGCGACGACGGCGAGCACGACGCCGGTCTGCACCCCGACGACCACCACGGCTGCCGCGGTGAGCACGGCGACGCCGAACTCGTCGCGCCGGGCGGCGAAGATCCGGCGCAGCCCGGCGACGTCGATGAGCTCGACCGCGATCAGGAACACCACCGCGGCCAGGGCCGCATTCGGCAGGTAGGCCAGGGGCCCGGTGAGGGCGGCCAGGACGACGAGCACCACGCCGGAGGTGACCAGGCAGGCGAGCTGCCCGCGGCCCCCGGCCCCGTCCACCATCTGGGTCTTGGTCGGGCTGCCGTTGACCACGAAGGTGCCGGAGAACGCGGCCGAGACGTTGGCGGCGCTCAGCGCGACCAGGTCGGTGTCCTCGTCGAAGGGTTCCTGGTACGTCATCGCGTACGCCCGCGAGGTGGCCGCGCTCTGCGCGAGGATCACCACGAACATGGACGCCGCCGGACCGATCAGGACGCTCGCCTGGTGCAGGCCCAGGGCGGGCCGCATCAGGTGGGGCAGCCCGGACGGTACCGCGCCCAGGACGGCGACCCCGTGCGCCGGCAGGTCGAGCGCCGTGCTGATCACGATCGCGCCCACCACGGCGATCAACGCCCCGGGGATCCGGCGGGACAGCCGCCGCGCGAGCACCGTCAGCGCGACCACGAGGACGGAGATCGCGACCGCGGCGGCGTTCGCCTGCGAGCCGGCGCGGACCGTCGCGACGAGCGCGGCCAGTGGATTCGCGCCCTTCACCTGCAGCCCCAGCATGTCCGGCAACTGCCCGATCGCGACCTGGATGCCGACTCCGGTCAGGAAGCCGACCAGCACCGTCCGGGACAGGAAATTGGCCAGGAACCCCAGCCGCGCGAGCCGGGCCAGCAGGAGCAGTCCGCCCGCCAGCAGCGCGGCGAGCCCGGCCAGCCGGACGTACTCGGCGGAGCCGGCGACGGCCATCGGGGCCAGCGCGGAGCTGAGGATGGCCGCGGTCGCCGAGTCCGCCGCGACCACCAGGTGCCGGGAGGACCCGAGGACGGCGAACACCGCCATCGGCAGCAGCAGTGTGTACAGCCCGGTGACCACGGGCATCCCGGCAATCTTGGCGTAGCCCAGCACCTCCGGGACGCTCAACGCGGCGAGGGTGATTCCGGCCAGCAGATCACCGGTGACCTCGCCCGGGTACAGCGGCAGCGCCCCACGCAGCACGGGCCATCGCCGCAGGTCGCTGAACAGCCCCGCCATCCGCAGCACCTCACGTCTATCGCGCGTCTCCTGAACGTACGACCGTGCGATGGCCCAGGACCAGTCAGGCGCGCCAGATCACGCTCTCGCCGCGGGCATCGACCGGGGCATCCCCTGGTCCGGCGACCTGACCGGTCAGGGCCTGGCCGGCGGCGGTCCGCGGCACGAGGACCTGTCCAGTCACGACCGAATCAAGTCGGCCGTTTCCGAATAACGTCAGGTCACTCGAGGAAGTTTTACTTAACTCGCAGGTGAACCGCGACCGTAGTACGGACGCTGTCAAGGGCTGCCGGACCTGTCGAGAGGAAGTCGATGACGTTGTCTATACCCGCGGCCTGATGAGATGGCTCTTGGCAACCGCCGCGCACGTCTTGCGCAGCGTCTGTGCCGCAGTCACACGTTGCCACCGATGAAGGCGGATGCGATGTCTGAGCTGACGAGCGGAAAGGAACGACGGCGCTTCTTCGGAATCGTCGAGGCGCAACCGAACGCCCACGGAATCCACTGGCTGACCGTTGCGTCGAACCTGGGGTTCACTCCAATCTTCCTCACGAGGGATGCCGCGCGGTACGGCCGCCTCCGCACCTTCGAACGGGTAATCAGTGAGAGCGGCACGATCGTCCTGACGGCAGAAACGGCCTCGCCCGAGTCGCTGCTGCGGGCAGTCGAGCCCTATGCGAGTTCCGGGGGCCTGGCGGGTCTGTTCAGCCAGTCCGATTACTACGTTCCTGTGACGGCGGTGATCGCACGCGAGCTGGGGCTCCCTACCCCGGCCCCTGGGGCGGCCTTCGCTGCCCGGGACAAGATCCTGATGCGGGAGGTCTGCTCCGCCGCGGGGGTTCCCTGTCCCCGCTGGGTGCACGCCGAGTCGCTGGACGCCGCTCTCGACGCCATCTCCGAGGTGGGCCTTCCTTGCGTCCTGAAGCCGCCCATGGGAGCCGCGAGCAGCAATGTGGTCCTCTGCGAGTCCGCGGGCGACGTCCGGAGACATTTCGCTGCAATCGCCTCCCCACCCCACGACCGGCGCGGGCGGCCGCGCCGTCCGGGAGTGTTGGTCGAGCAGTACCTCTGCGGGTACGAGGTGAGCGTCGATCTTGTCCGTAACGGCGCCGAGACCGTGGTCCTCGGGGTCAGCGACAAGCGCCTGAGCCCGCACCCATACTTCGCGGAGATCGGAGATGCCTTTCCGTCGGCCCTTCCGGCTGCCGTCACCGAACAGCTGACATCGGCCGCCATTGATGCGCTCGAGGCGCTCAAGCTGGACTTCGGGGCTGCTCACATCGAGATCCGCATGACCGCGGACGGCCCAAGACTTATCGAGGTCAATCCCCGTCTCGGAGGGGACAACATTCCGGACCTCATGCAGCACTCCCTCGGCGTCGACGTCCGGTCCCAGTTGGTCGCTCTGCACGCCGGGTTCGACCCGGACTTCTCTCCCCGGCGACAGGGCGGGGCGGCCACGTCCTGGTTCACGGTCCCGACAGCCGGAACCCTCGTCGCGATCGAGGGCGTCCAGTCGGCTCTCGCCTGCCCGGGGGTGGTCGAGATCCATCTCGACGTCGAGCCCGGCGATTACGTCAGCCCCGCCGTCAGCGATCGCGAACTCTACGGCTACGTCCTGGCGGTCGCCGACTCCTCCGTGGAGGCGGTACGCCGTGCGGAGACCGCCTACAACCACGTCCGGCTCGTCGTCGACCCGGGGCCGGCTCCGCGGTGACGATGGTGCCTCGGGCGATGAATACCCAAGGTCTGACGGCCGGAGAAGTGACCCGGTCGCCGCCGGGCGGCTGATCCCGAGGGCGGCCCGGCGCAGGATCTGCGGCCGCTGAGGGCGGGCCGGCGTAGTGCCGTCGACGAGTGTGGGCGGACCGTGCGTCCGGACGTCGCCCGCCTCGCCGAGCCCGGCCGCCTCGCCGAGCCCGGCCGCCTCGCCGAGCCCGGCCGGATCTGGAGCGAGCCCGGCCGGATCTGGAGGTTGACGCCGCGCGTGAAGCCCGGCGCGACCCCGGTGTTGACCTGCTGGTCCCCGATCGTGGTCCTGGTCGCCGGCCCGGTAGTCCATGCGCCCCTCGAGCAGGTAGAAGGCCTCCGCCTCGCGGGTGTGCCGATGCGGCGGCGTCCATCCGTCTCTCCATTAATCCGAAGTAACTTCGGCTCAATGTAAGCTAGCCTGCGTGACACCACCGGTCAACAAGCGCAGGTACGACGCGACCGGACGACGCGTCTCCGCCGAACGGACCCGGGCGGCTGTCCTGCACGCGGCGCGTGACCTGTTCGCCAGGCGCGGCTACGCCGGCACGTCCGTCGTGGAGATCGCCCGGGCCGCGGGAGTGTCCGTCGACACCCTGTACGCGTCCGTCGGCCGAAAGCCCCAGCTGCTCCTCGCCGTCCACGACATGCAGCTGGCCGAGGGCGACACGCCTGTCGAGGCCGGGCAGCGCGACTACGTCCGGCAGATCCGGGCCGCCCCCACCGCCGCGGAGAAGATCGCGGCCTATGCTGCCGCGCTCTCCCGGGTGCTGCCGCGGACGGTGCCTCTGCACCTCGCCCTGCGCGCCGCCGGCGAGACCGACCCGGCGTGCCGGGAGGCCTACGCCGGCGTGACCGAACGCCGGGCCGCGAACATGCGGCTGTTCGCCCAGGACTTGCGCGGCACCGGCGAACTGCGCGACGACCTGGACGACG
>DATDMG010000104.1:0-26455 GCA_036518955.1 Kineosporiaceae bacterium | reverse complement strand
GGCGTCGGCAGCGGCACCTCGTACGCCGCCCCGGCGTTCGCGGCGGCCGTCGCGGCCCACCTGGTGGCCACGGCCGGGGCGACGGGGCTGCCCTCGGACGAGGATGTCACGGACGCGGTCACGCGCTGCGTGGACGTGGTGACCCAGACGCTGGCGGACCCCGTTCCTCCCAGCTGACCAGTGATGGCGCAGAGCGGCTGGGGGTGATGCGATCATTGCAGGGTGTCCACGCCGGACGCGGCAGAGCTGCACCGCAGGGGCGTCCACGACGGCGACCGCGGTCGGTACGGCTCAGCCCGCAGACTGTTGCGTAGGGCACTGGAGCGCGCTCCGGACCCCGAACTGCGGGCCCACATCCTGCTCAGCCTGAGTTACTACGAGGCCGAACGATCGCACCTGGAGGACGGCCTGCGGCTCCTGGACGAAGCCGCGGCAGGCCCTGCACTTCCCGAGCGGCTGCAGGGCCTGCTCGCCGGCCAGCGAGGACTGCTGTACCAACGGGCCGGGATGGCAGCTCAGTCCCTCGCCGCCCTGGACGCCGCCGCCCGGCTCCTGGGCGAGGACGACCCCGAGGAGCGAGCACGGGTCCTGCTCAACCGGGGCATCCTGCATCTCGATCGAGGCGCACGATCCCCGGCCGCCGCCGACTTCACCGCCTGCCGAGGTCTGGCCCGACGACATCACCTGGACCTGATGGCCGCCAAGGCGGCTCACAACCTGGGGTACGTCTGCTTCCTCACCGGTGATCTGCCACGGGCGCTGCGGGAGATGGACGCCGTCGCACCCCAACTCGGCCACCAGTCCCCCATGTTCGCTGCCGTGTACTACAGCGATCGCGCGCTGGTGCTGCACGCTGCCGGTCTGTTCCACGAGGCTGACGAGGATCTCGAGAAGGCCGCGGACCTGTTCCGCGCGGCAGGAGTCGGCCTGGAGCGGGCGACCGCCGAACTGACCCGCGCGAGGGTCGCTCTGGACCAGCATCGATGGATCGCCGCTCGACGCCTGGCCCGGCGAGCGCAGCGCCGGTTCCGTGCCCGTGGCTCGACGGGCTGGACCCTGCTGGCCGAGCTGATCTGTCTGGCGGCCGACGTCGGGGCCGGGGTGAGATCGAGCGCGACGGCCCGGGCGGCGTCCGGCCTGCAGCGCGACCTGGCCTGCCTGGGCCTGACCGAGGATGCCCGCCGTGCCGCTCTGATCGGTGCCGCAGCCGCCCTGCAGCGGGGAGATCCTCGGTTGGCTCGCCGGATCGCCGGGTCGGCCCTGCGAATGCGTCGCGACGACTCGCTGCAGATGCGCCTGCAAGCCCGGACCATCCGGGTCGACCTCGCCCTGGCCGAGGGACGCCACGCTGCTGCCGGTGCCGACTTGCGCGCGGCTTTGAAGGACCTGCACCACTACCAGGCGTCCTTCGGAAGTTGGGACCTGCAGACCGCGGTCAGCGCGCACGGCCGACCGCTCGCCGAACGGGCTCTCAGCCGGGCCCTGGCCGACGGTCGGCCCGCGACCGTCTTCGCCTGGTCGGAGCGGGCGAGGGCGCTGTCTGCGCGCATTCCGCCGGTCGTCCCTCCCGATGACCAGGTCGCCGCCGCCCTGCTGGAGGATCTGCGCGTCGCCCGCGTGCAGTTGCACGGCGTCGACCCGGGCGACGCCTCTGCGCGTGACCTGCGCGCTCGGTGCCGCCGCCTCGAGCGACTGATCCGTGAACGCTGGTGGTACACCCCCGGCCGGGGAGAGTTCGTAGAGCCTGTCGACCTGACCGCCGTGCGCGCTCGGCTGGCCGCGGACGGCGCTTGCCTGGTCGCCCACCTGATCGCGGACGGCCGGCTTCACGCCCTGGTCGTGGGACCCCACCACGAGAAGCTGCTGACGCTGGGTGATGCCTCGATGGCCCTGGAACTGCGCCAGCGAGCCCGTGCGGACCTCGACACGCTCGCGGTGCTGCCGAGCGGCAGCTCGCTGCGCCACACCGTCGCCGCCGCGCAGCGAGCCACCCTGGATCAGCTCGACCACCTCCTGTGGGGCTCGGTCCGCGGCCTGATCGGTGACGAACGGCTGCTGCTCGCGCCTACCGCCGAGCTGTTGGCGCTGCCGTGGACTCTCCTGCCGAGCCTGCTGGGTCGGCCGGTGTCAGTCGTGCCCTCGGTCGCCGGCTGGCTCACGGCGGCCCACCTCGCTCACCCGGAACCACCGTTCGCCACCGGCAGGCCGCTGCGCGTGGTGGCTGCGTCGGGCCCCGGCTTGGCGCGCGGGCCCGAAGAGGTGCAGGAGGTGACGTCGAGGTGGCCGTCCGCGCACGGCCTGCCGGCGGCGACCCCGACCGTCGTGATGCGGGTAGCGGGCGTGGCCGACGTGCTGCACGTCGCCGCCCACGGGGTCCATACCACCGGGAACGCGTTGTTCTCCCACCTGCACCTTCACGGTGGAGCACTGTTCGGCCACGAACTGCAGCACCTTCCCCGGCTGCCCGCGCACGTGGTGCTGTCGGCGTGCGAGCTGGGCCTGGTCGACGTCCGCTCCGGTGGGGAACCGCTCGGGATGGCCGCGTCCTTGCTGCATGCCGGTGTGCGGAGCGTGGTGGCAGGGGTCGCCCGCGTCAGCGACACGGCGGCGTGCCGTCTTGCCATCGCCCACCACGAACGACTCAGCCGTGGGCTGGCCCCCGCCGACGCACTGGCCGCCTCCGTCGCCGAGCTGACCGTCGACGACCCCGCGCCCTTCGTCTGCTTTGGTGCAGGCTGGTAACTTCGGCGCTCAGAGCAACTCCCAGAGCGGCTACAGCCGCGAGCGCGCCCATGACGCGCCACCGAGCTGTGACACACAATGATGTCAACAGTGTTGACATCAGCTGCGCCCTGGTTCTAATTTCAACTAGGGCCTGTCGGTGGAGATCCCGCTGGCGCACCGCTCTCCCGCGGCCATCCCTCGCGGCAGAACCGAACGACTGCAACCTCCCAGGGGGCCCTCCGTGATCTTGCCGCCTCAGCACCAGCGCCGACAGCTTCGCGCTCGCGCTGGGCGGCCCCTGTCAGCGGCAAGGTCGGACCCCAGGCCTGCTGGGAGCCTCTCAGGTCGAGGACGGCACGACGCTGGACGCCACCGACCACCGGGTCACCGGCGCCACCGGGTGCTGCCATCCGCGATCCGGAGTCCGGCCAGAGGCAGACGCAACCAGCCACCGCCGGTGGGCGATGAGAGGTAGAACACCACCTCGTTCTCGATGTGTCCAGCGGCGCCATCAACGGAGTGTGAGTGATGTTCCGGCAACTCGGAGGCGGGCGAGTCCCCCATCAGCGTAGCCTTCTGGGGGATGGGAAAGCGCGGATCTCGCCCGAGCTCAGGGCAGGCCAGGAGCCGGACTTCGGGCAGCTCGTGTCGGACTTCCTCGAGCGGCGAGTTGGCTCAGAAGGCGCCCAGAGCAGACTCGGGATACGGCTCGACAAGATATACCTCGGTCTGGTCCTGTGGAATTCTGCGCCGGCAGGTAATGCAGCCAAACGCCAGCATCCCTCCACTCTTCAGGAGCTGGCCGGGCAGCTGGCTCGCGGGTTCGGTGGCGATTCCCCGCTGGTGGCCCCGACACAAGAGGGTGACATCTGGGCGTGGGTGTCCTGCCCCAGCGAATCGTCGATCCCGCCACTCGCGGTCTTGCGGGCTCGAATCACCCCGGCACCCGGAGTGCGAGTCAGTGCCGGAGCTCCGCGCGCCGGGCTGGACGGGTTCCGCCGCACCCACTACGCAGCGCGAGCGGCGGCGGCACTGGCCCGACCGGTCAGCAGGGACGTACCTTGGCTGCATGACTACATTGACGCCGCCGTGACAACTCTCGCGCGCGACGCGGAACTCACACGTATGTTCGTCGTCAGCGCACTGGGAGATCTTGCCGGTTCGGGGGCACGGCGAGCCACCCTACGGGAGACACTCCGGGTCTACCTGTCTGTCCGGGGAAACCGCGCTCATGCAGCCCAGATCCTTCGGATAGCCCCGAACACTGTGACCTATCGAGTCGCCCAGGCGAAGAAGCTCGTGAGCGACCTCGAGTCAGGGGACAGTCTGAAACTGCGCCTGGCGCTGGAGCTCGCCTGCAGAGCGAACATCAGCACGTCGTGACCCGAGGCCGCGAAGTTTGGGGCTCGCCGAAAAACAATTCGTAGGTTCCATGGATGCGGCAGTCCTTTGTGCTGTGCGGTTCGGTGCGAGCCAGGAGACGCCGGCGGCGAGGTCGAGACGACCTTCCGCATCGCACGAGCGGCAGCGGCGGGTGCCGAGGGCGCGGGCCTTGGGGCCTGGCGGGATCCGGGTGGTCGCCCGGGCTGCGGGGGCTCGGGAAGGGACCGTGTCGGCGGGCGTCGCCGAGCTGGAGGCGGTGGACGACGACGTCGACCAGGACGCCGGCCGACGAGGCCTGGTCGGTGAACTGGCCACGGCGCACACCGGCCAGCGTGAAGGCCACCTCCACCAGCGGCGCGGCGGCAGACCGCTCACCACGGGCAGGCCTGCCGCTGGACGTCCACCCACCGTGTCCCTCGACGTTGTGCTCCCGCCCATGGTGCGGAGGAAGTGAGCTACCTAGCTTTTGCCCGAACGACGAGTCACTCCGCACGGCGGGCTGGAAGTCACCGAGCACGAGAGGTAGCCACCTTGAGGAAGCCGACCGGCCCCGGGGGAGCAGGGCGATCCCGCACGGAGCTGCTGAACGGACCACCGTCCACGCCGCGAAGGTCCGCGGCCACCGCACGTGTTCCCGTCGTCTTCGGTCACCCGGGCGTGCCGCAGGCACCTCCCGGATCTCGCCGCCAGTACGCGGCGTGGCCCGGCGCGCCCGAACGCCTGGGATCCGCCCGCGCGGTCCTCGAGCCGCCGGCAGTGCTCGTCATGGTCCGACCGCGGAGCGCAACCCGGGCAGGGGCGGTGCGATTCGCTCATGGTGCGGGCGCGCGAACGGCACGCGCGACGGCTTGTGCTCAGAGCCATGGCAGCAGCAGGCGTGATTTCCCTAGAGTCGGTGTCACCGGCGAGGACCTGCGGATCAGGTTTTCGCAGCACCATGCGGATTGCGCATCGAGAATGAGGAGTCCAGAGATGAACAAGAACGACCGTGAGGTTATCGTGATTGCCGACGAGAACCTCGAGGAGTGCGCCGGGGCCGGCCCGAACTTCCACCAGCCTCCCATCAGCGACTTCTGACAATCCCCGGGGCGGGGAGCAGAGTTCCTCGCATCGCGCCACGAATCACCTGGGTGCTCGAAGGCGGGCGCCGACAAGGGCACGGCACGCGTGCTCTTCGGCCATAGCTGCTACCCATACCTGCGTGGCGGCAGGTATGGGTAGCTGTGCCGGTGGCGACGGTCCGGTCCACAACCCCGCCCAACCCCCCGGTTCCTCGACCGACCGGCAATTCCACCGGTAGGT
The DNA here is from genome assembly GCA_036518955.1 of Kineosporiaceae bacterium. Lineage (GTDB taxonomy): Bacteria > Actinomycetota > Actinomycetes > Actinomycetales > Kineosporiaceae > DATDMG01. The sequence continues at coordinate 21,046 of DATDMG010000104.1, read as the reverse complement.
AACCAGTAGAGCAACTACACCGCGCGGTGGGCCCGCTGGTCGAGGGGCTGACTGCGAGGACGGCGTCCGTCCGACTGAGGGGCCCACCCCCTGTCCACGAGAGGCCGGCCGCTCGGGACGACACCTCGGCCGTGCCGGGGAGTGCCGTCCGCCCGGTAGGCCGACCCACGTGGTCCTCCCCCAGAAGACCGGTCCGTGGCGTCAATGCCGCCCCCTTTCAGGTCAACGAGCCAGGAGGGCTCAATGGTGATGGAGCGTGCCGAGCAGGGAAGCATTGCGCGCGCATCGGGCAGTGAGCCGAGCTCGGGGACGGCGGCCAAGCCGTCGGTCCGGCAGATCTTCCGGCCGGAGGCACTGGAGCATTACGAACAGTGGGGGGATGACTTCATCAGCCGCCGGGAGAACCGGCTCGCGTCGATCTCCTGGTGGCAGCGGCTGGTTATCCCTCTGCTCGCTGCGATAACACTCAGTGGCTGGTTGGCCATCACTGCCATGGTTCCCCGGCCAACGGTCGGCGCGATTCTGACGGTGATCCTCCCGCGGCGGGGCCCTGCGGGGGTCTCCGTCGTGGCGATCTATCCGCCAGAAGCGGCGGGTCTCCTGCGGGCCGGGACCACGGTGAACCTCCCGATCGCGTCGACCTCATCGGAGAGCGGCACGGGTGTCAGCACGAGAGTGACCGGGACCGGCATGGTCCTGTCGGAACGACAGCTCAGAGCCCGGTACCCCGTCCTGGCCCGCTACGCGGTGCCGCAGAATGCGGTCGTGGGCGAGGGCATCCTCCCTTCGACCGTCGAGATTCCATCCGCACCGGTCGTCCTGGTGGGCACCGGCCTGATCTCCGGTTGAGTGAACAATGGCGAACAAGATCCCGCCCACTGAACCGGGGCGCGCGGGGAAGGGCAGCGCCGCCCGGCGACACCAAGGCCCCCGCCGGGTACCGGTGATCCTCAGCGAAACCCTGACCGAATGCGGCGCCGCGTGTCTGGCGATGGTGCTCAGCTACTACGGCCGGCGAACGGAGAGGCACGAGACGGCGGAGCGGTGCGGCATCGGTCGGGACGGCGCGAACGCCTTGACCCTGGCATCGGTTGCCCGCAGCTACGGGTTGGAGGTCACTCCGCTGGGCCTCAAGAATCTCAACGGACTGAGTGGCATCGCCCTTCCGGCGATCCTGTACTGGTCCTTCAACCACTTCGTGGTCCTGGAACGCTTCGGCCCCAAGGGTGCAATAATCGTGGACCCTGCACGCGGCCGAGTGAAAGTCTCCATGGCAGAACTCGATCGCCGGTTCACGGGAGTGCTCCTCACCCTGGCTCCGGGGCCCGAGTTCCGGCCGCGTGGGCGACAGCGGTCGGCCGCCCAATGGTCGGCCGTGCAGGCGGCCCTGCGGGTCAAGGGCGTCCGGGGCCTCTTCGCGAAGGTCTTGCTCGCCTCCGCCCTGCTCACGGCGTTGGGCCTGGTCGCCCCTTTCACCATGGCGCTCGTCGTCGGCCAAGTAATTCCCTCCGGTCGGGCGGACGCCCTCCCCAAGATTGCGATCTCGCTCGCACTGTTCGTCGTCGCCCACGGCCTCGTCGAGTACATCTACGGCATGCTCCTCCTCCGGCTGCAGCAGATTATCGACCGACAATTGTTGAGCTCGTTCTTCGAGCATCTCCTGAAACTTCCACTAGAATTCTTCCAGGCCCGGGCGAGCGGGGACCTGTTCGATCGGATGACGGCGATCCGGGAACTGCGTACGATGATCACGGATGAGGGTGCGCGAGGACTGCTGGACGTATTCCTCGTCGTCCTGAACATGATCATTCTTGTGCTGGTGTCGCCCGTGTTGGCGCTCGTCGTCCTCGGCTTCGCGACCCTGGAAGCCGCCATAGCACTACTCCCGACTCGGCGGATGTTGACGCTGATCCTGCGGGAACTGATGGACGCCGGGAAACTCGGCGGGTTCACGGTCGAATCGATCAAGGGGATTGATTCGCTCAAGGCTGGTGGCCACGAGCGTTGGGCCGGCGGCCGGTGGGCGGCACTGTTCGACGTCCAGCAGGCGGCCGTCAGCCGGCGGGCCAGGTTCTCGGTGACGACGTCGAGCGTGCTGAACGCCGCTTCCGAGGCCGCACCTCTTGCCCTGTTGATCGTTGGTGCGCACCAGGTCCTGTCCCGCGAGATCTCGCTCGGGGCCATGGTCGGAATCCTCGCGCTGGCGGGCCAGGTTCTCCAACCCGTCGCCCGGCTGACCCGGTCATACCAGCGATTCCTGAGCCTCCAGGGACATCTGATCCGGCTTCAGGCCGTTCTCGACGCTCGCACCGAGCCAGGCGTGGGGCCGTCGTCGTTCTCGGGAGATGCGCCCGCCGAACCCGTCACGACGGATCCCGCTGCCGGCTCCGGCAACCAGGTTCCTCTTCCGCGCGGTCGCCGATCCCCGCTCGTGGCGGCGTCTCCGTCAGGGCATGACCTCTCCGTGCGCATCGCGCCGAGACTCACCGGCAGGATCGACCTGGTCGATGTGGGTGTGCGCCACCTGGGCAGTCAGTCCTGGGCCCTGCGTCACATCGCGTTGGGTATTCCTGCCGGCGCCCACGTCGCCCTCGTCGGGAGGACGGGGAGCGGCAAGAGCACGCTGCTGAAGAGCATCCTCGGGCTCTACGAACCGGCCGAAGGAACGATCCTCTTCGACGGACACGACCTGCGAACGCTCGACAGGGCGAGCGTTCGCCGCCAGTGCGGCGTGGTGACGCAGGAGGTCACCGTGTTCCAGGGAACGATTCGACAGAACATCACTCTGGGGAACAGCCCGGTGAGCACGTCCACGATCCAGCGAGCCGCCCGGCTCGCCGAACTCGACGAGGACATCCGCGCCATGCCGATGGGCTACGAGACCCAGGTTGCCGAGCACGGCACCGCGCTGTCGGGAGGCCAGCGCCAGCGCCTCGCTCTGGCGCGTGCCCTCGTGGGCGACCCCGTCGCGCTCTTCCTGGACGAGGCAACCAGTGCGCTGGACCCGACGACGCAGGCCCGGATCAGCCGGAATCTGGCCGAGCTGAACATCACGATGGTGAGTGTCGCGCACCGACTCTCCACCGTCGAGATGGCCGACGTCGTCGTCGTCCTCGACAAGGGCAGGATCGTCGAGATCGGAGACCACTCCTCGCTGCAGGCTCAGGGGGGCATCTACGCCGAGATGCTCGCCTCGAGTGAGGCCGGGACCATCACCCCCGACCCCCGGAACTGAGCGTGGTCCAGTGGTCGCGGCACCCCGGGCGAGAGAACGGCAGGGGGTGATCGGCACGTCGTGAGGCCCCTGCCGCGGAGAGTCGGTCCGCACGAGCAGGCAGGGGCGTCCGGGCAGGTGACCAGACGGTGAGGCCGCGAAACGGCGCCCAGCCCGGGCGTTCAGAGCGTCCGCGTCATGAAGGCGCTGTGCTGATCCGGCGCGTAGTCGCCGAACGGCGGGCAGTACTCGAACCCGAACTTCTCGTACAGCCTGCGCGCCGGCAGGAAGAAGTCGGCGGAGCCGGTCTCCAGACTGATGCGGTTGAAGCCCATCCGCCGGGCTTCGGCGATGACGTGCCGCAAGAGCAGCTCGGCGATCCCGCTGCGACGGCGGGCCGGCGCCGTCCGCATGGACTTCAATTCCGCGTGCTCGGGATCCAGGCGCTTGAGGGCACCGCACCCGATGAGCACCTCCTGGTCGAGGACCGACCAGAACGTGATGTCGGGCTCACGCAGTTCGTCGAGCGCCAGGGCGTGCTTGCTCCCGGGCGGAGAGATCGACCGCATCTGCTCAAGGTGTTCCTGGAGAAACCCGGCGATCTGTTGCCCGGACAGGTCGTCGACGATGATCCGCACCCTGCGCTCCCTGCTCGTGACGGCACCACGACGAGGGGGTGCGGGCGGCGTCCGGACCCAGGAGTCTCCCACAGCGGACAGGCCGGGTCAGATTCGGGACAGAGCCGAGATCCCGGTCCAGGACGTCACCGCACCGGCCGCCGCCGACGGCCGGCACCTCGTGCCGGCCGTCGGCGAGGGCGTCGACCAGGACCGCGTTCTCGGCATCGATCAGGCCCCACGGCGTAGTCGTCCGACCCCGCAGGGCAGGCTCGGCGCAGAGCTACAGGCCAGATTGCGGGCAGTCGATAGTGCCGATGCTCTTGGTGGTTGCGTGGATCTGATAACAGGTGTCCTGGCCGCCGGGAATCGTGGTGTCGATGCCGGTAAGGGCACCGCGGACGACGATTCTGAGGTGGAGGTGGAAGTAGGGGTCGTCGCCCATCGCTTCGTCGTAGCGCCAGTACCAGCGGGTGTATTTGGGGTTGTGCTCGTTCCATTCCGCCACGCCGGCGACGGGGGCTCCGTCGGAGTTATCGACCATGGTCATGGTGGCGTCGTAGTCGGGGCGTTCGCTCTCGATGCTGACGTAGTGGCAGATCTGGCCGACGGCTGTGCCGTCTTCGCAGGGGGAACGGGTCCGGGCGTTGGCGGCGGTACGGCCAGCCCAGGCCGTCAGGACGACGGTGAGCAGCAGTAGGGTCCCGGTCAGGGCCAGTGCCTTCCGGCCGCGACCGCTGCGATGGACGGGGGTGGTGGACATGTCGGTGACCTCAGCTTTCGGGTTCAGGGACCCGGGGTGGACCACAGCTCTTGACGGCGGTGAGGCGTATCCGGGCGGAGGGAGTGTCGGGCGCAGGTCTGGTCGGGCCCAGGCGGAGTGCCGTGTCGGTGAGGTGGGTGGCGACGGCCTCCAGCGCGGATTTCCGTTGCGCTCCGATGTCTGGAGCGCACGGACGTGGGCGCGAAGATGATGTCTCAGTCTTGCCGCTCCACCCGTACCCTCACCCGAGAGGACCTGCCTCCGGGACTGTCCCCCGTGGGTGGTAGACGGCCTCCGGTCGCGGGTCAGCGCGAGGGGTCCTCGTAGTCGACGCATCCGCTGGCTTGGTAGGCCCCAGCCTTGTCGATCTTGATGCACAGAGACTTGTCGGCGGGGGTGGTGAAGTCGTTGTCCGCCGAGAACTCCAGTGCCGGGACATCGCTCCAGGAGTGAATATGGACCTTGATCTGGCTGCCGTCGCCGTAGTATCGCCAGTGCCACAGCGTGAACTCGGGGTCCTTTTCGCGCCACTGATGGACCGTGGCGCCCGAGGCATCCACCAGGGTGCCCGACGCGTCGTACTGCACCATCCGGTCGTAGCGTCCTTCGGGGTCCTTGCCTACGGGGTTCTCGATCTTGACGAAGGGGCACCTGAGGGCGCCCCGGCAGTTGAAGGCCTGGGCCGGGGACCTCCCGAGGGTGGCAGCCAGGCCGGCGCCGACCAGGAGGGCGAATGCGGCCGCCCCCGCGCCCACACGTCGCCGACGTGACCGGGTCGCCGCGGTAGGGGTGTGGTTGCCGGGTGAGGGAGGGGCGGCGCGCCGCACCGGCCCCCGGACCAGTCCCCGGATGAGTCGCGGCATGCTGCTGGGGTCTGGGTCCGGGGTGTCGTGGGATGGGTTCGGTCCGGGCACGGGGGTGCCGGGCACCTGGCGGGGGGTCATTGCCGTACCCAGGTGGACACGGGGTTGTCCTTCAGGCTGGCCTCGTATTGGCCGAATATCATTTTGGGGTCCAGGGCGTACTGGTGGCAGTGGGCGGCCTCACCGACGTGGTGATAACCGCCGACGAAGTGCCCGTGGGCGGAGGTTTCGCCGGCCTCGACCACCGGCTGCCAGGTCTCCCCGGGGGAGATGCTGGTGGTCAACGCGACGTCGAAGGCCGTGGCCTTGGTCCTGGCGTACCCAGTTGACACCGCCAGGATCGGCAACCAGTGGGCGCTGGTGCCGGTGCCCGTCAGGTCACCCGCGACGCTGACGCTGACCATGTGGGTGTACGAGACGGTCTCGGCGTGGTCCACCCTGCCCTGACAGGAGTCCTTCGCCGTCGCCGGGCACCGCTGCGCCTGCCCGGCCCACACGATACTGCTGTGGCCGTCCGCGGCGCTGGAGTCCTGCACCATCTGGGTCCGCGGACCCATGATCACATCCAGGAAGCCGCCGACCAGATTGGCGACCTCCTCATCGGAGGCGCAGTAGATCTCCCGCGCCTGCGCTGCCGCCAACGGCACGACCAGGCTCACGAGACCCACCGCCGCCAGCGCGACCTTCCGTTTCCACTGCCATATCCGATCATACATGATCATGCTTCCTTCGCTTCTGTCTGACAGGAGGCCCGACAGGCAAAAGACCCTCCGGGAGCCCAAGGACCGGGTGGCCCCAAGGCGGTCCCCGCTGCGGGTCTCGGGCGATGCGGTACTCGCCCGGCTACCCATCCGCCTATCGAAAAGGATTCCCACGCATGGCTGCCGGCGGGAATACTCCTGAACCGCAAGACTCAGCCAAGTCTGAGATCGGCCATCACACAGCGCCAAGAGTCTCTTCACCCGACGCAAGACATGACGCTAGGATTTCACCCCGCGATCGAGAGCGTTGCCAGATCCCTGCCCAAATTTCACGCTGGTTTCGAATCGTTTCCCTGGCCCCCGCGCTGTGAAGTTCGCCACCTCAGAACACGCTGTGACGCGGAGGTAACCTAATAGATCTCCCATCGGCGCTGCTGGCGGGCGGGGTGTCCGGGTTTCGGCGTGTCGGTGGGTGCGCCTGGTAGCCAAATATGTTTGGGGCTTGCTGTGAGCCCGCCGCTGGCTGCGGGCCGGCCAAGGCGTTGGAGCGGATCGTGGAGTGAGGACCGGCCAATCACCCGCTGGGACAACTACCCATCCCTGGATCCACGCGACCTGACCTTCAACCGCCGGGACCCGCCTCACGCTGCCCGGATCCAGGCACCTATCCCGTTGCACGCGGACCAGGTCGTCATCACCCATCGTGGCCGTCGAGACGGTGGCCGGCATGGGCGGGTCTGATGTGTGGCCCGGTCGTCCGAGGCGCACCGCTCACGTCGACCCGGGACATCGCCTCCAGGTCCACGCCGATCCCCAGACCGGGCTCTTCGCCCAGGACGATGCAGCCGTCCTGAACGCTCAGGTCCAGGCTCAGACCGGTCGGGGGGTTGAGGTCCTGGAGCTCTGTGACCATGTGGTTGGGCACTGCGGTGGCGGCATGCGCCAGGCACACCGGAGTGGTGCCGATGGGGCTCACCGGCAGGTCGTGGGCGTGAGCCAGCGCCGCGACCCGCAGGAAATGGGTGACGCCCCAGACGGAGGCGGTCTGGACGACGTCCACCGCCCCCGCCGCCAGGAGCGGACGGAACTGTTCGAGGCCGGTGAGGTTCTCACCAGTGGCGATAGAAGCTCGCACACCGCGCCCGACGGCGACCATGCCCTCGACGTCCCAGCGTCGCACCGGCTCCTCGACCCAGATCAGGTCCATGGTCTGCTCCAGCGCGGCCACGTGCCGGACGGCGTGCTTGCGGCTCCACGACTCGTTGGCATCGAGCATCAGACCGGGACAGGATCTCGGGTGGGCCGCGGTGAGCACGTCGCGCACGATCGACAGCCTGGTTCGATCCCGATGCACGTCCAGGCCGCCCTTGAGCTTGGCGGCCCGCAGCCCTCGCTCGGCGTACGCGGCGTACACCGACGCGAGCTGGTCGTCGGACAGTGCGATGTCGAGCCCGGAAGCGTAGACCGGGACCACCCGGTCGCGCCCGCCGAGCAGCCGCCACAGCGGCTGCCCGGCAGCCTTCGCCTTGATGTCCCAGAGCGCAGCGTCCAGCGCCCCGATAGTCCCGAAGACCGCTCCGTTGTGACCGCTCTTGAAGGTCTGGCGCAGCATCCTGTCGTACAGGGCGGTGGTGGCGCGTGGATCCTCTCCCTCGATCGCGGGAAAGACCCGGGACACGTCGGTGTGGGATCCCATCCCGACTCCGGTGATGCCCTCGTCGGTGTCCACCAGCACGAGCTCGACCCTCAGGACGCCGTCCTCGAAGACGCCGTTCGCGTCACCGACGGGGCGTCCCCAGGCCTGGACGGTGGTCAGGGTCCGATAGCCGGCGATGCGCATGTCATCCTCTCGTGCGGGCGACGCTGACGCCGTCAGCGGTCGGGGTCATCTCGAACATTCCCCGGGACACCAGCGTGGACGCCCCCGCGTCACCGGAATTGTGGATCACTCCTTCACCGCTCCGCCGACCAGTCCCCGCACGAGTGAGCGTTGCGAGAGCATGAACACGATCGCGACGGGGACGACGGCGAGCAGCGTGGCGAGCGCCAGCTCCGGCCGGAAGATGTTCACCTGCTGGCCGCCCCCGCCGACCGCCGGGTTGAACGAGGGCGTCGAGGACAGCAGGTCCGACAGGCCGACCTGGATCGGGTACTGCGAGGAGTCCGCGAGCACGGCGTACGGAAGGAAGAAGTTGTTCCAATCGGCCACGAAACTGAAGAACAGAACCAGCGCGACCACGGGCTTGGCCAGGGGCAGAGCGATGTAGCGGAACGTGGACCACTCGCCGCAGCCGTCGACGCGTGCCGCGTCGAGCAGCTCTCGGGGAATCGCGGACGCGTAGTAGATGTAGGCGAGGTACACCCCGAACGGGTAGAACGCGAACGGCAGGATCACCGACAGCTCGTTCCCGATCAGGTGCAGGGCGTTGAGCTCGAGGAAGATGGGCAGCACGAGGGCGGCCGCAGGCATGATCATCACGACCAGTGTCAGCATCAGGACCAGCCGGCGGCCCGGGAACTGACCGATCGCCAATCCGTAGCCTGCTGGGATCGCCGTGGCGAGGACGATGGCGGTGGCGCTCAGCGCGTAGACCAGCGAGTTGCCCAGCCATCGGCGATAGAGGTGGTCGCTGAAGGCGTCCAGGTGACCCCATGCCTGCACGACCTGGTGATAGCTGCCGACCGCGAAGGGATTGCTCGTCACCAGCGCCGCGTCGGACTTCGTCGTGGCGAGGATCAGCCAGAGCATGGGAGCCACGAAGAAGACCGCGAACATCGCGAGCAGCACGAAACGCAGGCCGCGCGCCGTCAACTCCATCAGTCCTCCGTCCTGAACAGTCCGGTCCGGGTGACGACGAGCACCGCGGCGAGCAGGCCGATCGCCAGCAGGCCCACGGCGATGGCCGCCGCGGCGTTGAAGTCGCCGTACCGGAAGGCCAGCTGGAAAGCCAACTGGTTCGACGACCAGGTGTCCGGGACCAGTCCGAGGCTGGCCTGGTTCACCAGCTGCGGCTCGACGAACAACTGCGTCCCGGTCGCGAAGGACAAGATCACCATGTACGCGATCCATGTGCGGATGAGGGGCAGCTTCAGGCGGAGCGCGATGGTCACCGCGCCCGCCCCGTCGATGCGTGCGGCCTCCTCCAGATCGTGCGGGATCGTGTTGAGCGCCCCGTACATGACGACGATCCAGCCGCCGGCCCCGGTCCAGAAAGCGATCATCGCGAAGATGAACGGCAGCTTCCCGGGCGCGATGGACTCGACGAACAGGTCCGAGCCCAGCACGTGGTGCAGCAGGAACGATCCGGGACTGACCGCCGGGTCGAGCATGAACAGCCAGACGAGGACCGAGGACGCTCCGGCGAGCGCGCCGGGCAGGTAGAACAGGAAACGGAAGGTCGAGGAGACCCGGTTCGCCCGCCCGTGCAGGAGCAGGGCCAGCCCTACGACGAGCACGATCAGGGAACTGAGCCAGACGGTCGTGTAGAGCAGGATGTGCTCGAACGCGGGCAGGAACCGGTAGTCGCCGGCCGCCCGGGCGACGTTGCGCAGGCCCACCCACCGGCCGTCATCGTTCGTCACGGCAAGGTCGAGCGCATAGAGCACCGGAAGGATCCCGAACGCGATCAGGAACGGTAGGTACGGCAGGATGAACGTCCCGCCACGGGCAGCGCCCAGGCCACGCGTGCGCGTGACCTGAGCGCCCGTCACCCGGGTCGGTGCAGGAGCCCTACGCCCCTCGTCAGCTCTGGGCGACCGCATACCCGGCCGCCTGCGCCGCCTGCTTGAGCGCGTCGCCGAACGAGGGCAGCAGGGAGCTCAGCGACTTACCGGCCACCAACTGGGTGACCACGGTGTTGGACCACACCGGCTGGTCGGGGTAGGTCACCAGGTTCCACCCCGACCAGACCTGGCCGGCGGCCGCTTTGAGCGCCGGAGTTGGATCGGCGGCGAAGTACGGGTTCTTGGCCTGGGCAGCCAGCCAGCTGGTGGCGAGCGGCGCGTACGCCGGGTAGCCCGGCCGGGATTCCGCACCCTCGGGGTTGAAGACCGTGGTGGCCCAGATGACGAAGTCCGCGGCGCCCTTGATGTTCTTGGAGTGCTTCGAGATGATCCACGGACCTCCGCCGACCTGACCGGTGGTGACCGGCGTCTCGTTCTCCCACTGCAACGGTGCCGCCGCCGTGATCTGCCCGGCCGGGAGGTGCAGCGTCTGGTCGAACAGGGCCTGTGCGTACCAGCTGGGTCCCGGCATCAGCAGGACCTTGTCGTCAGCACCGCCGTACTTCTTGGCGAAGTCAGGGGTGAACACGCTCAGCGGTGGGACCGCGCCGCTCTTGATCAGCGGGTCGAGCAGCGACGCCATCCGCGTGCAGTGCGAGTCGGTCGAGTTGATCAGGAGGTTGTTGCCGCTTTTCACCTGCTCCAGCGGGCACTGGCCGCTCCACAGGTAGATCCAGTGGCCGAAGGAGTCCCCGACGTTGCCGACGATATAGCCCGGGTGCTCGGTGGCCACCTTCTGCCCGAGCGCTGCCCACTGCTGCCAGGTCGTCGGGACCGTGTAGCCGAACGAGTCCATCAACTTCTTGTTGACCCAGAGCACCACCTGAGCCAGGTTGTCCTGCACGCAGTACTGGGTGCCGTTGATCGTGCACTGCGCGGTCGAGGGCGCCGGCCACTGGCTCAGCAGGTCCTGCGGGATGAGGCCCTCGACCGGGGCGGCGAACTCGAACGGCTTCTGCGCCATCCACACCGGGTCGTTGACCTGCTCACTGAAGATCACGTCCGGCCACCCGTTGCCGGTCCGGTTCCAGAGTTGGATCTTCGTCTGGAGCGTGGTGGCACCGTTGCCGTCGCCATCGAAGGTGACGATGTTCACCTTGGCGTTCGGATGAGCCGTGGCATACGCCTTCGCCACCGGCAGGCGCACCGAGTCGACCCAGACCGTCAGCTCGCCGGACCCCTGACCGCCCGCCGAGGATCCGGCGGACGCCGACCCGCCGCCGGCCGAACTCGACCCCCCGGCAGGCGTACTCCCGCCGCCGCCGCACCCCGCCAAGGCCAGTGCCGTCACGACGACGGCGGGCCACACACGTCGCTGCATCATCAACGCTCACTCCTCCACGAGGGCCATGGGTGCTCGGGAGACCCAAGAATGCGTCGAAACATAAGTCGTATGACGTCTTATGTCAATCGGGAGACGTCGTATACTCCGCACGGGAGCGCCTCTCCCCCGTCCCAGCCATGCGGAGGTTCGATGGGTTCCGTGGAGCCGACCGATCTGCGGGGTGCGGCCACCCCGGGCTGGGCACGCCGACCGGCGAACCTGACCAGCGCCCTGGTGGCGGAACTGGTCGGCCGGATCGTCGCCGGCCAGTACCCGCCCGGCTCGGCGCTGCCGCCGGAACCGGCGCTGTGCGAGGGCTTCAACGTGAGCAGAACCGTCGTCCGGGAGGCGGTCAAGATGCTCCAGGAGAAGGGACTCGTCCAGGTACGTCAGGGATCCGGAACCTCGGTCACCGCGCCGGCGATGTGGAACATGCTCGACGAACTCGTCCTGGCGGCGAGCGTCGCCGAGGCCGACGGGCTCGACGTCCTCGACGACCTGGTGGCGACGCGCCGGCTTCTCGAGTCCGACATGGCTCACGTGGCGGCGCGGGTCGCCGACGACGAGGTGCTCAAGGAGCTCGCCGAGCTGGTCGCGACCATGGATAGCCTGGTCGACGACGCAGCCGCCTATGCGGTTCAGGACCGGGCGTTCCACGACACGATCATGCGGACGTCGGGCAACAGAATCGCGCGCGCGGTGGTGAGGGCCCTGGAGCGCCAGGTGGTCAACACCGCCCGCTACATGGGCCAGCCACGTCGCGAACTGTGCGTCGCCTCCAATCGTGGCCACCGGTCGATCTATGAACGGATCGCGGCACACGACGCCCCCGGCGCCTCCGCCGCGATGTCCACCCACATCACCGACGCCTGGCTGGTGCGCCGCGGAGGGTCGGCACCGCCCGTCCGCCTCCAGCGCTGAGCTGATCCTGCCCCCGCCGGACCGGACCACCGCCCGACCTGGCAAACCGCCGCTCCGGCGCGCGAGGGGTTTTCTATCTAGATAGAGTTATGGCGTGACCCGACCTCGCCGCCCGTCCCCGCAGACCATCGCCGTGCTGATGGCGCTCGCCGTCGAACCGTCGCGGTGGCGGTACGGCTATGAGTTGGGGCAGCAGGTGGGGGTGAAGGCGGGCTCGTTGTACCCGATTCTGATGCGGCTGTGCGACCGGGGTCTGCTGGAATCGGCCTGGGAGGCCGAGGCGCCGGCCGGTCGCCCGGCTCGGCACCTGTACCGGCTGACCGGTGCCGGCGCCCAGCTGGCGCAGGAACTCGCGACCAGCGAGGCGGGCACCCGTACCGCGCGTCGCGGGCAGTTGCGGGGTGCCTGGTGAGCCGGCGGGCGACGCCGGGCAGCCAGCGGACGCCGGGCAGCCAGCGGGCGACGCGATCACGTGGGCGCGTGAGCGGTCGTCCGTCGCCTCGCGCTCATGGGGGGCGGCGACCCGGATGGGGCGGGCCGGTCGACGATCAGGCGGCCACGCCGGGCCTGCCCACGGGTCGCCGTAACCACCACGACTACGACATCGTACTCAATCCACCAGCGAGTTTGGGTAGGCAAACCTTACTTCCGAAGGGAAGGGCTACCCAAGTTACTGAGGTCTCGGGGAGGAGATCATGTCCATGCAGGTCACCGGCAGTGCGCCGCCGAGCCTGATCGTCACGCAGGCCGGCCCTGAGGATCGGGCCGATGCCGAGCGGGTCATGCGCGAGGTGCTCGACAGCGATCTCGGCGGTTACCGCCCGGAGTGGCACTCGGATCTTGATCACTTGTCGGCGACCTACCTGGAGCGGTCGCGGTCCACCCTGCTGGTGGCTCGCCACGGCTCCGAGGTACTGGGTACCGCGGCCGTGCGGCCCTGCCAGCTGGCCAGCCCGCCGAACCCGGCCTGGCTGGTGGAGGAGTTCAACCGGCCCGACGTGTGCCAGTTGGTTCGGGTGTGGGTGCCGGCTCGGAATCGCCGCCGGCGGGTCGGGCGCACGTTGGTGGAGCATGCCGTCGCCTGGAGCACCGGCCCCGGCGGGTACCGACGGGTCTACCTGCACACGGACGCCGGCGTGCCCGGCGCGGAGGCGTTCTGGCGCGCCCTGCCGACCCGGGAGGTGTACGACGCCCGGCCCGACCCGTTCAACTGCGTGCACTTCGAGATCGACGTGCCGGCACTGCTCCGCCCTGCCGCCTGATGAGCGTGACCACCACGCGGAGCGCGAGCCTCGCCCGCGACAGCGAGCTGTCCGACCGGATCGCTCTGCTGTACCGGCATCTGCGAGGACTGCAGAGCCTCGCGCCGGCACCTGGGGTCGACGACCTCTTCGGGGAACTGGTCGAGGTCTGCGTCCGGACCGACGAGGCAGCGGCGCCCACGGTGCTCGCCGACCCCCGCATCAGGGAGTTGCTCCCCGACCTGTTGCGGATCTGCGGTGAGGGCGAGTCCCTCCTCGAGCAGGCCTGGGCCCGCCGGGTGATCGGCTCCGCGGATCCTTGGGGCGAACTCGTCCAGTTCCCCTACCTGGAGAACTACCGGCAGCTGACTCGGTTGGAGCTGCATGCCCTGGCCGGAGCAGGCCACCGCCTGCAACCGGGGCGGCGGGTCTGCTTCCTGGGCGGCGGGCCCTTGCCGCTGACCGCCGTCCTGATGCACGCCGAGCTCGGGACGCCGGTCGAGGTCGTGGACAACCGCGCCGAGGCGGTGGACCTCGCTCGGCAGGTGATCGCGCGCCTCGCCCCCGGGTCCGGCATCCGCGTGGTCCGAGCGGACGCGTCCGCCGCCGAGGACATGGGTCGGATCCTGGCCGGGTGCGACGTCGTGGTCCTGGCCGCGCTCGTCGGCTGCACGCGCCAGCAGAAGCAGGAGGTGCTGGGCGCGGTGGGCGGTGCCCTGGACGCCGGCGCCTACCTGGTCGTCCGCAGCACGCACGGGCTGAGGTCGCTGCTGTACCCCGTCGTCGCCGTCAGCGATGTGGCCGAGATGGCCGGTTGCCTGCCGGAAGTCCTGGTGCACCCGCTGGGCGACGTCGTCAACTCGGTGCTGGTGGCGCGCCGCCAGGGCTGAGCCGCACCGGCCGGCCGCGGAGGATCACCTGCAGCGGCCCGGCCAGCGCTGCGACGTCGGCCGCCAGGTCGCCCTGGGCCAGCACGAGGTCGGCGCCGGTGCCGGCACGCAGCCGGCCGGCGTCCACGCCGCAGACGTCGGCCGCCACCGCGGTGGCGGCCGACAGCGCGGCCTCGACCGGAAGTCCGGACTGCACCAGCTCCGCGACGGAGTAGGCCAGCACGCCGTGGGGCTTGGCCGGATGGATCCCCGCGTCCGACCCGGCCGTCAGCGGGACACCGGCGGCGAACAGCCGCCCCACCTGCTCGAACCGCGCCTGCAGGGTCATCCCGGTGCGGCGCATCACCTCCACCGCCTGCGGGGACGGCGGCAGTCCGGGCAACCGACCGAAGGTGGGACAGACCTGGACCCGCGCAGCGGCCAGGGCACGGACGAGCGGCTCGGGCGTGTGGATACCCCGGTCCGTCAGGCAGGTACAGTGCTCGATGCCGTCGACACCGGCGGCCAGGCAGACCTCGACCGACGGCACCGAGTGGGCATGTGCGGTGACCGGCAGGCCCCGGCGGTGCGCCTCCTCGACGACCACGCGGACGTCGTCCGGTCCGAACTGCGGCTGCAGCAGGTCGGATCCTGCCGTCATCGCGCCACCGCTGACCACCATCTTGATCACCTGGGTGCCGCGCTCGGATCGCCGTGCCACGGCGTCGCGCAGCTCCGCCGGGCCCTCTGCGGCCCCGCCCATCGCGGCGCAGTGTCCGCCGGGCGACGTGATCGGTGGGCCGGACGCGACGACCCGTGGCTCGCCCTCCCGGGCCGCGCGGTCCACCACGGCCCACCTGGTGTCTCCCAGGTCCCGGACCGTGGTGATCCCGTGCTCGAGATTCTCCCTGAGTGAGCGGCGGATGACCTGCTCGCGCTCCTCGGCCGACCGGTCGACGTCCAGCGCGAGCGCATCGGCCTCCCCGCCCGCCACCAAGTGCACGTGGGTGTCGATCAGGCCGGGCAGGAGGGTTCCGTCCGGACTGTCGATCACCGGCCAGCCGGGCGGGCACGGCGCGGTCCGTGGCTGCACCGCGACGATCCGCTCGCCGGTCACCAGGACCTGCGCGCCGCCGTCCAGGAAGCGCTCGCCGTCGAACGCGTACCGCGCCCGCACCACGTAGGACGGGCCCGGACGGGTCCCGCTGGCGACGGCACCGACCCGATCTGGACGCTCCTGGTCGTTCCTCATCCACGGAATGTATCGGTCCCCCGCCCCCGCAGCCGAGCCCCGCGGGCACGAACGTTGCCCACGCCCGGTTTGCCCCAGTGGCCGAGCAGCTCAGCCCAGCTGGACGCCGATGAGTTGCCCCACCCCGAACGTCACGGCGCAGGCGAGCAAGCCCGTCAGCACCTGCCGGGCGGCCGAGTGGCGCAGCGGGCGTCCGGTGGCCAACCCGAGCACCATCCCCACCGCCGCCATCGCCAGCAGCGACAGCCCGAGTGCGACCACCAGCGCGACGGGTCCGTCTGCGAACACGTACGGAAGGACCACGACGAGGGCGCCCAACGCGAAGGTAACCATGCTCGAGCCGGCGGCAGCCCAGGGCGAGCCGAGGGCGTCGGGGTCGAGCCCGAGTTCCTCCCTGGCCAGCGTGTCGAGCGCGACCTCGTGATCCACGATGACCTGCCCGGCCACCTCCCTTGCCGTCGCTGGGGACAACCCCTTGGCCCGGTAGAGCAGGACCAGCTCCTCCAACTCCTCCTCCGGCTTCTCCTGCAGCTCGGCCGCCTCGAGCGCGACCTCCCGCTCGTACAGCTCACGCTGGGCCGACATCGACACGTACTCGCCTGCCGCCATCGAGAACGAGCCCGCCAACAAGCCGGCCACGCCCGCCAGCAACACCGTCGACCCGGCCGCCCCGGACCCGGCGAACCCCATCACCAGCGCAGCATTGGAGACCAGGCCGTCGCTGATGCCGAACACCCCGGCGCGCATCGCCCCGGACCGGTCGCCCCGGTGGTAGCGCTCGCGCCGGGCTATCGCCTCCTGCGCGCCGGCCCGCGACTCCCACACCGAAACCGGGCCCGGGCCACTCGGCACCGATCGCAGCGACGCCAGCGCCCGGGCATGCCCGCGCTCGTCCTCGGCCATCCCGGGGGCAGCGTCCGGATCGCGGTCGTACACCCCGGCACCATCCAGCTCGGCCCGCTCGATCAACGGCAGGACCACGTTCAGGCTGACCCGTTGGGCGGTCGCGGCGAGCAGCCGCGTGGCGAGCCCGACCGGACCCGCTGGTGGGACCCCCAGGCCAGCCTCGCGCAGCCGGGACTCCCAGTGCGCCGCGTGCCGGCGCTCCACCTCCGCCAGCCCTCGAAGGATCTCGGCCCGTTCGCCTGTTTCCGACGCGGCGAGACCGTCGTACAGCGCCGCCGCGTCGCGCTCGTGCGCGAGCAGATCCCGCCACCTCCTGGCCGACGCATCCAAGTCATTTCCCCGTGAAACGCGCCTCACGCCCTGCGGCTCCCCTCATTGGCCCCACGATCACTGATGCTCATTGTGCCGAGCACCACAGGGAGCCATATCGGGCGTTTCGGACATATGAGTGGCAGCTCTCAGTAAACTCACAGTCTTCGGGCTTGTGGATCCGCCACAGAATTGGGTATAAGCCATCGACGCTCCGTGAACCCGTCCGGACCACCGGCCGTGCGCCGCGCATTGACCGGCGTCTCATGGACGCGTCAAGTCTGCGCGCGTCGGCCCGCACCGGCCGTGCCCTGATTCCGGGTCTCAACCCAACCATGAGGTCGACCTCAAGGACGCGTTCCATCGCCCACCACACCGATGGCCCCTCGCACCGGCCCCAGACAGAAGGGCGATGTGCCGTTCCTCACAAGTTTGGGCCCAGCAAACGGAGCGTCAACATACCGCCATTCGGCGAGTCGGGCCGACACCAGCCTGGGTGGCGGATCGACCACCATGATGAATGCGGTCAGGCAACACGATTCCCAACTCAGGGCGGCAGCGTGCCCGGGCTCGAGGCCGTCCCGACCGGCGGGGCGGTACCGGAGTCGGTCGCACGCTCCGGGCGGTCCGTCTCGGTTCGCGCGGGCAGGGGGAGCACCCGGCCTCGTGCAGGAGAACCGGCCGCCGGCCGGGCAGCGGAACGGCGAACACGCCGCCGCCTCGAAGGATCAGCGCAGGGACGCCCGCGGACTACACCCCGGCTGCCGTCACCACGGCGTCGGTGGCGAAGCCAGCCAGGATCCCGACCAGGACACCGTAGGCGAGCAGATCGGCCCGCCGCGCACGGGCGGCCACCCCGACCAACTGCAGGACGACGTACAGGATGGACCCCGCGGCCAGTGCCAGGAAGGCGACGCTCAGCAACTCGTTGTGCCACCAGTACCCCAGAACGGTGCCGAGGAACGTCGGGCCTCCACCGATCGCACCCAGACCGAGCAAGAACGGCCAGCTCGGGCGCTCGTCCGGCGCCTCCGCCCCGGGAGCGCCGTCCGGTCCGCTCGCCGACGCTGTCCGCGACCCGTCGGCGCCGGCCAACGGCGCGACGATACCGAAGCCCTCGGTCGCGTTGTGCAACCCGAACCCGATCACCAGCAGCGTTGCCAGCCCGACCTCGCCACCCGCCGCGGACTGCCCGATGGCCAGGCCCTCGGCAAGATTGTGGACGCCGATCCCCACCGCGATCAGGACCGCCAGGCGGCGAGCATCCGACCACAGCAGCCCACTCGGCGATCCGGGCCGCTCGTGGACCGACATGGCGCCCGGGCCGACCGGACGCCCGGCGGCAGCCCGGGCTCGGGACAGGGCGAACCGCTGTCTGAACCGGTCGTACCCGACCAGGCCGACCAGCCCCACGGCCAGACCACCGGCGAACATCACGCTGTACCCGGCCAGGTCCGCCCAACCGACCCCCTTGTCGTGGATCCGCGACAGAGCGCCGTCGATCGGCGCCCACGCCGCGGACAGGACGTCCCACACCAGGAAGATCAGGACCCCCACCGCCAAGGCGTTGAGGAACATCCGCAGGCTCGGTGACAGGCCGCGCATCCGGCCGACCGGCAGGCCGAGCAGGATGGTGGCCCCGGCGATGAGTCCGAGTAGCACCGTGTCCGTCAGGCTCATCGCTGCCCCTTTCCGATGCCCAGTCCTTAGTAAGGTAAGGCTGACCTAAAACTGCGGTCGAGGCAATCCCCGATCCCGACCTTCCCGACGCCCTCCGCCGAACTCCACGCCGAGGCCCAGACCGGGCGGGGCGTCCCGGGCTCGGCCAGCATTGACAACCTGTCTTGTCAATAGCAGGCTCCGCCTCATGCTGGACGTCGAGGTGATCCAGGAGGCGGCCGTGGCCATCGCCGCGCTCGACCCGGTCCGCGCCGCCGTCCTGGCGATCCTGGCCGAGCCGGGGTCGGCGACGACGGTGGCCCGGCAGCTCGGCCTGTCGCGGCAGAAGGTGAACTACCACCTGCGCACCCTCGAGGAGCACGGGCTCGTCGAACTGGTCGAGCAGCGCCCGCGCCGGGGCCTGACCGAGCGGGTGCTGCGGGCGACCGCGCGCAGCTACGTGGTCTCCCCGGAGGCCCTGGGCCGCAACGGCGCCGACCCCGCCCGTACCGACCGGCTGTCCACCCGGTACCTGATCGCCGTGGCCGCGCGCGTGGTGAGAGAGGTCGGCCTGCTGGCCTGCCGGGCGGAGACGGCCGGGCAGCCCCTGGCCACCCTCACCCTGGACACCGAGATCCGCTTCGCCTCAGCGGCCGACCGGGCGGCGTTCACCACCGAACTGGCCCATGCCGTCACAGCTCTGACCGCCCGCTACCACGACGAGACCACCCCGGGCGGCAGGCCGCACCGCCTCGTCGTGGCCGCGCATCCGCTCCCCGGTCCCCCTCCCGGTCCGGGTCCCGGCCCCGGTGGGGCCAGGTCGTCCACCAGCACGTCCACCACCGCTACTGCCGGAGAGGGCTGACCATGTCCGACACCCCACGCGCGATCGACCTGAGCATCGACGTCCCCGGGACTCCCGAGGAGGTGTGGCACGCCATCGCCACCGGTCCGGGGATCTCCTCCTGGTACGTGCCGCACCAGGTCGAGGAACGAGCCGGCGGAGCCGCCACCGCGTCCTTCGGCCCGGGACCAGAGATGCAGGTGGAGGGCCGGGTGGCCGCCTGGGAGCCGCCGCACCGCGTGGTCTTCGACAAGGGCGAGAACGCCGGGGGGCTCGCCTTCGAGTGGCTGGTCGAAGCCAGGGACGGCGGCTGGTGCGTCGTCCGCCTGGTCAACACCGGCTTCGGCGACGGCGGCGAGTGGGACGACCAGTACGACGCCCTGCAGGAGGGGTGGAAGCTGTTCCTGTTCAACCTGCGGCTGCACCTGGAGCACTTCCGGGGCCAGCAGGCCGCCTCGGCGTTGGCGACGCACGTCTGGCCGGGGGATCCACAGACGGCGTGGGCCGGCCTCACCGGCGCACTGGGCGTCCCGGCCGCCCTCGGTGTCGGCGACCGGCTCGACCTGGACGGCGGAGACGGCGCGCGCCTTGCCGGCACCGTGGTCGACGTGGCCGACCACCGCCTGGCCCTGCTGCTCGACACGCCGGCCCCGGGCACCGGGCTCGTGACGGCGGAGGGACACGGCCCGTGCTGCGCCCTGTCGGTGTGGGCCTACCTCTACGGCGACGACCGCGACACACTCGCCCCCGACGTGTACGCCGCCTGGGAGCGCTGGCTCAGCGTGCAGACCCCGACACCCCATGAGACCCCTGCCCGATGATGGCTCGGCCGGCGGAGTCCATGCGAAACGCGTGACGCCCCCAGAGCAGCGCAAGCCTCGACGTGGAAGTCCCTACCAAGCCGCTGAGAACCGCATGGCCGAAGAGGGCGCGTCCCAGGAGGGGGGAACGGGTGGTGCCTGCACGACTGCGAGTCGTGATGACCATCGCGGCACCTCGGCTCGATACAGCGCGTGGTCGGCGCTCTGCTGGAGCGCTACCGCCAGCACCTCAACCAGCCCGGTCGCCCCGGCCCGTGCACCGGGCGAGCCGCATGCTGTTCTCACCATCAAGGTTCTCACCATCAAGTCACCAAAGCACTAGCCAACGCGGATATCCCTCTTCCCTTTGAGGACGGCGCGGGGCAGTTTCCGGACATGACCCACATCAGCCCCCACCGTCCGACGTGGACCTCACGGAGCGCCAGTTACCTTTGTGTGATCCCTTCCACAACGAAGCATGATCTGAATGAGGGAAACCATGCGCTGGAACCGTTCCCGACGGTGGCTGGTGACCGCAGCCGCCGCATCGCTCGTGACCCTGGCCGCGGGCGCCGCGACGTCCGCCGGCGGCCTGGGCTCGCCCGCAGTCGCCGCGCCCAACGACGGCACCGCCACGGGATGCGGCAGGACGCCCATGCTGGCGAGCGGTACGCATTCCCTTCAAAGTCGCGGCATGAACCGCAGCTACAACCTGAGGGTGCCCGACAACTATGACAGTAACCATCCATACCGCCTGATATTCGCATTCCACTGGTTCGGCGGCACCGCCAACGACGTTTCCTCCGGCGGAACCGACGGGGACCCGTGGGCCTACTACGGGCTCAAGCAGCTGTCCCAGAACAGCGCAATACTCGTGGCGCCCGACGGGCTCGGCAGGGGATGGGCGAACGCCGGCGACCAAGACGTGACCTTCGTCGACGACATGATCAGGCAGATCGAGGGAAGCCTCTGCGTCGACA
>DATDMG010000103.1:0-17579 GCA_036518955.1 Kineosporiaceae bacterium | reverse complement strand
TGGCTTGCCGAGGCGCACCGGAAGGACCCCGCGCGAACCGTGGGCGCGATCGAGCAGGCCATCCGGGCGGAGGCTGAGATCAGGGAGT
This sequence comes from Kineosporiaceae bacterium, assembly GCA_036518955.1. Lineage (GTDB taxonomy): Bacteria > Actinomycetota > Actinomycetes > Actinomycetales > Kineosporiaceae > DATDMG01. The sequence continues at coordinate 17,491 of DATDMG010000103.1, read as the reverse complement.
CGCTCAGCCGGCCATCGTCTGACGTCGTCCAACTGGCGACTCAGGACGCGGCGTTCGCGCTCGTCGCGCACACCGCGGCGGTCTAGGGCTTCTGCTGGCGGGCTCATGGTCGTCTCATGGGCAGTGTCCATGATCTGCTGATTGCGACCGCGTCGTCGCGCTGGCCGTGTGTGCATATGGTGGGTGTCCCGCCGGGGGTACCGACCTGACCATTGCGCAAACCGGTGTCCGCGCCGGAGCCCTGCCGCAGGCCCACGGACGCCGTCCAGCTTGTTTGGACCGACCTGGATGGCATCTGGCCGTGGCAGCCGGGCGCGCACGAACTGGCCCGCGACCGCCAACCCGAATCCTGGCGCGTCCCGAGCAGCCGCACAGGCGCGCTCGCTCGGGACCCGGACTGGGTGATGCCAGCCCCCGCAGACAAGATGGTGTTCTCCTGCGCGCACCTGCAGGACGGCGCGACTGTCGCCTACGTGTTCCGCGAGCGTGATGAGAGACGCGGCGAGGACTGGCAAGTGCTGTGCGACCGTGAGCACGCGCACCTGCCAGCAAAGGACGTCCGACTTGTGCACCTGTCGCACCTGGTACGCGCGGCGCCCTCCTTGAGGGAGCTTCCCGACCTGATGCTGGGCGAGTGCGCCATACGCTCGCATCCCTGGGAACCCTGGCGTCGGTCCGCGGTCGCTGCCGCGGACCCGGAATCGCCACGTCAGCAGCGTCGCCGTTGATGGCAGCGGTAAGCCGCGAAGAGATCAGGGCCGACGCGAACCGCAGCCTCGGCGGTCCAGCTCGAAGTCTTTGGTGCCGCATCCATCGGGCCGCGCAACGTTCGGTAACACCAGGAGCATCGCGCAGCAGGAGCGGCGCCGGGTGGAGATGACGCCGGGGGTCGCGCGACCTGCGCGACGTGCTGCATCCTGGGCCTGCCCGGGCCGTGGCGGCCAGGATGGGTGCGGCTGTCCGGTCGCGATCTGGTGCGGGGGCGGGCGTGGACCAGCCAACGATGCGAACGGCGCTCTCAAACGGCGCCTTGGTCGCCCTCGATGCGGGAAACCTGGCCCTGCTGCCAGCCTACCTGTCGCTGCTGGTGCTCGACGAGCAGGTGGTCCTCACCGGCCCGGACAGGTCGCGGATGGCGGCCGTGCGGCGAGCCGTGACGGCTGCCTCGGGACTGACATTCGGGTTCTTCGCGCCCGTGCTGGGGTACGTCACGGCAACGACCCCGTCACTGTTGGTGACATCCGCTGCGCAATGAGGCACCCTGACGGCGGCATGTCAGCGTGTTGCCCAGAGTATTGATCTCGCCGAAGAGCGGCTCCTTGCTTGTCGCGTGCGCGCCCGACGCCACCAGCGTGCACGCCCAGTTCGACCGGCTCGTCGAGGCCGGCGCGGAGACCGGTTCGGTGGCAGCATGCTTCATCGAAGCGCGAACGGGATCAATCGATGCGAGGTGGGCGATGAGGTCCAGGGGACCCCGTAGACCGGACGTGGCGGTCCGCGTCCTGGACCCAAAGGTGCCCGCCGCTACGGTCAACGGCTACCTCGACACCCTTACCCACGTCGTCCCGGCCATCACCGACTTCTTCAATCCCGCCACGGCGACCCGGATCCGCCTCGTCGTCGACCCTGGCTACACCGACGGCCCCGCAGCCGCCGGGGGCGGCGTCATCACCGTCAGCGCAGCCTATGCCCGCGCCCACCCCCGCGACCTCGACATCGTCACCCACGAGGTCACCCACATCGTGCAGGCGTATTCCTCTGAGACGTATGCCCATTGGTGGCACTGGGTCGAGGGCGTCGCCGACTACGCGCGGTACCGGTTCGGCAGGGACAACGCGGCCTGCGGGTGGTCGATCGCCCGCCATGAACGCGGCAGTACCCGCACCGACGGGTATCGGGCCACGGCCCGGTTCCTGGCCTGGACCGTCGACGCGGGCGGCGATGGCGTCGTTCAGGACCTCGACGCGGCTCTTCGCAACGGCACGTACAGCGATGAGTTCTGGACAGCGCGAGCCGGGGACGACATTGCCGCGCTGTGGTCCACGTACGTCCGCGCGTCTGCCGAGGGGTGGCAACCCGTGTGATGACGCCCCCGTCAGAGCAACATCGTGCTGCTGACCTGGAGCACGCCGGGGAGCCCGCTGCACCGCCAGCCGGTCGGACCGCGGAACCGTCGAGGCCACGGGAGGCACGCAGTCATGAGCGACCCGTCCGGCAGAATCACCACCAGGGCCGCTGGCGGCGTCGTGGTCGCCGACTAGGGCGGCAGTTCGGTCTTCCACTGCCGGGTGCGGTAGCCGTTGGACCCGCCGCCGTCGGGGGTGATCAACAGTTGGGTCGCGTCGGGGTAGGCGGCCTGCCCGATCTGGTCCCACCAGTGGCCGATGGTGGCGACCGCGACGCGGCGGTGTCGTGGTCGGTGCCCACCCCGACCCACCCGGTGTTGGTGGTCACGTCGTAGACCCCGTACGGGGTGACCTTGCCGGTCTCGCGGTCGATGACGTCGTACACGTTGACCTGTTCGGGCCGCCCGGCGGGCATCCATTCCCGCCCGTTGTTCTTGTACGACCCGATCTTCTCCTGGTGGCGTCGCCGGTGTCGATGTCGCCCCACACCGCATCCAGCGCCAGCAGCGCGTCGACCGGTCCTACGGCGGGGCGCCCAGCCGGACGCGCATCCCGGCCCACCCGACCGGCGCGCGGTTCGGGGCCGGTGCGGCGACTCGTCGTGGTCGACGGGCGTGGATGCTGCTGCGCGACGGCGAAGGCGCGAAGTTCCTCTTCCGGATGTCGAAAGCAGCCCGCAAACGCCATGCCGGGCTGACCGTGGTCACCCAGGACGCCGCCGACGTCCTGGGCTCCGACCTCGGCCTTGCCGTGGTCTCCAACGCCGCCACCCAGATCCTGATGCGCCAAGCACCGCAAGCGATCGACGCCGTCCAACAGGCGTTCGGCCTCACCGCCGGCGAAGCCCGGCTGCTGCTCCACGTACCACAAGGCGAAGCCCTCTTGATCGCGGGGGCCACCCCGATCCCGTTCCGTGCCGTGGCATCACCGCAGGAGGATCACGTCTGCTCCGGCCCCAACACGGGCCACGGCACCGGGAACCAGGCGACCACCGCCTGCACAGCCCTGGCAGGGACACGTCCGGCAGGGACACGTCCGGCAGGGACGCATGACGCTGGGAGGACGTCGTGACGCGTCCGTCGAGCACCGGCACGCTCGTCTTCACGATCGTCCTCGGTCAGCCGTCGTGGGGAGTGGTCACCGTTGTCGGGCTGGCCGCTGTCGTGGTGGTGGCTGTCCTGGTCGTCGCGGTCCGGGACCGGGTCGCGGCGTGGCGGCACGCCCGGTGGGCGCGGGAGGCTCGTTGGGTGACGATCGCCGCGCCGCCGCAGCTGGAGGCGGGGTCGGCGGTGGAGCTGTGGCGGACCCTGACCGGGGTGCTGACGCCGGCGATCTGGCGGCGCTGGGTCTACGGAACCCCGCACGTGGCGTGGGAGTAGATCTGGACCGAACGCCGCCTGGACATCCGGGTCCGGGTAGCGGCCACGATCCCACCCGGCGCGGTCGAGGCCGCGATCACCGCCGCATGGCCCGGCGCGACCTGGACCACTACCCCCGCCGGGTCGCCCGTCCCCAGCGTTCCCGTCGCTCCTGCCCGTGACACCGGCCCCGACCCCAACCCCGGACCCGACCCCGGACCCGGGATCGGACCCGGGATCGGATCGGACGTCGGTGGGCCGGTGGTCGAGTTGGTGGACGCCGGTGGGGCGCTGTGGCCGCAGCACCCGGACGTGATCCCGCTGCGGACCGACCATGACACCGACCCGCTGCGGGCCGTGCTGGCCGTCGGAGCGGGCGTGCGGGCCCGGGAGTGCGCGTACGTGCAGATCCTCGCCCGGCCGGCCTCGGCGGCCAGGGTCCGGGCTGCCCGCCGCGCCGGCACCGCGCACGCGGGTAGACCGCCGAGCCGGACGAGCACCGACCCGCCCGTCGTCGTCGGGCTGCTCGCCCAGGTCGCCGTAACGCCGCTGCCGTGGCTGCTGGAGGCGTTCCTGCCCGGCCGCCCGGCCCGCGGCGCCGCCGGTGCCGCGGGCCGGGGCGCGGTGCGGGATCCGCTCGCTGAGGCCGGCCGCCGGTACGTCGTCGACAAGGTCACCGCCGTGCCGCACTACGAGATCGCGATCCGGTACGCCGTCGCCACCCACCTACCGCCACCTCCACGCTCCGCCGCTGTACCCCCGCCCGCGGGACGGCGGCGAGGACGGCGACGGGTCCAACGACAGCACGCCGGGCCGGAACGGCAGGCGTTGCGGGAGCGGGCGAGCCAGCGCCTGACGGGGTTGGCGCACGGGTTGGCGTCGGCGTCGGCCACCTACACCCGCCCCAACCGGCTGCGGCGGATGCGGATGCCCCCCGGTCCAGACCCTGGCCGGGCGGCGCCTGCGCCGCGGGTTCCTGGCCACGGTGGAGGAGCTGGGGGTGCTGGCGGGGCTGCCGTTGGACGAGGCCGTGCCCGGGCTGGACCGCGCCCGCGCGGTCGCCCGCCCGGCGCCGGTCGCGGTGCCGTCCGGCGGCCACGGGGTGAAGGTGCTGGGCCGGGCCCAGATCGGCCGGCACGCGGTCGGTCTGGCCGTCCCGGACGCCCGCCAGCACGTCCACCTGATCGGCAAGACCGGTGCCGGGAAGTCCACCCTGCCGCTGAACATGATCCTCGCCGACGTCCACGCCCACCGCGGCGCCGTGGTGATCGACCCGCGCGGGGACCTGATCCTGGACATCCTCGACCGCCTGCCCGTCGACACGGCCGGGCGGGTCCACATCATCGACCCCGACCAGCCCCACCCCGCCTCGTTCAACCCGCTCGACCCCGGCCCCGGTCCTGGCTCTGGCCAGGGCGCAGGTGCGGGGGTGAGCGATGCGCACCTGGCGGTGGACAAACCTGGTCGGGATCTTCGCGCGGATCTTCCAACGGCACTGGGGCCCGGACCTCGATGCGGGCGAGTGACTGAGCGAACACCTGGCGTAGCTAGGTATGGCCGACCCAGAAGATGGGTACCGATGCCGATGAGACAGATAGATAGCCACCCATAGGCTCCATTCGTGAGCCACAAGGGGGTGGAAATCCGATGCCGAGGTACCTTGTCGAACGTGATTTTGTCGACGATTTCAGCTCGTTCCTGGAAGAGACCGCGATCGATGTGATCGCCGGCTCTTACGAGAGACGCCGGGGTGACCTGGCTCCACAGTTGCGTCACCGACGACGGACGCGCACCTTCTGCTTGCTCGAGGCGTCCGGTCCCGAGGCGATCCGCAGGGCGGCCAGGTGCGCCGGTCTGCCCGCCGGAGTCATTCGACGGGTATCTGTCCTCGGGCCCCGCACCTATGTGCGTTCCTGCTCTTAATGAAGCGTTGATCGCGGGGCCGTCACTACCGGATGGGGCGCACGGCAGGTGGCGGGGCGATCTGGACAACATTCGGAACAGGGAATGAAGGGAATTCTCGTGGAGAACAATGGTTTTCCGGCGCCGCTGGTGGCTGGGGAGCGATCGACCATCGATGCTCACCACGGTTTCGGTGTGACCGTCTCGCACGACGGGCAGGGCGCTCGTTCGCCCAGGACGGACGACGGGGGTTTGCCCGGCCGGCGCATGTCAGTGACTCTGGTGATCCCAGCCAAGAACGAGGCGGCGAATATCGCCGGAGTTCTTGCACAGGTGCCGAACTGCGTCGACGAGATTATCCTGGTGGATGGGCATTCCACCGATGCGACCGTGATAACGGCGAGGGCCTGTCGTCCCGATGTGCGCGTCGTGACCCAGGAAGGCACTGGGAAGGGCAGTGCATTGCGTACCGGGTTCCTGGCCGCAACGTGCGACGTCATTGTCATGATGGATGCTGACGCCAGCATGTCGCCGATGGAGATCCCGCACTTCTTGCACTTTCTGTCCAACGGCTACGATTTCGTAAAGGGCTCCCGGTTCATGGGTGGGGGTGGTTCCCTGGATATCACGCCGGCGCGGCGATGGGGTAACCGTGCATTATTGGGCCTCTTCAACTCCTTGTACAGTTCCCGACTAACGGATTTGTGCTACGGGTTCTGTGCATTTCACCGTCGGTACCTGTCACATCTCAACCTGACCGCGACAGGATTTGAGATCGAAGCCGAAATGGTGGTGCGGGCGACCCAGGCGGGATTGCGGGTGGCTGAGGTTCCGAGTCTGGAGTCGCCGCGACGCGCGGGGCGGTCCAACTTGAATGCGGTCACGGACGGGACGCGCGTCCTGCGGACCGTGGTGCGCCATCACCACGGCGGCATCAGCGGGCACCTCGTTCAGTCGCTCCGGAAGCGTGTGCATGGTCACCCGAAGACCGTGGTCGCCTAACGACGAAGGCTCGGTTGAGGGCGGAAGAGGCTTGAAGGTCCTGGTCACCGGTGGAGCGGGATAGCTCGGTTCGCAGTGACTCAGCAAACGCCTTTGCCGCCCCTTCCAGGTTTAACTTGCCGACGAGAGGACCCAAGTGTGACCGACTCCCGGAGCAGTGGGGGAGCGACCGCGAAGCCGCCGACTCTCGGAGGTTCCGGTGATCTTGACCCGGACCTTCCGCCCGAGGTGGATGCCGTGCGAATCATGATTGTCGGCTCTGGCTGGCATTTCACGTCTGGCATCAGCTACTACACGTGCAGGCTCGCCAACGCTGTTGCCGAGAACGCCGCGACGTCAGTGCTCCTGATGCGCCGACTCGTGCCGCGGTGGCTCTACCCCGGCCGCCGACGGGTTGGCCGAAAGGTCAATGACCTCGAGTACAACGAGCGCGTGCATGTGCTGGACGGCGTCGACTGGTACTGGGGTCCCTCCGTCGTACACGCCGCCCGGTTCCTGCGTCGTGAGCGGCCAGACGTCATGGTGCTGCAGTGGTGGACGGGTGCTGTTCTCCACACTTATCTGCTGCTGAGCGTCTTGGCGAAAGCCCGTGGGACTCGCGTGATTATGGAGTGGCACGAGGTCCAGGACACCGGAGAGGCCCGACTGCTGGGCGTGAGGAAGTATGTGACGTGGGGAATGCGTCGCCTGCTCGCCCATGTCGATGGCCATGTCTTGCACTCAGAGTTCGACCTGGGGCAAGTGCGTGCTGCGTACAACCTGGCCGGGCCAGTGCGGATCACTCCGCACGGCCCGTACGATCATTTTCGGTTGATGCCCTCCGAGCCGAGTGATCTCTCGGGGGACGATGAGACCGTCATCGGGCCGGCCGAGTCCCCGCCGACTCCGCCGGACGCGGCGACGGTTCGGACAGTCCTGTATTTCGGGGTGATTCGGCCCTACAAGGGTGTCGAGGATCTGATCTCCGCGTTCGACCTGTTGCCGGACGAGCTGGCCTGCAACGTCCGACTCTTGATCGTGGGGGAGACCTGGGAGGGCTGGACGGCGCCGCAGCGTGCGGTCGAGGCAAGCCCGCGGCGGGACCGTATCGAGGTCATCAACGAGTACGTCAGTGATGACGCGGTGGGCCGGCTGTTCGGGCAGGCGGACGCCGTCGCGCTTCCCTATCGCCGTTCGTCCGCCTCGGGGCCGCTGCACATCGCCATGAGTGTTGGACTGCCAGTGCTCGTGTCCGACGTCGGCGGTCTCCAATCCGCTGCGCGCGACTATGAGGGCACCGTCTTCACCCGCCCTCAGGATCCGCACGACATCGCTCGCGGCCTGGAGGTGCTCCTCTCGATGTGCGGGCGGAGGTTCGCTGATCCGCACTCATGGGAGCGGACCGTCGCGGCTCACCTTTCGATCATGGACCAGGTGGGGGTGCGGGGGACGCACGGACGCCATGAGGTCGACGTCGGCGACGTGACCGGTTCCGCCTCGGTCGGGGCCGCGTCATGAGGGTTGCGCTCGTGGTCTCCAGCTACGCTCCAGCTGTCGGAGGCGTGGAGCACCATGTCGCACAGCTGGCGACAGGTCTTGCGCAGAGCGGTGACGAAGTCACCGTCGTGACGCACCGCCTCGACCGAGCGCATCCTCTTGTCGAGGAGTCCGACGTGGTTGTGCGTCGGTTTCCGTTAACCGTGGCGACGCCCGACTATCGTTACTCGATGGCCTTGAGCGGCTTTCTTCGGCAATCCCGGGGAGCGTTCGACGTCGTCCATGTGCAGAGCTACCACACGCTCGTGGGCGTGAACGCTCTCCTCGCCGGGATAGACCGATTGATCTTCACACCTCACTACCACGGAACGGGTCACACACGGTTCCGCGCGCTGTTGCATAAGCCGTACAGGTTGGTGGGCCGGCGGGTGGTCGATCGATCAGCTGTGATCATCTGCGTATCCCAGGCTGAGGCCCAGCTATTCAGGAGCGATTTCCCCGCGGCACAGCGGGTACACGTGATCCCGAACGGTGCCTCTGCGCCTGCCCCGTCTCCCGAGGCTGTCCACTCATGCCCAGTGACCGACGATGACGTCGTCACCATCGGCAGGCTCGAGACGTACAAGCGCAACGATCTGTTGATCGAGGCGCTGACTCGGTTGTCCCCGCCGACGCGCCTCGTTGTCGTGGGTGAGGGGCCCGCCAGACCGGAATTGGAGCGGCGGGCAGCGGAACTCGATGTGAGAGATCGAGTGCTGTTCCTGGGCCGTGTTTCGCGGGACGCGCTCGACGCCGTGCTGGCAAGGGCGCCTGTGGTCGCGTCGGCCAGTGAACACGAGGCTTTCGGACTGTCGGTCGCCGATGGCATCGCGGCGGGCGCGCGGGTGGTGGCATCGGACCTGCCCTCGCACCGGGAAGTGCTACGTCTGACAGACAACGCCGCAGCTGTCCTCGTTGACCGTGACGCCGACAGTTTGGCCAAGGCACTTCGCGAGGCTCTGGTCCTGGGACGGCCACGTGACAGGTCGACCTTGCCGAGTTGGGCCGAAATCACAGCCAGGACCCGACAGCTCTACGCCCTGGTCGGTGCAGCGTGAGCGCCACTCCCTCGATCGGAGGCCTGCGGGTGCTGCACCTGTCCGATCTTTACCCACCCGTCCTCGGAGGGCTGGAACGGGTCGTGCAGGACCTCAGCTCGGGCCTGGCTCGACGCGGCGCTGAAGCTGCGGTGGCGACCCTCATCCGCGGGGCGACCCCGACCCCCGGCGTCCAGATCTTTACTCTGGACTCGCTGTCGGCCGCTATACCCGGACTGCACGCCGACGCCTCTCGGCCGTTCCATCCCACAGCGCCTGATCTCCGAGTCGCAGCGGGCCTGGAGCACGTGGTACGCGAGTTCAATCCCGACGTCGTGCATGCGCACTCTTGGCTGGCAAATAGCTGGCTGGTGCTGGCCCGCCGCCATCCGCGGGTGCGCACCGTGCTGTACGCCCACGACTATGGCCTTTTCTGCAGCCGGAAGACCAATCAACACGACGGGACGGGAGAAGCCTGCGGAAGACCAGCGCTTGTGCGGTGTGTCCGGTGCGCGACGGATCAGTACGGGCGCGCGAAGTCCACGGTGCTGTCGTCCGGTCTTCGCGTCATGGCCCGTTCATATCGTCGAGCCGACGCCGTCGTGGCCGTCAGTGCAGCAGTGTCCTCGACGTTGGCTTCCACCTTGGGCCTCCCCACACCCCAGGTGATTCCTCCTGCGCTCGACCTGGCCGACTTCTCCGCCCGGGACCCGCAGCGGCCGGACTTCCTGCCCGATGGGCCTTTCGTGCTGTACGCCGGGCAACTGTCCGCCCACAAGGGGGTCGACGTGCTGCTCGAGGCGGTGCGCGGCCTGCCTGGAGTGTCGCTGGTTATGCTCGGTATCCCCAAGACCGGGTGGCAGGTTCCCGACGACCCGCATGTCGTCGTCCGGTTGGGCGTGCCCCACGAGATCGTCATGGCTTGCTGGCGGTACGCAACTGTCGGGGTCGTGCCGAGTCTCTGGGCGGACCCCATGCCGCTCGTGGCCCTGGAGGCCATGTCCGCCGGGTGCCCGGTTGTAGCGAGCGACGTGGGCGGCCTTCGAGACTCTGTTGCTGACGGCGAGACCGGGTTCAAGGTACCTCCTGGTGACCCGGCGGCCCTTCGGGAAGGACTTCGACGAGTGCTGGCGGAGGATCGGCTCCGCTCCATCATGACCGTCAATGCCCGGTCTCGCTACGTGCGGTTCGGCTTCGACGCCGTCCTGGACCAGTGGTCGACCCTCTACAGGCGTCTTCCCCGGAGCCGGAGCGAGGTGGCCCGATGGGAGTAACGACACCGATGCGACCGGCGACGCGTAGCGAGCGTGGACCTGGTCGGCGCCCGCTGCGTGGTCACGGCGTGATCCGGGAGACGATTCCGAATCTGCGGCGCCTGGCCCTGCTAGCCCTATCCCCGTCTCTCGGCGTGGCACTGATCGCGCTGTCCTACCACCAGTCCCTGCGTTCCACCTCTGCTCAAAGCGGATACTTCCTGACCTTCTGGGCCGGAATCATCTCCGGTGCCGGTCCTCTGGTTCACCGATTGTGCTCGCGCAAGGTCCTAGAAGGTGAACGCCAGCTGGTCGTTGCCGGGCTGGCGCTCTTCACGTTCGCCCCCAAGTACCTGCGCAATGCCTCGGGGCCGTTGTTCTATGACGAGCGGGCTCACTGGGTGCAGCTCAATCAGGTGGTCTCTGGGCACCACCTATACGTTGCGAACGACGCGGTGCCGATAGTGCAGTATTACCCAGGTCTTCACGCCTTGTCGGGCGTGATCGTGCAGGCAACCGGACTCAGCAGCTGGACGGTGGCTGAGATCGTTGTCGCGGTCGTGCACGTGCTCGGTGCTCTGGCCGCCTACATGTTGGCGCGCACGATGCTGCCTCCCCAAGGGGCCGGCATCGTGGCGGCGATCTACATGACGAACGCGGAGTGGATCTACTTCGACACGCAGTTCGCCTACGAGTCTCTGGGCGTCACTCTGGTGATGTGGGTGCTGTACTTCGCGGCCAGAACCTTTCGGGCGCGGACGTCCCGTGATCGGACCCTGTGGGCGGCCATGGTCATCTTCGTGGGCGGCCTCAGCACGGTGACCCATCATCTCTCCACGGCGTTTCTGTCCGGAATCCTGATCTTGAGCGTGGTCGTGCTGACCACGGCTGCCGTGGTCCGGGTCGTCCGCGGTGGAGACCCGCACTGGGAGAGGATCATCTGGCTTGCGCTTCCCGCTCTCGCGGTTTCCACAGGATTGATCGCCTACGTGCGTCTGATTGCGCCGGAGACGTCCGAGTACCTGGGCTCGCCGGTCGGGGACGTCGTCGCGCAGTTCAAAAGCATGATCATGCCCTCGTCGGATGGCCAAGGCGGTCGGCGGCCGTTCGCGGGGAGCCAAATTCCCTCGTACGAGCGCTATGCGGCGATGGCCGCGCCCATTGTCGTCGCACTCTTGCTGGTATGGCAGTTCGTGGCGACCAGAGCATTCACGCGGCTGTCCGGTCGGGGACTGACGGTGGTTATGCACTGGGTCGCGGTCGTGTATGTACTCAGCATTCCGCTAGTGCTGACCATTGCGGGGTCGGAACTGGCCCGACGTTCGTGGGCATTCACGTACGTCGGGGTGGGCGTCGTCCTGGCTCGACTCGTGCTGGCCGGCCTCCACCGCAGGGCCGCCCTGGTCGGCCCAGCCGCTGCAAGCGTGCTCTGCCTGTTGACGATCGGTAATCTTGCCGCCGGTCAGAACGTCCCGTACCGATTCCCTGGGCCCTATATCTTCGGTTCTGACGCGCGCTCGGTAACAGCGAACATGGTCGACGCCGCTTCCTGGTGGGGACGCATCGATCCGGACGACTCGAGCGTCGTCGTGGACCGCTACAACGGGGTGTTGTACCAGGCGATCCCAGGCACGAGGCTCGCCACACCCTCCGACGGGCCAGTACTCGATTTCTACGTCACGCAGAACCCTCCGACGGCCCCCCTTGTCAGGTCCCTCGCCGACCAGGGATTCCGCTATCTGGTCATCGACAAGAACCTGCAGAGGTGGTCGCCGATGCTGGGCTCATACATCGCTCCGGGTGAGCTCCCGCCCGGCCAGACAGTACATCCGGTCGCCGCCAAGGTCCTGGAGCGGTGGGTGAACAGCCCATACACGACCCGTGTCTACGACAGTGATCAGATCACGATCTATAGGCTGGACCCTGCGTACGCGAGGGCGTCATGGCGGTGAGAGTACGACGGGCCTGGGTGCAGACCGACCTACTGCTCGTGGGTGGGGCTGCGGTTCTGTCGGCCATAGTGATTGTTGCGCGGGTGCCGTTCATACAACCCGCGGTCGGAGTCGTGCTGTTGTTGCTGGCGCAGGGAGCGGCGCTCGGCTTGGCCTTGCTGCCCACTGAAAAGCCACAAGGGTTTACCCCGATGCTTCTCGCGCTCGGTACGTTCGCGTCGGCCGCAGAGGCCTTCGGACTCAGCGCCAGCGTCGGTATCACGCGGCTCTCGGTCTCGCTGACAGCCACCGTCGTCACCGTCGAGGCAGTGCTGGCGGCCGGGCTTCGCAAGCGGCGTCCCCACCTTGCGATGCCTTGCGAAAGGGCGGTCGGTTCTGTCGTCGTGGTGGCCGGAACCGTGGCGATGATTGTGTTCGCCGTCGTTCTCGGTCGAGGGATCCCCATAGTCGCGAACCAGGCGTATTCGACCGTCTCCTTCGCTGAGCCGATTGCCTCGACCCACGGCGTGGTCGAGTTGAAGGCGGGCGAAGGTATGCCGATCGTTATCCGTCTAGCTAACAGGGACGGAGGAAACGGATACTACTCGGTTGCCCTGAAGCGCGACGACGGCGCCCAAAATCAGGTGACCCACGTTCGTGTCCCGACCGGGCAGGCGCGGAACGTACGTGTGGGGACTGCGTCCGCCAACGACGGCTGTCTCCACAGGTTCGCGATCCACGTCCGCTCGGAGAAAGCCTACGTCCTGACGCTCTATCTCCGAGCGTCGGATCGACCGTGTCAGACGCCCGGCATGTGAGCCGGCGCCGAACCGTGAGGAGATGGTGAGTAGGCACATGATGGGTGAAGGAACCGGACCGGAGCGGCTCCTGGTGTGCTTCGACTACGAGGGTGCGCACGGCATGCCGTATGCCGAGGACTACGACCTGGTGGAGAGCACACAGCGAATTCTGGCAACGCTCGCCGAACATGACGCGCACGGGGTCTTCTTCGTTGTCGGGCGTCTTGTCTACGAGCAGCCGGACGTCATCCGCACGATCGCTGAAGCTGGCCACGAGATCGGCCTGCACGGATATCACCACGAGCATCTGGACAGACTCACCGAGGAAGGGTTGGCCGCGTTCGATCGGGATCTCACTCGGGTTCAGCGCGTTCTGGAAGACCTAACCGGAGTCCGCCCGCGGTGCTTCCGCGCGCCCTACCTGCTGGAGCCCTCATTCTACCGCAAGGAGATCAACGACATCCTGCGTCGGCAGGGCTATCTGTGGATCTCGAACCTGGAGTTGCGGCACCCCGTCGAGATTTTCCGCCCGGACGCCGGCCCTCGGTGGAGGAGGGCCTGGCGTCGGGGACGGGACGGCCGGCCGCGCATCTCGAGGAGCCGTCTCGCGACGTTTGCCATCAACGTCCTGCACGTGAGCCGCCTGGAGTTCGGCGGCTCACTGCTGGGCAGGCTCCGGTGGCTGGCCTCGTCGCGTGCGCCTTTCCTCCAGGAGGGGCTGCTGGAGGTGCCGGTCTTCGCCCCCTTGGACTGCGACCTCGTGGGGCTCCCGCTGCCGCGGGAGCTCACACCGTCCCCGCAGATGGAATATGCCCGGGCTGCCATTCGATCACTTGTTCGGACACCGGCACCGTTGGCGATGATGACCTTTCATGACTGGATCGTGACGGGAGGCAACAGGATCGAGCTCCTTCGCGAGTTGCTTGTAGCGGCTCGTGAGGCTGGGCTGCTGGTCGACGGCCTCGCCAACGGCCGCTCCTCTCCATCTCGCACGTTCGAGGCGACGCTTCGGAGACCGGCGTGATGGCGATGACCGAACCCGGAGGCGGCGCCTATCCCGAGCATTCGCAGGTGCTGACCATCTTGAGACTGGGTAGATGGTTGCATGTCCGTGGGTTGACCACGCTCGCTCGGCTGGTGCAGCTCATCCTGAGGGTGATCTTCTCGGCGGACATTCCGGTCCGCATGAACATTCCGGTCGGGGTCAACTTCATGCACAACGGGCTCGGAACGGTTGTCCACGAGGACACGCAGTTCTGCGGCCCGGCACTTGTGTTCCATCACGTGACACTCGGCAACAGCGTTGGGGCGACGGACGGGGCACCCGAGATCGGGGCACACGTCCTCATCGGCACCGGGGCCAGCGTCCTGGGCGGGATCACGGTCGGCGAGTACGGCGTGGTGGGGGCCGGGGCCGTGCTGACCCGGGATCTGCCGCCGTTCCACCGGGCTACCGGAAACCCTGCCGTGATCAGGCCGGTGGCAGAGGAACAACTGCGGGCGATCTGGGGGAACCACTCGATCCGATCATCGGCCCGGAGCGGCGGATGAGTCCCAGCGTGTCGTCGATCATGCCGGTGTCGCCGCCCCCTTCCCCGGGCAGCTCGGACGAGCGTTGTGACGGGCTCCTGGTGCGGTGCGAGCCCGAAGGCCGGAGTCCGCGCGGGCGATCCGTGAGTGGGGGCGCTCGGCACCGGACAGACCGGCGCCGCAGCCCTGACCGTCCGCCGTCATTGGCAGGACGGGGTCTGGCGTTGCTTCGGGACCACTCGCTGCTGCGCAACAGCGGCTTCCTGCTGGGGACCACGGTTGCCACGTCCGGCTTGGGCTACCTCTACTGGGGCTTGGCCGCGCACACCTACGACCCACGAGCAGTAGGCATCGCGTCGGCATTCATCAGCCTGTTCGGACTGACGTCGTTCCTCGGTGCGATGGGCGTCTCGTCGATCAACGTGCAGATGCTGCCGAAGCTGCGCCATTCGAGGACGCAGTGGAACTCTTTCTTCACGGCGAGTCTGCTCGTCCCGACCGTTCTTACAGCTGCCTTGGCTGCCGTCGGTGGCGTGGTGCTGTCGATGACGAATGAACGCTTCGCCACCCTGCGTGAAGGGCCCGTGCTGGCCGCGTTCGTGTTCGGCGCTGCGGCGACCACGAACGCACTTGCCTTCGACGCGGCCTTTGTCTCGCTGCGACGCAGCGACCAGCACCTCGTCCGGAACTCCACCTTCGCCGTAGCGAAGATTCCGCTTCTCGTCGCCCCGTTGATCTTTCGCGTGCATCCCGGCGTCCTCGGCATCCTGCTGTCGTGGGACGTCGCGTTGGCGCTGTCGCTCTTGCTGGCGATGGTTTTCCTCCTGCGGCGCAGTAGGCCCGCATTCCGATGGCGAGTGCACACAGGGCTGCGTCAGTTCCTTGCGCAGGGCAGGGCGTTGCTCGGTTATCAGCTGGAGACGCTCGGCGGAATGCTTCCGGCCTACGTGATCCCTCCACTCATCGTCGCGGTTCTGGGTCCGAGTGAGGCCGCTGTCTTCTACTACACGTGGTCGATCGGTGCGTTCTTCTTCGCCGTGTCGTCCTCCGTCGCGCAGGCGCTATTCGCTGAGGGGGCGAACGCGGCCGCGCTGCGGGTTCAGGCCACGCACGCCCTCGCCGTCTGCGCGGCACTTCTGGGACCGGTCATCGTCGTGGTCCTGGTCTTCGCACACCAGATACTGGAGGTCTTCGGGACCTTCTATGCCGACCGCGGTGCCGGCACTCTTCGTCTCTGCATCGTCGCCTCTGTGCCGGACGCGATCACCAACGTCTGGGTCGCGTTGCTGCTGGTGCGGCGTCGGTTACGTGAGGCGGCACTGCTTAATTGGATGATGGCGGTGGCGACGATGATTGCCACTGTGGTGCTTCTGCCGATGATGGGCTTGGAAGGTGTTGGCTGGGCATGGATCCTGGGACAGTCGCTAGGCGCAGTGGCGGCGTTGATGCCGCTATGGCGCCTTCTGACATCGGGCGGCATGTCGTGACTGATCGGCACTCGTTTCCATCAGGCCAGGGCGACAGATCGCGCCGGGTAAGGGTCCTGCTCGTGCACAACGAGATTGCGCCGTACCGGCTGCCGATCTTCGAGGAGGTGTCGCGGGTGGTCGACCTGACGGTCCTTTTCTGTAAAGGGATATCGAGAGCTAGGCTGTGGGCCCCCACCGTGGAGGGCGTGTCTTATGAACATCGTTCCTTGCGCGGCCTGGATCTGCGCCTCCTCGTGCTCAACATTGGTGTCTGGCGGGAATTGCGGCGGGCGAGACCGGACGTCTATGTTCTCGTCGAGAACCACGAGAACGTCACAACGCTGCTACTGACCGCTCTCCACGCGCGTCTGCGCGGTCGTCCTGTCGTGATCTGGAGCGAGCAAGTCCTGAGGACGGCAGAGGTCTCGCGATTGTTCGCTGCCGCGTTTCCTAGGTTTACATATCCCTTGCTCGAGTTGGTCACGAGGGGCTACCGGCAGATTCTCTACCGGCAGGCCCGCGCCTTCGTGTCGATGAGTGGTGCGGCATCGGACATTTTCCTAACCCGGGCCGGAGTCCATCCGTCCAAGATCTTCCCTGGCCGACAGATCCTGCCGATCGACCAACTCGCGGCGCCGGGGGAGATGCCGGAGCAACTGTCCGACATTGGCCCGTACATACTGTTCCTCGGCTACCTGCGCCCGGAGAAGGGAGCGAGTGAGCTCATCGAGGCGTTCCGGCAGGCCGACACGGGGGAGATGACCCTCCTGATTGCAGGCTCGGGGCCCATGGAAGCCGAATTGTGGGAGTTGGCTGGCGACACAAGCAAGATTCGTTTTGCTGGTTACGCGGATACGTCTCTCAAGGCCACTCTCATGGCCAATGCCTGCGCGCTCGTGGTCCCAAGCATCTACGAGGCGTGGGGGCTGGTGGTGAACGAGGCACTCTACTACGGAACACCGATCCTCTTCCGGGCCGGCGTACCGACCGGCCAGCTCGTGAAGGACGGAGGTGGGATAAGCTATAACGGCGAGGAGCTCGTCCGCTGTCTGTCCGAGTTCTGCCACGACGCCAGGATGCGGAACCGTCTTCGCCGTGAGGTCGCTGACATCCCGCGCGATCTGCTCGTGAACGCCAAGCAGGGCGCCGACCCCGTGGTCGCGGCAGTCGCGGCTGCCCTCAAGCCGTAGCCGGCGAAGCGCGGACGGGAAGTTCACATCAGGCTTCAGATAGGGGCTTCCATGACTCCGTGCGTTCAGCGGGAAGCCGATGTCCGAGATCTTCTTGGCGTAGAAGACGTTTCCGGGTAAACCTTCAGTCCCAGTGCATACTAATAGGAAACTAGACTCCTAGACTTCGCGTAGATTCTGCCATATACTATGGGCGTGACCAAGGAACCCTCTCGGCCAACGTCTCGAAAGAATCTCGAGGAGATGCGGAGGAATCTCGTCCGGGCCGTCGCAGCGGGAGTGCATCCCGAAGACGCGGCCATTTCGTTGGGGGTGGCCAGGTCGACGGCGTTCGGATGGCTGAAGATGGCCCGGGACGGCGGGTTGGAGGCACTGGTA
>DATDMG010000102.1:0-2930 GCA_036518955.1 Kineosporiaceae bacterium | reverse complement strand
CAGGCCGTCCACCAGCAGCTCGAGCACCTCTCGTTCGCGCGGTGAGAGCTTGGGGCCGGCGGGCGCGTGCATCCGGCGCTGCATGGCGTCGGCGAGGTCGCGGGCGGTGAACGCGCGCGGGTTGGCGGCGGCGTGCCGGGCGGCGGCGACGACCTCGTCCGCGGGCGCGTCCTTGCCGACGAACGCCGATGCGCCGGCGTCCAGGGCGGCGAAGAGCTTGTCGTCGCCGGCGTACATCGTGAGGACGACGACGCCCAGGTCCGGGGAGGACTGCCGGGCCTGCTGGGCGAGCGCGATGCCGTCGCCGTCCGGCAGTCGGACGTCGGTCACCACGACGTCGGGGGTGAGCCGGTTGAGCGCGCTCATGGCTTCGGAGACCGACCCGGCCTCGCCCACCACCTGCAGGTCGCCGGCGCGGTCGAACGCCCGGCGTAGGCCTTCACGGATGAGCTGGTGATCGTCCACCAGCAGCACGGTGATGCGAGCGTCGCCCGGCACCGGTCACCTCCTGTTTGCGGCCCGTTGCCGGGCCGTCCGTTCGCGTCAGGCGGTCGCCGACGCAAAATGCCAACACCCTCTGCAAACTACCTGTCTACGGGGGGTGACGATGTGGAGTCTCCCACGGTCGGCAGCTCCACGGTGGCAACTCCGCCGCTCACGCCCAGCCGGGTGGGTGGGTTCTCCGGGTCGATGACCACCTCGACGACGGCTCCGCGTCGGCCGTCGGTCCGGTTGTGGACCGAGAGGCCGGCTCCGATGCGCCGGGCGCGCTCCTTCATCCCGGTGATGCCCATGCTTTCCGGTCGACGCCTGCCCAGCCCGTGGCCGTCGTCCTTCACGGTGACGGTCGCCCGCGGCGGGTCGACCGAGACCGTCAGCCACAGGTTCGAGGCGCCCGCGTGCTTGCGGACGTTCGTCACCGCCTCCTGGACGATCCGCAACAGTTCCACCTCGGTCGCGACCGGCAGCCGGTGCGGGGACTCGTCCGTCGTCACGTGGACCACCAGGCCTGCCTGCTGGCCGACCCGGGTCACGTAGTCACCGAGGGTGCGGGCCAGGCCCACGGTCTCGTCCACACCGGCCCGAAGATCGAAGATGGACAGCCGCAACTCGCCCACCAGCCCGCCCAGGTGCTGGCGCAGCCCGGCCAGGCGGTCGGCGACGTCCGGCGGGGCGTCCCGGGCGATGTCGTCCAGCAGGTAGCCCACCGAGGCCATGTCCTGCGCGATCCCGTCGTGGATCTCCCGGGCGAGGCGCATCCGTTCGTCCACGGTGGCGAGCCGGCGGACGTCGTCGAACAGCAGCGCGGACGCCAACCGTGGGCCCGCCTGCGCGATCGCGGAGCGGCAGTCCTGGATGACGTCGTCGTCCAGGGAGCGCTCGCCGCACAGCACGACGACGGCCACCACCCGCTCGCCCATCAACACCGGCAGTGCCACCACGGTGAGCCCGCCGCGGGTGCGCCGGACGAGGTCGGCCGCCAGCCACGCGTCGGTCACCGCGGACTCCGCGACGGGTGAGGGCACGTCGCCGACCAGCGGCACGAACCGGCCGCCGGGGGAGCGCACCAGGACGGTGGTCTGGATCTCGCCGACGAGGCCGAGCAACTCGTCGACCAGGGCGGCCGCCAGGGTCTGCGGGTCGAGGCCGAGGCTGAGTTGCCGGGCCACCACGTGCAGCTCCGACAGCAGCCGGTGGGCATCGGCGTAGGCGGGGTCGAGGCCAGGGGCCTGCGAGCGGACGACCCGCCGCATCCAGGCGGACACCAGTGCCACCGAGAAGAACAGGGCGTACCAGGGCGACAGGTCGAGGCGGTCGCCGCCCACGTCCCGCGGCACGCTGGCAACGATCCGGGTGAGCAGGATGACGACCGTGGTGATCCCCGCCGCCACGAAGCCTGCGGTGAGGCCGGCGTTCAGCCCCGCCGTCGTCAGCGGGATGAGCAGGTACGGCAAGAAGTAGTCCGCGCGTCCGGGCAGCGCCCCGACGACGAGCGCCGCGGCCAGCGTCTCGGCCATCGGCTGCAGCCAGGTCGGGACGGATCCCGGGAGCGGCAGCGTCCCCAGCGCTGCCACCAGGAGCAGCAGCAGGGCCGGCGCCACCGCCTGGCCCTGCGGCTGCCCGCTCGTGCTCAGCCGCACGGTGGTGAGGATCGCGCAGAGCGCCAGCAGGAAGCCGCGGGCCACCAGTGGCCAGTACTGGCTGTCGAGACGCAGGCGCACCTCGGACATCGTCGTCATCTCCCTGCTCGAAGTCCGTTCCGGAGGGTCCGGACGGCGGGGTCAAGGCCCTGGCGGGACGTCCCGCAGCGGTGCCAGCAGTCGTGCCAGGTGCCTGACCTGCATCGCGGCGCGCAGCATCGGCGCCGCTCGGGTGAGCGGTCCGGCGAGGGCGTGCACGTCCTCGGGGCCGAAGGGTTCGTCGTCCCCGGCCCGGGCGAGGACGATGAACACGCGGGTCCGGGGGACCGGCGCCACCAGCAGGTGGCGCCACGAGGCCAGGGGGACTCCGCCCGGGCGTCGGGCGAGGTCGGAGCTCTGCAGCAGGATCGGGCGGTCCGCGGACTGCAAGGCCTCGACCAGCCAGTGCGACGCCTCGAGCACCAGGGAGCGCTCCGCCGCGCGCAGCCCGTGCCCGCCGCTCACCCGCCAGCCCGCGCCGTCCGGGACCAGGACGGCGCAGGCCGCGGCTCGTGCCGAGCCCGCTGTCTGGTCGGCCACCGCTCGCGCAGCATCCGTGACACCGAGAAGCTGCGCGGTCCGGGAGACGAGCGCCTCGACGAGGGTCGCGGCGTCCGGCACGGGCTCCGGCTCCGCCGCGGGACCGGGGTGATCAGGGGCACGTCCGGAGTGCCCCGGGGCGGCTGCGGGGTGACCGGGAGCGGGCTGCGCGCCCGCGACGCCGTCCGGTCCGATCGTGCCCGGTGCGCC
>DATDMG010000101.1:0-6558 GCA_036518955.1 Kineosporiaceae bacterium | reverse complement strand
CGGGTAGTTCGGGGGCGACATTCGGGTCGGTCTTGCGGCGGCGCAGGACGAAGGGGGCGATGAGCCGGCCGAGCCGGCGCGCGGCGTCATGATCGGCGTCGGGCTCGGCTGCTTCCCGCTCGGCGGCGCGCCCGAACCGTTCGCGGAACGCGGTGAGGGAGCCGAACAGCCCAGGGTTGGTCCAGTCGAGGATCGCCCACAGCTCCGACAGGGAGTTCTCGACGGGGGTGCCCGTCACCGCGACGCGCACCGCCGGGCGCAGTGTCCGCAACGCGCGGGCGGCGTGCGAGCGGTGGTTCTTGACCTGCTGCGCCTCGTCAGCCACCACCAGGTCCCAGGGCACGGCGGCGAGTTCCCCGGCGTCCCGTAGCAGTGTCCCGTAGGTGGTGATGACGACCTCGCCGGGGGCCAGGTTCGCGAGGGACCGGCCGGTGGCGTGGTAGCGCCGGATGGTGACGCCGGGCGCGAACCGCGCGAACTCCCGTTCCCAGTTGACGACCAGGGACGCGGGGCAGACGACGAGCGACGGCCCGGTGCTCTCCCGGGACAGCCGGTAAGCGATCATTGTGAGGGTCTTGCCGAGGCCCATGTCGTCGGCGAGCAGCGCCCCGAATCCCGCAGCTGTCGTCCGCGCCAGCCACTGCACGGCGCGGCGCTGGTAGGCCCGCAGGATCGTGTTCAGCTCGTCGGGCACGGTGACCTGGTCAGGCCCGATGACGCCGTCGTGCGGGCTGGAATCCGCCCCGCGCAGGGTGGCGACGAGATCGGCGAGACGCCCGGTCCCGGTGCAGGCGACGTCCCGTCCGTCGAGGGTGACCTGGCCGGTGAGCGCGGCGCCCAGGGCTTGGGCCCCGGTGAGCCCGCCCGCACGGCGATCGCGTGCGATCCGCCGCGTCTCGGCGTCGATGACGACCCAGCGGCCGCGGATCCGGACGACACCCGCGACGGCGTCGGCGGCCGCCTCGGTCTCCTCGTCCGTCAGGGGCTCGCCGTCGAGGCTGAGCTGCCAGGTCAGGTCCGCGACGTCGGTGAGGGAGAAGGCACCCGAACCGCTGGAGGTCCGGGACGCGACGATGACCTGGGCCCCCAGGCCGCTGGCCGTGACCAGGCCGGCCGGCCATTCGGCCGTGATCCCGAGCGCGGCGAGCCGTTCCCCCGCCGGGCCCAGAAGCTGGGCGGCCTCCGCGCCGGCCAGCGTCGCGTCACGTCTGACGCGCTCCAGCGGCGGCCAGTCGCGGCAGGCCCTGCGCAGCAGCCGTTGCTCCGCGCGGCCGAGAAGGCTCTCGCTGGACGTGTCCCCGCCGGACGGGAGAATCCTGCTGGTGCGGGTCGTGCGCAGGTGCGCACGGAGCGGCAGACCGTCGCCCTCGGGCGGGCCGAGGCGGATCACCAGACGCGCGGCGGTGGCACCTTCGGCGGCATCGGCAGCGCGGTCGGCCCAGTCGGCGGCGTCCGGCTCGAGCAGGCGGGCGGGTCCTGCGTACGGCAGGTCCCCGATCACGAGCCGGGCCCCCGGAGGGCGCAGCAGCCTGTCCGCGACCGTGTCGAGGAACTCGGCGACGGCAGGGTCCGGCGGGTCGTCCAGGGCGAGCCGCCAGCGGTCCCGGCCGTCGGCGTCCAGTGCCGGGTAGACGCGCCGCGCGGCGACCGCCTCCAGGGCTGCCTTCGTGGCGGACGCCCAGGTCCGCGTCGACGGGTGGACCGGGCCGTCGAGGGTCGCCAGGACCGCCAGGGCGGAGAGAACGGGTAGGTCGCATTCCGCCAGCGGCTCGGGGAGGTGACCGCCGATCCGGAAGCCCCGGCCGGTGAAGTCCACGGGGCAGCCGGCACGCAGGAGCCGGGTGAAGATGCCCGCGGGGCTTCGGGCCTGTTCGCTCCGAGCACGGGCGAGGCGGGCCAGGTGTGTTCGTTCGGCGCAGAGAACCTGCTCGAGAAGTCCTGCGGCGGCAGCCGCCTTCGCCTCGTTCTTGCTGGTGGCCTCGGCGGAGCTGGCGTACGGGTCGGTGGCATGGACGCAGCTGGCGGTGCAGGTGAAGATCGGCCGGTGGGCGGGACCGGTCGCGTCCTGCGTGTAGGCCAGGTCCGCGATGACGCCCCGCTGGGCGCGCTCGTTGAGAAGGCCCACCGGATTGCCGCCGGAGGCGGGCACGTCCGGTGCGCTCTCACCCGCCACCTCCGGCGCGAGGTCCCTGACCAGCGCAAGGGCGGCGGACACCCGGGCTGCTCGGATCCCGGCGGCGACGGCGGGTTCACCCACGACCGGCCCGGCCGGCGTGGTCACGTACGCGACCGCGGTCCGCTCGCCCGACTCCAGGTATCCGGCCGGGGGCCAGCAGCGGGCTTGGGTGTGCATCGACAGGACTCCCGGCGCCTGCGAGGGGGCGGCGGCGAGGGCGTCCCAGGCTGTGGCGCGGTGGCGGGCCCATCCACGCGGTGGGGCCTCGAAGAGCAGCAGGTACAGCGACCGGACCGTCAGGCGTCCTGCTGTCAGCTGGTCGGCCAGCTCGGGGTCGGGTTCAGGCCGGCTGACCATGTGGTCGAGCCAGGCCTCCAGATCCGCGGGGCTCATCGCGGGCACAGCCGGTGCGCACGTCGTGCCGGCGTGGGTGGAGGCCGCCGCGTCGGATCGCCGGCCAAGGGCTGGGTCCGATCCCCCTCCCGGCGGCCGGGCCATCGCCGGCCCGGCCACCGCCGGGACAGCGATCCCGGCCAGCTCGGCGAGCAACGACACCGCCGCCCTCTGGCCCGCCCGTTTCTTGCTGACGTCGAAGCAGGGGTGTCCCTCGACGGTCACGTCGTCGCGGTCGAGTGACGCCCGCGCGGTGAAGCCCCCCTGACCGGCCGACTCGGTCACGCGCATCGGCGGCGCGCCGAGGCGCTGGACCTCCTGATGGATGACCTCGACCGCGAGGTGGGGGTGCCGGGCGACGGCGGCCATCGCCGCGTCGCGGGCATGGTTCCACCCGTCGTCGTCCCCGGCGGCGAAGAGCGCCTGATGCAGGTCCCGCGATGCGGGGGTACCGTCGGCGAAGCGGCGTGCGGCGTCAGCGATCAGCGCCGCGTTGACGGTGGCGTCCTGGCAGGCGCACCTCAGCGCCGCGGAGAACCCGTCGGCGTCCAGGGCTGTGAAGTCCGTCGCGGGGTCGGCGACCAGGGACCGCAGGACCCGCCGGGCGCGTTCCTTCTCGATCTCGGCGGACCGCCTGCCCCGCGACGGCCGCGGCGGCGTGGGCAGGAGCCGGACTCGGGCCAGATCGGCGGGGGAGGGGGTCCGGGGGGACTGCGCTGACACCCCTCCTGTCTACCGCGACCCACCCGTGCGACGCGACCGGTCTGATCAGAGGGGACATCTCGGATATCGCGACGAGGCCAGCTCAGGGGCGTGCGTGAGCTGGCCCAGCCGCGAGGCCACCGTGCCGACAGCGCGTGCCGACAGCGGTGGTCGGCCCAGCTCGGGATGGGACTTCTACAAGCACCACACGTACCGCCGGATCAACGACAACGGGACGGTCTACTGCTACGGAAGCAGGGGCTCCACGCCCAAGTGCTACGGCGGCTGACCAGGGCAGGCGCGGGTGGTGCCGACCCCGCCCCGTCCGGCGGACGTGGGTGGGGTCGGCCCGGGTGAACTGGCCGCTGGGCCGCCCACCCCGGAGCCGGCCGTCGGGGTAATCCTCCGTCCTTGATCTCCACCGTCCCTTCCGCCGTCCGGGTTGGGCCAAGCTGCAGGTTCGCCAGGTCCTTGCTGGTGCGTGGCGGCTCCGGTTCGCCGGCTCGTGGTGATCTTCGGTGCGGAGCCTGCGCACGAACGTGTTGGCGGACACGGCGACCGCTGCTAGTTTGTCCCGGGCCGTGCCAGAGACCGAGGAGGTGGTACCCGTGACCGCAGTATCGACGTGGGTGCTCCCCTCCGGGGTCATGGTCGGGCGATAGGTCGTCCGGGAGCGCCGTTCCCGAGTGCTCCCGAAAGGCACGACCATGCGATTCACCTCCGAACTGCGCCTCGACGAGGATCTCCTCGAACGCGAATTCGCTCTCGGCGAGATCCCCGGCATCCTGTGGACGCCGGGATCCGCATCCGCACCGGTGCCGCTGATCCTGCTCGGTCACCCCGGCGGACTGCACAGGATGTACCCCCGGCTGGTGGCCCGGGCCCGGCACTGCGCGGCGGAGGGCTTCGCCGCGGCCACCATCGAGCTACCTGGGAGCGGTGACCGGCCCCGTTTCCCCGCCGCCGAGCAGGCCCGCGCCGACCTGCGCCGGGCAGTGGAGGCCGGCGAGCCGGTCGACGACGAGATCGTCGAACGGCTCGTGCTGCCACTGGTCGAACGGGCGGTCCCGGACTGGCAGGCCGTCCTGGACGCCCTCCTTTCGCTGCCTGAGATCGGCGGCCCGGTCGGGTACGCGGGCGGGGTGATCGCCATCGGCATCCGGCTGGCGGTGGTCGAGCCGCGCGTCGTGGCCGCCGGTCTGTTCGCCGGAAGCTACGTGCCTCGAGCCATGTTCGAGGAGGCCCGCCGGATCACCATTCCGCTGCACGTCCTGCTGCAGTGGGACGACGAAGGAAACGATCGGCAGCTGGCCCTGGACCTGTTCGACGCCTTCGGCTCCAAGGAGAAGACACTGCACGCCAACATGGGCGGGCACACCGGCGTCCCGCAGTTCGCGGGCGACGACGCGAACCGGTTCTTCGCCCGGCACCTGACATGAGCCCGGGTCGCCCGGCCGACAGCAGACGAAACACCCCCCATTGCCGTAGCTGCCTGCGCCACCCTGTCGTGCGCGCCACCGTGGCGCAGACGACCCCGCGGCCGACGAGTGCCTCGCCCGAAACGACCTCAAGCAGCCGCGACGAACAGCCACGGCGGCTGGTGGCCGGTGACGGGTCGTGGTCGGGGTAGCGGGCTGCGGCGGGTACCGGCAGGACTGCGGTGGGGGGGCGCGGTTGGTCCGTTGCTGTGAGTCAGCGTGCGCGGTGCTGTCCGAGATGACGAGCTTCGGGGTCGTGCCGCTCTGCGACGAGTTCTGGCCTCGCGCGTGTCCTCAGGTGCCGGCCGTGCCGGCCGTGCCGGGCGCGAGGGGCCGTACGTCGAGGCCTCCGCAGGCGGGCAACGCCACGGTGACGCGGACCGACGTCGTGGTGTCGGGCGGGGTGACCAGGAGTGCCGGGTAGTCGCCCGGGCAGGCCGTCGCCGTCCCGGATGGCACGGCGGTCGCGTGGACGAGCGCCGACGCCGACCCGCCCGCCCCGAGCCGGACGGTCTGCAGCGGAAACCCCGTCTCGCGGCTGGCCTGGGCGACCTGACGCCCGCCGGGGTCCAGCGCGGCGACGCCCGGGTAGCCCCGCAGCGTGCAGGGCCCGGACCCGGTGTTGGTGAAGATCAGCGGCAGGTATCGCTGCCCGGCGCCCGCATCCACCCTGCCGGCCGTGACGGCCAGTGCGGACGCCTCGCACGGTGCCTGCGACAGCTCGGCGGTGGATGGCGCCGTCGAGCGTGCCGGCGACGCCGCCCCGGACGACGGTGCCGACACCACCGGGGAACCCGTGGTGGTGTCGCTGGTCGTACCGCCGTCGGTGGGCAGCGCGACCCCGCCGGAGGAGGGACCGCAGCTCGCAAGGAGCACCGTCAGGGTGAACAGCGGCAGGGGCGTGCGCCACGCGCGTCGGCGGCATCGTTCGCCGGGAGTCGGGATCACAGGTCGAACCTATCCGCAGGGCAGGGCAGGGCGCCCGGCGACGCCGCGGCTGGCGCTGCACCGCCGCGTGGCATCACCACTACGAGCGGGCGACCGCAACCCCATGACAGTGCCAGCGCCCGTCGCGACACCACCGGGGGATTCCCCTGCCGGCCCCGGTGCCGGTGCCGGTGCCCGACCTTCGTCACGGTCGTGCCTCCTTCGCCGGCGGCTCGGCCTTGACCTCCAGGACAGGCCGGCGGCATGCTCGGGCTCGGCGAGGAGGGCGAACTCGTTGTCCACCCGCAAGGGAGAGGACTCGCCGCATCGACGGCCTGCTGAGAGGCCCTCCTCGCCGCCACCCCCTGACAGTCTTGTTCAGTCCCGTCCAGCCGGCTCGGCAGGTCCGTCCTCGGCCGGCACCTGTGTCCTCCAGCGGGGAAGGTCATGCCTGATCGCGTTCTCATCGTCGGGGCCTCGCTGGCCGGCGTCCGCACGGCCGAGGCGTTGCGCCGGTGTGGTCATGCCGGCGAGGTCCTGCTGGTCGGCGCGGAGCCGGGCAGCGACGAGGGAGTGGCCGCGGACCGGCCCCCGCTGTCCAAGGCCTTCCTCGCGGATCCGCGGACGCCCGCGCCGCCCCTGACCAGCCGGGCGAGGCTCGCCGAGCTCGATGTCCGCCTGGTCACCGGGCGAGCCGTCGACGTCGATCTCGGGTGCGGGTCCGTGGCCGTGCACGGCGGCAAGGGCCTGCCGTTCGACGTGCTGGTGGTGGCCACCGGCTCGACGCCCCGCACGGTGCCCGGTCTGGAGCCTCGCCCGGGAGTCCACGCGCTGCGGACGGCCGCCGACGCAGCCGCGATCCGGGCGGCGGCTGCGCAGGCG
>DATDMG010000100.1:0-7507 GCA_036518955.1 Kineosporiaceae bacterium | reverse complement strand
CCAGTACCGGGGCGCGCCGTCGCGGCCTGGCCGACACCCTGCGTTCCGGGGCCCGCGCCGACGCCCGGGACCCGCAGTCGCTGGCCGCCAACCTCGGTCGCCTGGTCGCCGAGCGCGGCTGGGAGACCCCGGTCGCGGTGGGGGGCGTGATCGGTCGTTGGGACGCCGTGGTGGGGCCGGACATCGCCGGCCATTGCCGCCCGACGAGCTTCGATGACGGCGTCCTCACGGTGCAGGCGGAGTCCACCGCCTGGGCCACCCAGGTGCGGCTCCTCGTCCCGACATTGATGCGTCGGCTCGCCGAGGAGGTCGGCGAGGGCACCGTGACCAAGGTCGTCGTGCACGGGCCCACGGCGCCGTCCTGGCGGCGCGGCCCGCGGGTGGCACCCGGCAGTCAGGGACCCCGGGACACGTACGGATGACGGCGGTGGGGAGCGCCGTGGCGCCGGCCTCGGGTAAGCCACAGTGAAGACGCCTGAACGCGCCGTGAGGCGATGAGCCGGCCGCGCGCGTACCGGGACTCGGCCCGATCCGCGCTGATGCGCTGGGACCGGCTTCCAAGGCTCGGGACACGGTGCTGGCAGCTGTCGGCGAGGCGGCTTGACTCCAGGAGACGAGGTAGACTGTTCGTGGCGGCTCGCGCTTGCTCGCAGTGTCCGGGTGCGCGCTGCCGCTGGGTGGCCAGGAGGTGACGCAACGGCGCGTCGGTTGCTGGCGCACCGCCCGTCGCGGTCCACCGGCACTGGTGGCCCGCCCGCACACCACTAGGAGCCGAGCGTCCCGTGGCCGAGCCGACGAGCCCCCTCCCCGTAGAAGATCTGGATCATTCGGAGGGGCCGGACGGCACCGCGGATCGAGCGCACAGCGGCCCGCGGCCGGTCCCCAGCACCTACGACGCGAGCGCCATCCAAGTGCTCGAAGGCTTGGAGGCCGTCCGCAAGCGTCCCGGCATGTACATCGGGTCGACCGGCGAGCGAGGGCTGCACCACCTCGTCTACGAGGTGGTCGACAACTCGGTCGACGAGGCCCTCGCCGGGTGCTGCGACACGATCGAGGTGACCCTCCTGGCGGACGGCGGCGTCCGGGTCGTCGACAACGGGCGCGGCATCCCCGTCGACATCGTGAAGAGCGAGGGCAAGCCGGCGGTCGAGGTCGTGCTGACCGTGCTGCACGCCGGCGGCAAGTTCGGCGGCGGCGGCTACGCGGTGTCCGGCGGCCTGCACGGCGTCGGCGTGTCCGTCGTGAACGCCCTCTCGGACCGGGTCGAGGTCGAGGTGCGCCGGCAGGGTCACGTCTGGTGGCAGGCGTACCAGCGCGGCGTCCCCACCGCGCCGCTGGCGAAGGGCGAGCCTACCGACGAGACCGGGACGACGGTCGTCTTCTGGCCCAGCCCGGACATCTTCGAGACGACCGTCTTCGACTTCGAGACCCTGCGCTCCCGGTTCCAGCAGTACGCCTTCCTCAACAAGGGCCTGCAGATCTCGCTGACCGACGCCCGGCCCGAGCACCTGGACGACGAGGGCACCGCGCCGTCCGTGACGTACCGGTACGACGGAGGTCTGGTCGACTACGTCCACCACCTCAACTCCTCGAAGAAGAACGACCCGATCCACGGCGAGGTCATCGAGTTCGAGGCCGAGGACGGCGCCCGCAAGCTCTCCGTCGAGATCGCCATGCAGTGGACGACGGCGTACTCCGAAAGCGTGCACACCTACGCGAACACGATCAACACCCACGAGGGCGGGACCCACGAGGAAGGCTTCCGCGCAGCGCTGACGGCTCTGGTCAACGAGTACGCGCGGGACAACAAGTTGCTCAAGGAGAAGGACGAGAACCTCACCGGCGACGACATCCGCGAGGGGCTGACCGCGGTGGTCTCGGTGAAGCTCGGTGAACCGCAGTTCGAGGGGCAGACGAAGACCAAGCTCGGCAACAGCGAGGCGAAGACGTTCGTGCAGCGCGTCGTCCGCAGCGAGCTCGCCGACTGGCTCGACCGGCACCCGCGCGAGGCGAAGGACGTCATCGGCAAGTCGATCCAGGCCGCGGCCGCCCGGATGGCGGCGCGCAAGGCGCGCGAGGTGATCCGCCGCAAGGGCCTGCTGGCCGGCGGGGGGCTGCCGGGCAAGCTGTCGGACTGCCAGTCGACGAAGCCGGAGGAGTGCGAGATCTACATCGTCGAGGGTGACTCGGCGGGTGGGTCGGCGAAGTCCGGGCGCGACCCGCGGATCCAGGCGATCCTGCCGATCCGGGGCAAGATCCTCAATGTCGAGAAGGCCCGGATCGACAGGGTGATGTCCAACCAGGAGGTGCAGGCGCTGATCAGCGCCTTCGGCACCGGCGTGGGTGAGGACTTCGACCTGGCGAAGCTGCGGTACCACAAGATCGTGCTGATGGCGGATGCGGATGTCGACGGGCAGCACATCACGACGCTCCTGCTCACCCTGCTCTTCCGGTTCATGCGCCCCTTGGTGGACGGCGGGTTCGTCTACCTCGCGCAACCGCCGCTCTACAAGATCAAGTGGCAGAAGAGTGACCCCGACTACGTCTACTCGGACCGTGAGCGCGACGCGGTGGTCGCCGCCGGTCTGGAGGCAGGCCGGCGGCTCCCGAAGGAGGAGGGCATCCAGCGCTACAAGGGTCTGGGCGAGATGAACGCCGACGAACTGTGGGAGACCACGATGGATCCGGCGCACCGCATCCTGCGCCAGGTCACTCTCGAGGACGCCGCCGCGGCGGACGAGATGTTCGCGATCCTGATGGGCGAGGACGTCGAGTCGCGCCGGTCCTTCATCCAGCGCAACGCCAAGGACGTGCGCTTCCTCGACATCTAGGACCGATCACCGCGCCGTCCCACCCGTCCCGGAGGAGTAAGGGAATCCGTTGACCGAGCAGCCGCCCACCCCGCCCAGCGGGGACCGCATCGAGGCCATCGACCTGCAGCTGGAGATGCAGCGGTCGTACCTCGACTACGCCATGAGCGTCATCGTCGGGCGGGCCCTGCCCGAGGTTCGGGACGGGCTCAAGCCGGTGCACCGGCGCGTGCTGTACGCGATGTACGACGGGGGTTACCGGCCGGACCGAGGCTTCTCGAAGTGCTCCCGGGTCGTCGGCGACGTGATGGGGCAGTACCACCCGCACGGCGACTCGGCGATCTACGACACCCTCGTCCGGCTCGCCCAGCCGTGGTCGCTGCGGTATCCGCTGGTCGACGGGCAGGGCAACTTCGGGTCGCCGGGCAACGACCCGGCAGCCGCCATGCGGTACACCGAGTGCCGGATGGCGCCGCTGGCCATGGAGATGGTCCGCGACATCGACAAGGACACCGTCGACTTCTCCCCGAACTACGACGGGCGGACCCGCGAGCCGGACATCCTCCCCAGCCGCTTCCCCAACCTGCTGGTGAACGGCGCGACCGGCATCGCGGTCGGGATGGCCACGAACATCCCGCCGCACAACCTGCGCGAGGTGGCGGACGGCGTCCAGTGGCTGCTCGCGAACCCCGAGGCGACCGACGAGGAGCTGCTGGCGCAGCTCATGCGACGGATCAAAGGCCCTGACTTCCCCACCCGCGGTCTGATCATGGGCACTCGTGGGATCGAGGACGCCTACCGCACCGGTCGTGGCTCGATCACGATGCGGGCCGTCGTTGAGGCCGAGGAGATCCAGGGTCGTACCTGCCTGGTGATCACCGAGCTCCCCTACATGGTCAATCCCGACAACCTCGAGATGAAGATCGCGGAGCTGGTGGCCAGCGGCCGGGTGGCGGGGATCGCCGACCTGCGGAACGACAGCTCGAGCCGGACCGGGATGCGGATCGTCGTCGTCCTCAAGCGGGACGCCGTGGCGAAGGTCGTCCTGAACAACCTGTACAAGCACACCCAGCTGCAGGATACCTTCGGGGCCAACATGCTCGCCCTGGTCGACGGGGTACCTCGCACGTTGAGCCTGGACAAGTTCGTCCGGTACTGGGTCGACCACCAGATCGACGTCATCGTCCGGCGTACCCGCTACCTCCTCTCCGAGGCCGAGCGGCAGGCACACATCTACCGTGGGTACGTCAAGGCGCTCGATGCGCTGGACGAGGTGATCGCCCTGATCCGGCGCTCGCCCTCGGCGGAGGAGGCGCGGGAAGGCCTGATCGCGCTCCTCGACATCGACGAGGAGCAGGCGCTCGCCATCCTCAACCTGCAGCTACGTCGGCTGGCCGCGCTGGAGCGGCAAGAGATCATCAACCGGCTGGCCGAGCTCGAGGCCCAGATCGCCGACTACAACGACATCCTCGCGTCGCCCGCCCGGCAGCGGACGATCGTCTCCGAGGAGCTGGCCGACATCGTGGCCAGACACGGCGACGAACGGCGTACCCGGATCCTGCCGTTCGAGGGCGACATGGACGCCGAGGACCTCATTCCCGAGGAGGAGGTCGTCGTCACGATCACCCGGGACGGGTACGCCAAGCGCACCCGATCCGACGCCTACCGGGCGCAGCGGCGGGGTGGGAAAGGTGTCCGTGGCGCGCAGTTGCGCAGCGACGACGTCGTCGAGCACTTCTTCGTCACGACCACGCATCATTGGCTGCTCTTCTTCACCAATCTGGGGCGGGTCTACCGGGCCAAGGCGTACGAGCTGCCGGAGGGCGGGCGGGACGCGAAGGGCCAACACGTCGCGAATCTGCTCGCCTTCCAGCCGGGCGAGGAGATCGCGCAGGTCCTCGACCTCCGCGACTACGCGACCGCGCCCTACCTCGTGCTGGCCACCCGGGAAGGGCGGATCAAGAAGACCCGACTGGAGGAGTACGATTCCAACCGGTCCGGCGGCGTCATCGCGATCAACCTACTGGACGGCGACGAGTTGGTCTCGGCCCGCCTGGTCGGCCCTGGCGACGATATCCTGCTGGTGTCACGCAAGGGCATGTCGGTGCGCTTCACGGCCGACGACGAGGCGCTGCGGCCGATGGGCCGCGCAACGTCCGGCGTCACCGGCATGAAGTTCCGAAACAGCGACCAGCTTCTGTCGATGGACGTCGTGCGGGATGCCGACGATGCGTTCGTGTTCGTCGTCACCGAGAACGGCTACGCGAAACGGACGGCGGTGGCCGAGTACCGCGTGCAGGGCCGGGGCGGGCTTGGGATCAAGGTCGCGAAGCTCAGCGAGGAACGAGGTGACCTGGTCGGAGCGATGATCGTCGGTAACGACGACGAGGTCCTGGTGGTGATGGAGCGCGGCAAGGTGGTGCGATCCGCGGTCGGCGAAGTGCCCGCGAAGGGGCGCGACACGATGGGTGTGGTGTTCGCCAAGCCGGACAACGGGGATCGGATCATCGCAGTGGCACGCAACTCCGAGCGCGGTCTGACCAACGGCGACGAGGCCAGCGACGACGCGACCTCGGCTGAGTCCACGGCTGACCCCGCGGTCGGCGGGACGGCCGCGAGGGGCATCGTCGACCTCGATCTCCCCGAGGACGGCGTGACCCGGGCTGACGACGGCTCTGTCGGCGACGTCGAGTCCGGCGACGTCGAGTCCGGCGACGTCGAGTCCGGCGAGTGAGTAGTTGACCCGCGATCACACTGGCTTGTGCTGCATGGCCTGGCGTGACCCGTCATCAGGGTAGCCTGGTGGCCGGCCACCCTTGGCGACGGCGGTGGTGAGCGATCAAGCGGTACACATCGGGAGGATGCCGTACCGTCGATGGCGGTCGACATCAGTGGAGGTGGCGCGTGAGTCAGCCCGACCAGGTGTCTCGAGCGGGCACGGGCTCCGCGAAACCGGCGGGGGCTGCTGCCCATACCGATCACAGGGATGTGTCGAACGTATCTGGGGGCGCGTCGCCGGGCGCACCGGCGCCGTCCGGTGCGCCGCCCGTGGGCCCGGACGGCACCCGCCCTCTGCCGACCGCTCCGCAGCCCGGGTCTTCCGGCGCCGCGCCCACGGATGGCGCGGCGACCGTGCGTACCGCCGCGTCGCGTCCGGGCACCGTGAGCGGGGCACCGGCGACCGGCGGCAGCCAGGGATCGCCGGCCCAGCAGTCGTCGTCGGCGACGATCCGGCGGCCGATGCCGTCGCGCCCGGCGCCGTCCGGTGGCTCGAGCGGCCCGCCCACTGCCAACCAACTCTTCGTTCCGACGGCCAAGAATCG
The DNA here is from genome assembly GCA_036518955.1 of Kineosporiaceae bacterium. Lineage (GTDB taxonomy): Bacteria > Actinomycetota > Actinomycetes > Actinomycetales > Kineosporiaceae > DATDMG01. Next base: position 1,374 of record DATDMG010000100.1, on the reverse strand, counting down.
GCAGGGTGGTCAGGGTTCCACCGGCGGGCAGGGCCCTCAACAGGCGCCGGAGCGAGGGACCGGGCCTTCGGCGTCGGGGTCTTCGCAGCAGGCAGAGCGGGTCAACGGTGGGGGTGCCGGTCCTGCTTCCGCGGGTCCTGCTTCCGCGGGTCCTGCTTCCGCGGGTCCCGCTCCCACGGGTCCCGCGGCCCCCGGGACGCGACCGGGCCGTGCGCCGGACGGCAGGGCCGGGCAGTCCACGTCGGCTCCGTCCGCTCCGACGACAGCGGCCCCAGCCCCAGACCAGACGGTGCGGGTGGATACGTCCGTCTCGGGGTCGACGATACGGTCGGTCCCACCAACGTTCTCCTCACCGGCCGGGGCACCACCGGCACGTCCGGTGCAGTCTCCGCCGCCGCGCCCGGTGGTTCCCCCGGCCCCGTCGGTGCCGACGTCCGGTCGGCCGCCGGCTCCCACGGCCCACATCCCGCCGGCGCCAGCTGCGTCGGTTGCGCTTACTGCGCCGTCCGCCGGGTATGGGCCCGGCGTGACGACCCGTTCTGCACCTCCCGTGCCTCCGCCGGTGGCGGAGCAGCCTGCCCAGATCCCGCCCGTTCACACCGCGCCGTCGCCGGTTCCCCCGGTACCGGCCCCGCACCCGTCGGAGCCGGCCCGCGAGGCTGCCGGTGCGCCGCGGAAGGTGCGGCTCACCGTCGCCCGGGTCGATCCGTGGTCGGCCATGAAGCTGTCGTTCCTGCTCTCAGTGGCTTTCGCGATCGCGACCGTGGTCGCGTCGGTGGTCGTCTGGGAGGTCCTCGACGCCATGGGCGTGTGGGACTCCCTGAACAGCCAGCTGCGCGATATCGCCGGTCCGACGTCGAAGTTCAACCTGAACGACTACGTCGGCCTCGGCCGCGTGATGTCGATCGCTACCCTGGTGGCAGTGGTCAACGTGCTGGTGACGATGGCTCTGGCAACGTTGGGCGCCGTCCTCTACAACATCGCAGCAAGCCTCGTCGGCGGCCTGAACCTCACTCTGTCCGACGACTGACCCGGTGGTGACGGCGATGGGCACCAGGCCGGGCGGCCTCCTACACCGGGGCGCGGGTCTGGTGCGCCTGCCATCACCGGCGCTGGCCTTCGGTTTGGGAACTGTCGCTCGGCTGCGGTAACGTTTCACACGGCACGCGGGCCTATAGCTCAGTCGGTTAGAGCGCTTCCCTGATAAGGAAGAGGTCACAGGTTCAAGTCCTGTTAGGCCCACCGCGTCCCACCAGGGCGAATGCCCTAAGTTGAGATCTTCAACCCTAGAGCTGGCCCTACAAGTTGTAGGGCTGACAGGGCGAGAGCCCCGGTGGCCCAATCACCGGGGCTCTCCCCACACCGTAGCCACGT
>DATDMG010000099.1:0-3974 GCA_036518955.1 Kineosporiaceae bacterium | reverse complement strand
GTAGACCGCGCTCCCGCCCAGGGGTCCTTAGCGCAGTGCCCGGTGCTCACTCTGGGTGATGTCCTTTCAAGGATCGTGACGCGAGGGGATGTGGGTAGTGGATGGCGATCGGTACGCGGTTTACGCGGTTACGCGGTTAGGGCCCTGACCTGCGGTTTTGTTGGTCTAGCTAACTGACGCGGTTACGCGGTTAGGTCGGCCGCGTCGGCGCAGGTCAGGGGCTAACCGCGTAACCGCGTTAACCGCGTTAACCGCGTAGGTCGCGGACGCCGGGGGGCGGTGCCTGCGTGACGACGTAGACGGTGGCGCGACGTCCGCCACCCCCGCCCGCCCGGGGTCGCTTACTCTCGGTGATGTGACCCGCCTCGATCAGGGCTGAGAGCTGATCGTTCATCTCCCTGGCGGGCGTGTTGCGCTGGAAGTGGTCGTCTCGGATCTCCTCCTTGGTGCGGCCGGCGGCCCCGGCGTCGGTGATATAGGTCAGGAGCCGCGCCGTGGCGGGCTTGGCGTTGAATACGGCGCGGGCGGATGCGATGGCGTAGCGGATGAGTGCGGCGGCGGCGTGCAGGTGGTCGGGGCGCATCTCGGGGGTGCCGTCCAGGACGGCATGTATCGCGGCGATGCGCAGGACGTTTGGTGCGGCGCGGGCGATGAATTGCTCTACGGGGCCGCTTGCGCCCCGGTCGGTGCCGAATTCGACGTACAGCCGCCGCCATACCCGTTCGGCATCGGGGGTGAAGCCGATTTCCCGGAATTCCGCCGCGCGCTCGATCCTCAGCGCGAGGGCGGCGCCCAGTTCGTCGACCAGGTGCGTATCCGCCCCGGTGGACAGGGGCAGGAATTTCGACCGGGCGACCAGGACGGGCAGGAACCGGTTGTAGGTGCCTCCGGCCATGTCGGAGGCGGAGACTTTCGCGGCGAATTCTTCCGGGGAGATGTGCGCCACGATGCCGACGTGGGATTCGGGGGCGTGCCTGGCTTTCACGTTCAGGGTGGTCAGGTCTCCGCCTTCCCAGGCCGCGCGGAGCATGGCGGACAGGGCGGAGCCTTCCCGACGCATGCGGGCCATCACGGCGGCCCATTCCGGTTCGTAGACCAGCAGCCGGACATCCCCCGGCGGCAGCCCGCCGGGGCCCCGTCCGCCGGTTCCGTGGGCGGGTTTGGCGCCGGGGGCGGTGGGGTCGGCGGCGGGGTCGTCGACCACGAACAGTTCGGCCAGTCCTTCCCCGGAGGTCAGGCCGGAGCGGATGTTGCCGCCGGGCCCGGCGAAATCGGGCCCGGCGGCCTTGAGGAGCCGTTTGGCGGTGCCCCAGGACGCGCCCTTGCGCCCGGCCGAGGTGCGCCCGACGACCAGGATCCACACCAGCAGGGGGTGGCGGTCGTCCCCGGCGCGGATGTGCGGGCCGGGGCCGAGCCACACCCCGCACGCCGAGACCAGGGTGGCCATGACGGCGAGGGGGTCGGCTTCGGTGTAGTCGGCGACGGTGGCGGTGATCCGGCCGAGGTAGCAGTCGAACATCCGCTCGTCGCGGGCGGGCAGGTCCCGCCGGGCGCGGGCCACCTCCAGTTCGGCGGCGTGCACGGCGGCGGCGTCGTCGTCGTGCGGGTCGTGCGCGGGGCTCACCGGCACGGCGGTCACGTGGTCTCCTCCCATCTCAGGGGGTCGGCCCGGCGGCAGGTACCGGCGGGCGGGGGGGTCAGGCCGCGTCGGCGGCCAGCCGGACGGCTCCGGCGGGTGCGGGGCCCCGGGGGCGGACTCCGCACAGGGGGCAGCGGCGGGAGGCTCCGCCCTGGGTCTTGAGCTGCCGTTCGCGGGTGCGGGTGCCAAGCCAGGTGCGGGCCAGGTCCCAGCCGATGCCTTCCTCGGCGATGACGGCCAGCAGCCGGGCGCCGCGTCCGGCGGCGTGCTCGGCGAGGCGGGCGTCAAGGTCGGCGGTCCACCCGATGTAGTGCCGGGCGTGCTGGTAGGGGCGGTGGAAGTGCAGCAGGTACACCGTCCCCGCCGGTCCCGAGGCCGGTCCGGGTCCGGCCAGACCGGGGGCCGGGGTGGTCACGCGGCCTCCGTCCCCGGGCCGGTGTCCGTGTCCTCGTCCGGGTCGTCCGGGTCGGCGGGTAGGCGGCAGGCGTGGGGGCCGCACCCGTAGACCGGTTCGTCGTCGTCGAGCTGCCCGGCGACGGTGGCGGCGGACAGTTCGGCCAGCAGGTCGGTTTGCCGGGTCCGCCATTCGGTGCGGGTGATCCGGTCGATGGGTGCCTGGTCGAGGGGCAGCAGGGACCGGTGCAGGTACATCTGCCCGCGCAGCGGCTGGCCGAGCGCGGTCGCGCGGGCCGAGCCGTGCCGGATCGCGGCATCGAACGCGACGGCATCGGCCCACTCGTCCGGGTGCTCGTCGCGCATCTGCCGCCACTGGGCGTTGCGGTGGTACGGGCACCCGATGCACGCGCTCTTGGGAGTGTCCGGGAACCCGGCCGCCGCGTTGATCGCCGCGCAGTCGGCGCGGGACAGGCCCCGTTCCAGCAGGGGCCAGCGGGCGGGCATGTAGGCGGTGGACTTGGAGTCCAGCGCCCGATGCGACTCGTCGGCGCTGATGCCGATCCACTGCTCCGCCCACCGCCCGGCCGGAACCCGGCCCGGTCGCCCGTCCGGTCCGGGCGGGGCCCCGAGCAGTGCCTTGACCGCCCACCGCAGCGGCTTGAGCTTGTACTCGTTGGTGCACTGCCGCCGCGCCAGCCCCTCCTGCCCGTCAGCGTTGCGCACGTACAGCGGCATCGACGCGAACCGGTGGGCGGGGTCGAGCGCATCCTCACGGATGTGCCCGTTGCGGACCCGCAGGATCGGGATCCCGGCGGGGCGGGCCACCTCGGCCTCGATCCGGTCGAGGTGGGCGTACACCCGGTCGGGCTCCCACCCTGTGTCAGCGAACACGGCCGCGTCGAGTGGCTCCAGGTCCCCGCGGGCGGCGAGGATCAGAAGCGCGGTCGACTGCACTCCGGCGCCGAGGGACAGCACCCGCAGCGTCGGGGTTCCCGCGCCGTGCCCCGCCCGGCTGGCCGGGGCGCTCATGCCACACCCCGGGCGCCGTCGCGGGGGAAGGCGTCGTGGGTGCGTCCGTCCAGCAGGCGGCCGGTGGCGTGGGGTCGGGTGCCGCCCCACTGCTTGTGGAAGAACGCGGTCCCGGTGGCGTGGCAGGTGTCGCGGATGGCGCGTACCCAGTCCGGGTCACAGGGCCGGGCCTGGGGCCCGGACTCCCCGCCGGTGATCACCCAGTGCAGGGCGGACACGTCCAGGGACGGCCCTCCACCGGGGGTGACGAGGGGGCCGAGCAGGGGTTCGGCGGACAGGAACCGCACCGCGGCGGGGACGGTGGCCAGGTCGGCGATCCGGGGCAGGTGGGCGGCGTCTTCGACGGACACCCCCATCCACAGGTTGCCCGGCCAGTCCAGTTCTCCGGCCAGGCGCGCTAGCCGTCGTGACCGCTTGGTGAGCACCTGGTAGGTGTGTGCCGGGGTGTCGGCGATCACGGCGAACACGTCGCGGATGAACCCGGCCGGGACCCGGGCGTGGAAGAGGTCGCTCATCGAGTTCACGAACACCCGCCGGGGCCGTCGCCACGTGTAGGGCAGCCGCAGGGCGTCGGGGTGGAGGGTGACCGCGAATCCCGGGCCGGAGGTGACCGGGTGCCCGTCTTGCTGGTACTTCGGGTGGCCCATGGCCTTGAGGCGGCGGGCCATCGTGGCCGCGTAGCAGTGCCCGCACCCGGGAGAGATCCGGTCGCATCCGGTGACCGGGTTCCACGTCGTGTCGGTCCACTCGATCCCGGTCCGGTCCCCCATCAGGCACCGCCCCGGGCGTCGGCGAGCGGGGCGAGCGGCACGCCCTCGTCGCGGAAGGCGCCGAGGATCGCGGCGCGGGTCTCCCGCCCGGTCTGCCCGGCCGCCTGTCCGGCGGCCCGCAGTTCGTCCCAGGCCCGGTC
>DATDMG010000098.1:0-8008 GCA_036518955.1 Kineosporiaceae bacterium | reverse complement strand
GAGCCTGCACCGCGACGAGCCGGCCGGCGTCCATTTTCTACGCTCCCCGCACGATCAACAGCCCTGGCCGTCAGCGCCCGACATGCCCGGGATCACCCGATGTCAGCGTCCGACCGGACGCTCCGGAGATCAGCAGGTCCCCGCCGCCGGCCTGCTTCGGGGTCAGCGCGACCTTCACCCGGTGGACGCTCGTCCTCCCCGCCCCAGCCTCAACCTCGGCGGAGGCGAGCACCCACGCCTTGAATCCGGCCTTGGCCTTGGCGTCCGCCCGCAGCTCGACGGCGAACTCCATCTCGACCGGCCCCACCACGAACGCGATGTCGGCACCAGCCCCCCGGGCCGCCGCCTCCAGCAGCTCATCGCGTAGAGCGGCGACCGCGTCCGCCAGCTCGATCTCCACAGGCACCCACCTCCACCGGACCAGTGTGATCACCTAACGTAGCGGGTGCCAACCATCCTCATCGAATGATCGAGGGATGTCCCCCGGGTCCGGTGCGCTCGAGCGGAGCCAGCCCTACGGATGAATGCGGGACGCCACTGACCCAAGAACCGGGTCCTGGGCAGGGCCTACGGTTCCCGCGCCCGAAAGATCGTCTCCCAGGATTCTCCCGACCGAGCCCTAGAAACGAACGAGCCCCGTCCCCAGATCGGGGAAGGGGCTCTGACCTGCAGTGATGTGGTGGGCGATACTGGGATTGAACCAGTGGCCTCTTCCGTGTCAAGGAAGCGCTCTCCCACTGAGCTAATCGCCCTCGGTTCCTCGCTTGGTGGTGCAACGAGGTGGAGACGGGATTTGAACCCGTGTAGACGGCTTTGCAGGCCGTTGCCTCGCCTCTCGGCCACTCCACCACGAAGATCCACCGTGAAGGTTGGTGGCCTCCGAGCGGACGACGGGATTCGAACCCGCGACCCTCACCTTGGCAAGGTGATGCTCTACCAACTGAGCCACGTCCGCACGACTGGAGCGGTTACCCGTCCCGGTGCGCTCTGAACACTAGCCGACCGCCCGGCGTACAGTCCAACCAGCTTCCACGCGGCGGGTGTGTCGGAGGTCGCGGGAGCCAGCGAAGGGTCGGGAGGGAGAGCCGCTCCCCCGACGCGCCGCCGGAGACCCGTCTCACCGCCCATGCCCTCGCCCCGACCCCGAACGTGATCTCTGCAGCGAGGGCAGGGTCGGGACCGCGTCGAGAGGCCGGGATGACATCGCGAGCATCCCGCCCGGCGGAGAACCCGCGGTGGGAGGTATCGGTATCGGGACGTTCCGGCGTCCCAGCGTGTTCCACAGCCTTCCGGGCGGCCGAGCCCGCCGCCTGCGGTGCCTGTCGCTCGCCTCGCGTCACGTCGAACAGGAAGCGCCGCGACGGCTTCGAGTCCCCGAAGGCTGATCGCAGCCGCCCACCGCCGCCTGCGCCACCGCCGCCGGCCGCTCCGTGGCCGCCACGCCCGCCTCCGACGCCACCATCGTCCGGGGGTGCGCGGCGCCCCTCGGACTCGACGACGCCCCGCCGGTGTCCTTAGGGTCAGGGTCAGCAGTGAATGATCGAGGAGGTGCTGCGATGGAGACGGACGCGGTACAGGGCGAAGTGATCAGATTCGACCCCGTCAAGGGCTACGGCTTCATCTCGCCCAGGAGCGGCGGCGAAGACGTGTTCCTGCATGCCAACGACCTCCTGGACGAGAAGTACCTGATCAAGCCCGGCGCCACGGTCGAGTTCGTGATCGAGGTCGGCGAGCGGGGCCCCAAGGCGTCGTCGGTCCACCTCGTCTCACCGTCGCCGGCGACGGCCCCACCCCTGGAGGAGCGGGCCGCCGTCCTGTCCGAGGCGGACTTCCAGCGCGAGGTGACCGAGCTGTTGCTGCACGCCGAATCGGGACTGACGGGCGAGCAGATCCTCACCATCCGCCGGTCGCTCTCCGCCCTCGGCCGGCGTCGCGGCTGGATCGGCGCGGGCTAGGACCGGCACACCGCAGACTGGACGTCGACCGATCGCGGAGGGCCGGACGGTGGGCGAGTCGGTGCGGGAATCGACCACTGTCGTGGTCATCGGAGCCGGCGTGGCCGGCCTCACCGCCGCGACGTTGCTACGACGCCGCGGCGTCGAATCCGTCGTCCTGGAGTGCCGGCCTCGGCATGTGGTGGAGCAGCGCCAGCGCGCAGGCGTCGTGGAGTACCGGGCTGTCGAGATGTTCGAACGCTGGGGGCTCGCCGCCGACCTGCTGGGGGATGCGCCGCCGGACGACACCCTCGAGCTGCGGGTCGACGGCGAGGCTCATCTGCTCGACCTGAGCCCCGCCCCCGGCTCGGCCTTCGCTGCACGGGGCGCGGCCGCCCATGGTCGGCTCTGTCCGCAACAGCAGCTCGTCCGCCGGCTGGTCGCCACCCTGGCCCGGACGGGCGACCTGCGGTTCGACGTGACCGACGTCTCCCTCACCGGACTGGCCGGCCTGCGGCCGGTGGTCCGGTACGTCGACCCGGCAGGCGCCCCGCACGACATCGAGTGCGACTACATCGCCGGCTGTGACGGGCAGCACGGCGTCAGCCGAGCCAGCCTGCCGCCGGGCGCGATCACCGCCTACACGCTGGACCATGGAATTGTCTGGCTGACTGTCCTGGCCGACGTCCCGCCTCCCGCCCACCCGCTGTTGGCGGTCAGCCCCGGCGGTCTGGCCGCCCATTTCAGCCGGGGACCAGGGGTCAGTCGGTTCTACCTGGAGTGCCCGCCCGGCAGCCGGGCCGAGGGCTGGAGCCACGAGCTGATCTGGCAGGAGCTGCGCGACCGGCTCGGGGACCCTGCCCTGCCGCGAGGGCCGATCAGCCAGCTGGAGACGTTCGACCTCCGGACCGTCGTCCATGAACCGATGAGCTACCGGCAACTCTTCCTGCTCGGCGACGCGGCGCACGTGATCCCCCCTATCGGCGGCAAGGGTATGAACCTGGCTCTCCATGACGCCGAAGTCTTCGCCGAGGCAGTGGCGCAGGCCACCACGACCGGGGTCACCTCCGGACTGCTGGGCTACTCGGACACCTGCCTGCGCCGGGTCTGGAACTACGTCGAGTTCTCGCACTGGATGAGCGAGATGCTGCACGACGCCGGTGACGGCCACCGCCGCGGTCCGGTGAGCCACCGCACCGCGCGGGCACGGCTGCAGCGCCTGCTGACGTCGGACGCCGAGCGTCGGCGCTTCGCGGACCTGATGCTCGGGATCGCCTGATCGGTGATCTCCTGACCGGTCCCGGCGCGGCTCCGAGCGAAGCGCAGCAGCGACGGTGGCGGACCGGCGTCCCCTCGGCCCTCGCCCCTGACGCAGCTCGCGGTACCTGGGTCAGCCGCAGCCGGCGAGCCTGCTGGCGTACCAGCCGGGGCCGAGCGCCGGCGCGACGACGATCTCCGCTTCCCCGCCCTCAGGACTGCGCTGGCTCCGCGGTACCGACGGCGGGTAATCGTGCCTGAACCTGCACAGGTAGGTCCCGTCGTCGTTTCTCCTGCAGGAGTCGAGGCGCAGGTTGACCGCCTCCTGACGCATGTCGGTCAGGGCCTGGCGGGCGTCCGGCGTGGTCACCTTCCGGAGAGCGGCGACGTCGTTCCGGTCGTACGCAGCGGCCAGGTAGCGCATCGCCTGCTGAGCGGTGTCGAAGTGCACGCCAGGCGCGGACGCCGCGGACGGCGCGGACGCCGCGGACGGCGCGGACGGCGCGGACGGCGCGGACGCCGCAGCCCCCGGCCGAGCCGGCTCGCCGGGTACCGCCGGCTCGCCGGGTACCGCCGGCTTACCGGGGACCGCCGGCTTACCGGGGACCACCGGTGCGGGACCGGGGGCGGCGGAGCCCCGGAGGGGAACCGTGGCGGCGTCCGGGGGTGCATCGGCACCGGAAGCGGTCACCGGGACGGAGGCCGACGACGCCGCTGCCCCGCTCCCGCAGCCGGTCAGGCCCAGGACGGAGGCCCCCGCCACCAGAACGGCCAACAGGGCGCCACGCTGAAGACGGCGCATCGGTCTCCCCCTCCGAGCGAACCAGTGATCGCACGATGGACGCGCCACGCACCTCACCGGTTACGCCCCGGTGAGACACCGTCTCGCCGTGGCCCACCAGGTGCATCACGTCGTCACCGCACGCCTCGATCGCGGCCCCGGCGACGCGGCCCGCCTCGGCCCGGGACCCGACGGGCACCGGTCCCAGGCCACTCGAGACCAGGACGAGCCGGTCGGGTCCGCTCACGGAACGGGTGGGCGGGAGCTGCCAGGGGAGGATTCCTTCGGTACATGGACCGCCGTCCGACGGGTATCGCGATCGGATCCCGTCCGCGACGAACGGAGACTCCCGATGAGCAAGGTCAAGACGCTCGCGATCCTGGGGGTGGGGTACGTGCTCGGGGCGCAGGCGGGCCGTCCGCGCTACGAACAGATCAAGCGCCAGGCCCTCCGGGTCGTCATGCACCCCAGGACCCAGCAACTCGCCCAGCAGGCCCGGGACGCCGTGTCGGCGAAGCTGCCGCCGACGGTTGGGTCCCGGCTCCAGAACGTCGGCAGCCAGGGCTCGCGCGACGCCGGCGCGACGCCGGCCGGAACCGGCGGTCCGGACGGCACACTGTCCGCCCGGACCGTGGAGATGCCGATGACCAACGGGATCGAACCGGCCTCGCCGCCGAGCCAGCTGTAGCCGAGCCATCTGTAGCGGGACCGTGGGACAGCATGGCTCCGGGCCGAACGCATCGCGAACCGGGTCTCCGTTCCGCCCGCGTCCGGCGGCCCTCGACGTGATGCGGACGCCAGTGTCCGGCACGCCGGCACGGCGTTCGACCGCCAACCGGTGCCGTGGCGGCCGGCCGAACCGCCTGTCGGCGATGAAGGGCAGGAGCGATGATGGGCAGGAGCAACGAGCCGGCCGACCCGAGGTCGGTCGCGTCCGCGAGGAGTCGGCAGTGCGCGTGGAGGTCTGGTCGGACGTCGTCTGCCCGTGGTGCTACATCGGCAAGCGCCGGCTGGAGTCGGCCTTGGCGCAGTTCGAACACGCCGGCACCGTCCAGGTGGTGTGGCGGAGCTTCCAGCTCCACCCCGATCACCCGCCCGGGTCGCGCCGGCCGGTCAACGAGTACCTCGCGGAGCGTTTCGGGATCCCCCTCGACCAGGCCAGGGCGATGAACGCGCAGGTGACCGCCATCGCGGCGGGCGAAGGGCTGGCGTACGACACCGACCGGGCGTGGCTGGTCGGCACGTTCGACGCCCACCGCCTGCTGCACCTCGGCTCGGCCCTGGGAGTCGGCACGGCGCTGACCGAGCGGCTGATGCGCGGGCAGCACGTGGAGGGCGAGCAGCTGGACGATCTCGAGACGCTGGTCCGCCTGGCTGCCGACGCCCAGGTCCCGGCGGACGCCGCCCGGCGGACGCTGGCGAGCGAGGAGTACGCGGACGACGTCCGCGCCGACCTGCGCCGGGCCGCGGCGATCGGCGTCAGCGGGGTGCCGTTCGTGCTGTTCGACGAACGGCTGGGGGTGTCGGGGGCGCAGCCGGTGGCGGCCTACCTGTGCGCCCTCCGCCGGGCGCACCAGGACGCGTCCACCCACTTCGGCTGACCCGGCTCGCCCCGGCCGACCCGGGCTCGTCACCCGGGCGGGACCTTGGTCTCGGTACCGGACGGATCGTGGCCGATCCGAGGAAGGACCCGGCCTGCCACGCGACCCGAAGTCCGGTCCGGTCGGGTCGGGCCTGCGTAAGGTCGGCGACGGCGCCGGTCGAGTCCCGTCCTGCCGGCCCGGGAGATCCCGCCATGTCCGAGCGTCCGTCCGCTCCCCCCTCCGCCGCCGTCACCGCGTTCCGCCTCGCGGCGCTGTCCACCATGCTCGCCGTGGCGATGGGATCGGTGGTGTGCGCCACCCGCTCCGGGGCGGCCTGCCCCACCTGGCCCGGCTGCCGGCCGGAGGCGATCGCCCCGCGTTGGCAGCTCAATCCGGTCCTCGAGTTCGGCCACCGCGCGGTCGCGATCACGGCGGGGCCGCTGATCCTGGCGTCGGCGGTGACGTCCCTGCGGCTGCCCGGCACCGGCTGGCGGGTCCGGCTGCTGCCGTGGGTGGCCCTGGCCTGCGCGATCGCGTCGGGCGCGTTCGGGCGGCTCGTCGTCCTGCGCAGCATCCCGACCTGGCTCGGCGCGGTGGACCTGGCGTGCGCTCTCGCCGCGATGACCCTGACGGCGATCTCGGCGGTGTCCGTGGGCACCGCGCAGGTGCTCCGGGCCCGGCCCGAGCCGGTGGCGCCCCGACTCGCACGGCCGGCCGTGGCCGCCCTGGTCACGCTGGTGGCCCTGCACGTCACCGGCGTCTTCGCGGCCGGCACCGGCTCGTACACCCGCTGCCTGGGCTGGCCGCTCTGGCGGCTGGTGGACGTCGACCCGCACCCGGCGCTGCAGGTGGTGCGGCTGGTCCTGGCCGCCGCCGCGGCCGCCCTGACCGTCCGGGTGGCGCTCGTCGCCGCGCGCAGCGAACGCTGCCGGCCCCTGGGTGCCGCACTGGCCGGCCTGCTCGGCGGCGAGGCAGCGCTGGGACTGGTCCTGGCCGCCCGCGGGCTGCACGACGGCCTGGCCAGCGCCTACTCGGTGATCGCCGTCGTCCTGCTCTGGTGCCTCGCCCTGCTCGCCGGACTGGCCGGCCCTGACCCGGCGGCGGTTCCGCGGGGCCCCGGACGCCGAACCCTTCAGGAGGCCGACGCCGCAGCCGAGTGACTCCCCAGGACGCGACCGCGTCCCGGCCACGGCGGGACGTCGGTGGGCCGGGGTTCGAGGAGTCGTGGAAGCTCCGGCAGGCGCACCCGGTTCCGCACCCGGTTCCGCACCGGGCATTGCCGGTTCGTGCTCTCGCCCGGCTGATGACAGGGGAACGGTCTCCGGCCGTCCCGGCGACGGGGGCATCGAGCCCCCCAACGCTCCCGGAACCAGGGTCACCGGGAAGATCCACAGCAGGCCGAATCCACCGCCTTCCCCGATCAAGAACCGAACCGCCTGCAACGCTGCTCGTGGAGCTGGGTCAGAATGGCCCGGTGTCCGACACCGACACCCATCAGATCCCCGACGCGATGCCCGACGACGAGGACGACAGCTGGCACGAGGGCTGGCAGCACAAGGCGCTGGCCGGGCTGCTCGCCGTCCTCGACCTGCAGCCCCGCCCCGACCTGGGCGAGGACGTCCTCGTCGGGACCAGCCAGCCGCAGCCGCACGGGCGGGTGTTCGGGGGGCAGGTGCTCGCCCAGACCGTGCTGGCTGCGCAACGGACCGTTTCGCCCGAGCGGCCGGTGCACTCGATGCACGGGTACTTCCTGCGGGCCGGGGACAGCAGTGAGCCGATCACCTTCACCGTGGACCGGCTGCGGGACGGGCGGTCCTTCTCCGCGCGACGGGTGCAGGCCCTCCAGTCCGGCCGGCCGATCCTGTCGATGATCGCGTCGTTCCAGCGGCCCGCGGAGGGCCTCGAGCACGCCGAGCCGATGCCCGACGTCCCGCCCCCGGACGCGATCCCGCCGCTCTGGGAGCAGCCGGACAGACTCCACGACCCGCGCGCTCGGTACCTGCTGCGACACCGGCCGCTCGACGTCCGGCCCGTCCAGCCGGGACTGCACCAGGAGCCGGTCGAGCCGGCCACGGAGCAGGCGATCTGGGTGCGCGCCTACGGCGCGCTCCCCGACGACCCGGCCGTGCACGCCGCCGTCCTGGCCTACGCGAGCGACTACTCGCTGATCGAGGTGGTGCTCCGGGCCCAGGGCGTGAGCTGGAACCGACCCGGGCTGCGGCTCGCCAGCCTGGACCACGGGATGTGGTGGCACCGGCCGGTCCGCGCCGACGAGTGGGTGCTGTACGTGCAGACGACCCCGTCAGCGTCGGGGGCGCGCGGGCTGGGCCTGGGCCGGATGTACCGCGCCGACGGGACCCTGGTCGCGAGCGTCGCGCAGGAGGGGATGATCCGCGTACCCGGACCGGGCAGCCGGCCGGGGTGAAGGGTCGCGGCGGCCCCGGGCGGAGTGC
>DATDMG010000097.1:0-9133 GCA_036518955.1 Kineosporiaceae bacterium | reverse complement strand
CGTCGCGGCAACCGCCGCGGGGGTGTCGGCCCAGGTGGCCCCGCGGTCCAGCAGGGGCTGGGCCCGGTGGCGTGATCGTGAGTAGACCGTGACGGGGTATCCGCCGGTCAGCAGGTGTCCGCACATGGACGCGCCCATGACACCTGTGCCGATCCATCCGGTCCGCGTCGTGTCCGGCGCGACGGCGGGTAACGAGGTCACGCCCAGGAGTGTAGCCAGCAGGCCGCCCGGGCAGCCGGCATGACCCCGGGCCCCCTGGGGTTCGGTCGCTCCAGTACAGTCGTCCCCCACCTGACATGACCACTTCGGTGAGGTGGTGACCTCTCGTGACGTGCCGCCCGTGGGTTCAGCGGGCATGCCACGAGCCGCTCCGGCCGCGATCGTCGGCGGGAGGCGCGGAGTGACCCTCCATCGTCTTATGGCGCGGTTCGACGACCTCGTCGCCGGGCATGCATGGGGCTTCGCGGAGGCGTCCGAGCTGCTCACGGCATCACGGCTCGAGGACGTTCCCGGAGTGCTCCAGGAGGTGGAGCAGGCGACCACGGCTGGGGCGTGGGCTTTCGGAATGGTGGCTTACGAGGCAGCGCCGGCGCTCGACGCGGCGTTGTTCGCCAGGCGGGCGATCCCCGGCCTCCCCCTGGTCTGGTTCGGGGTGGGCCAGGCCCCCGTGCGCGTGCCTCTGCTGGCGGCCCACGCCGGGCGGGCCTACGACGTCGGCCGGTGGACTCCGGACTGGGACGGGGTTCGTCACGGTGAGGCCGTAGCGCGGGTACGAGACATGATCAACGACGGTGAGACGTATCAGTGCAACCTGACCACGCGGCTCCGGGCACCCGCCGGCGGAGACCTGGACCAGATGTACGCGGATCTGGCTCTGGCCCAGCGTGGCGCATACAACGCCTATCTCGACCTGGGTCGCTTCGCCGTCCTGAGCGCCAGCCCTGAACTGTTCTTCGAAACCATCGGGTCACGGATCGTGATGCGGCCGATGAAGGGCACCATGGCCCGGGGGCGGACCGGTGCGGAGGACGACGAGCAGGTGCGTCGCCTGCTGTCCAGCCCCAAGGAGTGGGCCGAGAACGTGATGATCGTCGACCTGGTGCGCAATGATCTGGCCCGGGTGGCCCGCGCGGGGTCGGTGTCGGTGCCCGCGTTGTGCACCGTCGAGCGGTTCGAAACTCTGCATCAGCTGACCTCTCAGGTGGAGGCCGAGCTTCGCCCCGAGGTCCGCCTGCTGGACATCTTCCGCGGGCTGTTCCCGTGCGGATCGGTAACCGGCGCACCGAAGGCGCGGACCATGCGTCTCATCGCTGAACTGGAGGACGCCCCGCGTGGCCCCTACTGTGGGGCCATCGGGATGGTCGCCCCACCCGGCGCCCCGGTTCGGGCACGTTTCTCGGTGGCGATCCGGACGATCTTGGTGGACAGGGCGTCGAACGAAGCGGTCTACGGTTCGGGTGGGGGTATCACGTGGGACTCCGACGCCGGTTCGGAGTACGCGGAACTGCTCGTCAAGGCCAGGATCCTGGATGCGCTCGGGAAGCCGCTCCGACCCGCCGGGGCGGCGCTCGTCGGGTGACGCCGCCACCACCCCCGCCCGTACCTGGCGATCTGGAGGTGGACGGGGTGTCCCAGCAGGTGGACGGGGTTCACTTCGCGGCATCGTAGGACTTCTGCATCAACGAGAGGTAACGCTGCAGCCGAGATCCCGCAGGCCGTCCGGGTAGGCGCTCCAGGAGACCGGGGCGAGTGCTTTCTGGCCGGTGATGAACTGCACCTGAGTCCAGGAGTTTGATGGCAGCGATCCGCTCCGTCGGGGTGGCTTTGGCCGTGATCACGAACATGCCACCGGCATAGGGCCAGGGTGCCGCTCTCCTGCGGTGACCTGCTGCCCCAAGGCTTCCTCGGCGGGCGTCGGGCCGTGCGCTAGCCGGGGGGTATCCGGACTTCCGGCGTGCTCGGCGTGGCAAGGGCGACGTGGGTCGATGTCGGGTGGAGGGGTCGTGCGGCCAGGCAGGCGGCCGCTCCCACCATGGTGATCGCGATCGGGAGGACCAGCGTCGGCCGCATGCCGGCGACGTAGCCGTGGCCGAAGACCTCGCTGCCGACGCGGTGCAGCTGTTCGGCGACCGATGCCGGCAGCCCCTTCGGCACCTGCTGGGCGGCGCCACTCTGCCCGGTGCCGACCTCGATGCCGCCGCGAGCGGCGTTCCGGAAACCCGCCACGAACCCGGCCCGCGCCTGCTCCGGCACCTCGCCGGCACGACGTGTGGCTTCGTTGCCGAGTGCAACGGCAAGCCGGCTCTGCAAGAGGGCCCCCACGGCAGCGCTGCCGATCAGCGATCCGACCTGACGCACGGTGTTGTTGACGCCGGCCGCGGCTCCGGCCAGTGGGGGCGGGATCCTGCGCAGGGCTTCGGTGGCCATCGGCGCGAAGACGCACCCCATGCCGACCCCGCTGAGCACCATCGGGGCGAGCAGTGGCGTCCAGGACATCTCGGGGCTGCTCACGGTGGCCACCCACGCGATGCCGGCCGCGAACATCGTCAGGCCGACGGCCACGATGTACTTGCCGCCGATCCGGTCCGATGCCCGGCCGGCGATCGGGGCGGTGACCATGGACACCACCGATGACGGAGCCAGCACCAGGCCGGCCTTCAACGCGCTGAAGCCGAGCACCGACTGCAGGAAGATGCTGATCGGGATGAAGAACGCGATCATGCCCGCCGAGACGGCTGCGCCGACGGAGCTCATGATCGTGAAATTGCGATCGCGGAACAGCCCGAACGGGACCAGAGGCTCGCTGCGTTGCCTGCGTCGCTGCTGCACCAGGAACCCGGCCACCAGCACCAGGCCGGCGCCGAACAGGCCCCAGATCCACCCGGCCCAGTCGTGGCGCTGGCCCTCGGTCAGCGCGAACGACAGGCAGAAGAGCGCCGCGCTGGCCAGCACCACACCGCCCCAGTCCAGCCGGTGCCGGTGGCCGATCCGTGCCCCCGGCAGGAACAGTGCCGACGCGACCAGCACGAGCACCCCGATCGGCAGGTTGATGAAGAAGATCCAGCGCCAGCTGAAGGCGGTGATGAGCAGCCCGCCCAGGGTGGGGCCGGCGACCGTGGACAGCCCGGCCACGGCTCCCCACACCCCCAGCGCCGCGCCTCGGCGATCGGCGGGGAACGTCGCGATGATCAAAGCCATGGTCTGCGGCATCAGTGCCGCGGCTCCCAGCCCTTGGACCAGCCGGGCCACGATGAGCTCGCCCGGGCTCTGGGACGCGCCGCAGGCGAGGCTCGCCACGGTGAACAGCGCCACCCCGGCGATGAAGACGTTCCGCTGCCCGAACAGGTCACCCAGCCGCCCTGCGGTGATCAGCAGGACCGCCAGGACGAGCACGTAGCCGTTGAGCACCCAGAGCACCTCGTCGAGCGAGGCGTGAAGTTGGTCGATCATGCTCGGGATGGCGATGTTGACGATCGTGAGGTCGAGCAACGTCATGAAGAAGCCCAGGGACAGGGTCAGCAAGACCGCCCAGGGTTTCGCGTGCCACCTGCGCATGAGAACACTCCCGTCCTACCGCTGATCGCATCCTCGGTGAGTTGTCGTCGCGTTGCTGGCAACACCTATCACCCGGCACCGACAGCTTGGGCAGGGGCGTTCCGGTCGCTCGGTCCGAGCGTGCTCGCGGGGTCGGGCGCAGGGGGGGCGGTCGATGCCTCCGTGCGGCGCACCCCCCGCGGACCAGCGGCCTGCCATCGTGACCTGGGAGTAACCTACGGTTCCGTAGGCGTAGGGTAGAGTCTGCGACGTCCACGGAACGCTCGGAGGGAGTGCAGGCATGGGGATGATCGACACGGACGGCGCGGTCGGGCGAGCATCGACCGCGGATGCCCGGACGTCGACCGGGCCCCGGCCGCTGACGTACGGACGCAAGACCACCAGCGAGATCGCGTTCCTGTGGTACTTCGTCACGGTGCCGCTCATCGCGCTCGTGGCGGCCGTGCCCATCGCCTGGAACGGCTTCCTCGGCTGGCGGGACGTCGTCATCGCCGTGGCGTTCTACCTCGTCACCGGCCTTGGCGTGACGGTCGGGTTCCACCGATACCTGACGCACTCCTCGTTCCGGGCCGGGCCGGTGCTGCGCTGGATCCTGACCATGGCGGGGACGATGGCGATCCAGGGATCGCCGATCCGGTGGGTGGCCGACCACCGCCGCCACCACCAGTTCAGCGACGAGGCCTTCGACCCGCACTCGCCGTGGCGCTTCGGCCGCAGCCGTCGCGGCCTGGCCAAAGGTCTGGTGTGGGCCCACTGCGGCTGGCTGTTCGAGCGGGACAACACCAATGCCCGCCGGTTCGCCCCCGACCTGCTGGCCGACCCGATCGTGCGGCGTATCCACCGGCACACCCCGTACGTCATCCTCGCCAGCATGGTGCTGCCCGCCACGATCGGTGGACTGTGGTCGATGTCCTGGCGGGGCGCGCTCACCGCGTTCGTCTGGGGATCGCTGGTCCGGGTCGCGCTCATCCATCACGTGACGTGGTCGGTCAACAGCGTCTGCCACGTCGCGGGGGAGCGGCCGTTCCGGACACCGGGAGGAGACCGGGCGACGAACTTCTGGCCGTTGGCGATCCTCAGCTTCGGGGAGTCCTGGCACAACCTGCATCACGCCGATCCCACCTGCGCTCGGCACGGCGTGGACCGCGGTCAGTTGGACATGTCCGCCCGTCTCGTCTGGGTGTTCGAACGCCTCGGCTGGGCCACGCACGTGAAGTGGCCGGACCGGGCCCGGCTCGACTCCAAGCGGCGTGCGGCCCACGCCGGGGCGCCGAGGCACTGACGGTGCCGCCGTCGCCGAGCTCCACGTCGCCGTGCCCGTCACGCGCGGTGAATGGTGAGGCGGCAGGGTTCCGGTCGGACCCGGCTGGAGATCACTGACTGCGGCGATCGGCGATAATTGTTCCTCGAGCGATCTGGTCGCTGATTTCCGGCATCCGTGTCCGGTTCATGACGCGTCCGTCTTCTGCCCCATCTCGTGCTTGTTCAGATGTCAGGCGCGTTACAGGCTGTTTCGGTCAGCTGTTCCGAAACAGAGGGGAGACGATGGTGCCAAGGAACGGTGCGTTGGAGGTGGAGAACGCCTCCGCGACCCCCCGAGGGGCCGTGGGCCTGGGGTTGCGACATGTGGGCCGGCACGGCATCTGGCTGTTGGTGCTGGTCGCGGCCCTGCTTTCCTTCGAGGTTGTCAGCATCCTGCGAGCGCCCGGTGCGCGCTGACGATGCCACCGGCGGCATGAGGTGGCAATCCGGTGAGATGACGTGGATGATCGAGAGTGATGGTCATGGCCTCACCTCCCAGGCCGTCGGTGTGACCACGAAGACCGTCGACGGTGCCACGGTGATTTCTGGCGCCCTGCCGGCGTGTCTGCACGGGACGGAGCTTCCTGCGGGGGCTGGGATCCAGGATAATCAGGCGGACGTCGGCGGTGCCGTGGACGGCGGCACATTCTTTGAATCTGCACGTGTACCTGTTCCTTGAATCTGCATGTGTACCTGCCGGGGAACATGTGCCAGGCCGCGAGACACCGGACAGCAGGCGCTGTTCCCCACCAGGGGGTGCCCTTCAAGACGGTGGCGGAGAAGGCCGGTACCGCCCTCGGGGCGGCGCTGGGCCTGGCCCCTGCCGTGACCGTGAGTGAGGGCGGCGTGCGGGCGGCTGCGTCCGCCGCCGTGGAGCTGAGCCCGCTCACGGAGGTGACCGCGGCAGCGGCGGACGTCGCCGTTGCCGTGCGGTAGCCCTGGCGGTACATCCCCAGAACGGGCCGGGTCTGGACGGCGATGATGCCTTCAGATCCGGCTCCCCTCGGCGTCCCCCGCCGATGTCCTCGAACTCGCCGAGCAGGACCCCTGGACGCCGCCGAGCAGGACCTCTGGACGCCCCGGCTGCGGGCCGATGAGCTGCAGGCCGCCGACCCTGGCCGCTCCTCCTGGACGCGGGGGAGGCCGCGCAGGCCACCGGTGCGCCGTGCTCCGGCGGCCCCCATCCGACTCGACCTGCCCGTCATCCGGGGGATGCCGGTGCTACGCGTCAGGCTTCCCGGTCACCTGCCACTTCGTGGTGAGGTAGTCCTCGACCGACTTGATCTCCGCGGTGGTCAGCACCCGGGCGAACACCATCAACTCGCCGATCCGGCCCTTCCATCCGGCTTGCAGGTCCCAGGGGGCGGCTCCGATCGCCGCCAGGTCCCCGGGACCGACGGTGCGCCGCGTGTCGGGCGGGGCGTTCCAGCGGTAGGACTCGGTCTCGTCGATCCGCGCCATGGTGCCGTCGCCGGCGAAGACGGCCGAGATCACGGCCGGTTGCCCGGTCGGCCACATCAGCCTCGGCACCTGCTGCTGCCAGGTCCCGAACGTCTCGGCGAAGGCGAAGGCCGAGTTGCAGCCCTTGTGCAGGATGCGCGCCTGTCCAAGTTTCTGCACTCCCCAGGCCACGATGTGGCGGAAGCAGCTCAGGTCGGGCCGCGGGTCGTCCTGCGCGGCGACGACGACCACCGTGCTGGTCCGGTTCGGGAAGCCCCGCGCATCCAGCAGCAGCGAGTCGCCGCCGTCGAAGCGCAGTGCGGAGAGCCGACCGAGCTGGTCCAGCACGGGGCGCCGGGTGGGTTCGGCCTGCACGGCCATCCGGCCGTGGGCCGACTGGTCCCGGATCACGGCGACCGAGGATCCCAGCACGGGTTGCCGGCCGTCCGACGCCCCGAGCGCCCCGTAGTTGCTCGGGTCCAGCCAGACGGTGGTGTCCGCCGAGGCCAGTAGCGCCGGGCGCGGAACCGCGCGCCGGGTCCGTACTGGCAGGGACGCCGTGCCACCGGTTCCGCGGTAGACGGACACCAGGTAGCCGGCGCCGTTGATCAGGCCCGTCAACAGGCACGTCGACACCAGCGGCGGGGATGCCGCGACCGGCCGGCAGGGCGTCGGCGCACCGCCGCCCTCCGGCGACGCGTCGACGTGGTACGGGGACCCCCCGTCTTCCGGCCAGGAGACCCGGATCTGTCCGTCACCGGGGACCACGACCAGAGAAGGTGGCGTCTCCGGCGCCCGGCTGGTGCCGTCCGGCCCGCCGGCGCCGGCCGGCACCAGCCCGAACGGCGGCCGCAGGAACAGGACTGCGGTCATGAGCAGCGTAGTTGTCACTACCGTGACGGTGATCAGCCGGCCGTTCCAGCGCGTCAGCTCCACCGGACCCCCTCCCGGGGGCTCGTGCCCCTCGATCGGTACTACCGACCATACGTTGAGCGGGGCGCGGACGGCACGTAGCGCGAGGCGAGGTCTGACCAGAAGGGGACGGAGGGCACCTCACGCCACGGTCGTCCGATCCGACGCTGCCGGCCGAAGTGGTGCTCCACGTGATCGAGCAACGTCTCGCCGTGACTTACCACGCCGATCCGCAGGAGCGAGAACACTGGTGAACCGCACGGCATGGGCTCCCCGGGCAGGTAGTGCTCCGCATGCAGCGGCACCAGGGCCGGGACCTCGCGGAGCCGGTGCCGGGTGGCCCGCTCGGCACGCAGGTCTCCCGGTGGGCGGCGCCCCCACCCCGGGAGCCAGAACCCGCGGTGCAGGACGGCGGCGACGATCTCGCGGATGGGCCGCTCCAATGCCTCGTGCGCCGCGTCGTCGTCCCGCCAGTCCACCCAGCCGTCGCTGATCGGCATCGCCGCAGCGAGGAGCCGGTGCTGCTCCGGGCCGAAGCGGAACCGAAAGGTGCGCTCGAGCCGCTCGAACTCGGCCGGAGCGAGGCCGCGCTCCACCCGCACCCCGCGCGCGGCCAAGCAGTCGAGGGCGGTCGCCACCAGAAAGTCCACCGGTACCTACCAGGGTCCTCAGTCAGCCCGCGGCCAGGCGCCGAGGCATACCGCCTCGCCGTCCCGGTGGACCAGCCGCGCGGCCAACTGGCGCTGGGTCAGCCACCCGACGGCGGCCGGGCCGAGCAGGATCGCCGCGTGCGCGGCGGCCTGGGCGACCGCGACGGAGGAGGCCTCCACGCTCACCGATCGCCAGAACGTGCCTGCCGGCCGGGATTCGTCGGAATCGGCGGGCCCGAGCAGGGCGAAGCGGCGCAGCCCGCCCCGCGGCCAACCCCACGCGGTGGCGACCGCGCCGGCGGAGTCGACGACCGCAGCCGGGCCCCCGACCGCGGGCCCGGACGGCACCGGCCCGAACGTCGCCGGCCACGCGCCGCCCGCGGCGTCGCCACACCTGCCGATGCCGACGATCAGGTCGGCGTCGAGGTCGCCGGCCACTGACCGGGCGATCCGCTCGGCCGCCAGGGCAGTGGCGGCCGTGGAGAGGTCGAGCGCATGCCCGAGCGGGACGAGCACCTTGCCGTCCCATCGGACTCCCACGTTCTGCCACCTGCCCAGCACGCAGCGCCGGGGTCCGGCGGCCAGGTACGGGGTGGTGCGCCGCGGGTGGACTGCCTGGCCGCCGTGGCCGAATCCCAAGCAGAGCATGGGATCCTGCAGGCCGTCGGTGAACCGGGCCACCTGGAGGGCCGCCCGCAGCACGTCGTGGAACGGCTCCGATGTTCGGGTCCAGCGGCCGGCCCTGCAGTTGACCCGTTGCAGTTCCGAGTCGCGGTTGCGCCGGCCGCACACCGGCTCCAACTCGCTCAGGACGGCGGCGGCGCGGTCCAGGGCTTCCTCGCTCCGGCTCGCCGGCCGGACGGCGAGCCGCAGGGCGTGACCGAACGGGGAGCCGATCGAGTGCCAGACGGGCGTCCCAGGCACCGTATCGATCATGGTCATGGTGGTTTCCTCCCGAATGAAGCGCGGTGTCAGCCCAGCTCACCGACCGGGGCGTCGGGCGGGGCGGGGGGACGGGTGGCCGGGGCCGGGTTCCGGTGTGACGCCAGCGCGGCGCACACCGCACCGGCCACCCCCGCGGTCAGGTGGTGCGGTGGTGCGGTGGTGCGGTGGTGCGGTGGTGCGGTGGTGCGGTGGTGCGGGACTACCAGCGACTCGGCTGCGGGGCATGCGTCGGCTGGAAGAAGGCCTTCTTGCCGCCGCCGCTGCCGCCGCCCTGCTGGCCGCCGCTGCCGCCGCCCTGCTGGCCGCCGCTGCCGCCGCTGCCGCCGCCC
>DATDMG010000096.1:0-4964 GCA_036518955.1 Kineosporiaceae bacterium | reverse complement strand
CCCGGGTCACCCGCGCGCGCGCCGACTCCACCACCGGGGTGCCGTCCGCGTGGACCCGTTCCGGATTGACCAGCTCGTCCAGGGACTCGGTCAGCGCGGTGTGGTGGGCGGCCAGGGCCGTCACGACCCGTTCGATGTGCTGCCGCTCCCGGGTGACCTCGTCGTCGCTGAGCTCGTCCTCCGGCAGCCTGGCGACCAGGTCCTCGGTCGCGCGGGTGAGCTGGACGGCGGCGCGGCGCAGGCCGTTCGCCTTGTTGGCCAGGCCGTGCTCGCGGGCGTGGTCCTGCACCAGCGTGCGCAGCGAGTCGATGCCGCCGTCCCTGGCGAACTCGCACAGGTTGCGGCCCCACGGGCTGTCCAGGTCTCCGGCCAGCAGCCGCGCGCCGATGTCTCCCCAACCCTTCGCCCGCTCCGGGACGCCGGCGCGGGCCTGGTCCAGCAGGTTGCGCTCGTGGTCGCCGAACTGGGCCGGCATCCGGTAATGGTCGATCGCGATCAGCGCGGAGGTGAACCGGAGGCGGTCGACCCTGTGCTGCAGGAGGGCGCCGGCGCTGTGCGACAGCTCACTGAAGGCCGGGCTGGCCGCGCGCAGCTGCTCCAACGTCAGCGGTCGGTCCCCCGGCAGGTCCGGCAGCGGCATGGCGTCGAAGACGTTGCCCGCCACCAGGATCGAGTCCCGCAGCTCCGCGGGACCCCGGCCGGCGCTCTCCAGCATGGTGTAGAAGCTGTGGGGGATGTTGTTCCCGGTCGTCCTGCCGTAGACGGTGAGGATGGCGTGCACGGTGTCCAGCTCGTCCCGGCTCAGGAACTCGTCGCGGCGGGCCGACCGCATCGCGGTCAGGCCGGGGAAGTCGAGCAGGACGAAGCCGCCGTCCGCCTCTGAGGCCTCCGGTGACCAGTGCTCCGGGTCGACCACGACGGTGTGGCTGACCCGCCGGACGAGGGGGAAGGTCACCGCGAGCGGGTCCCGGTCCGCGGAAGGGCCTGAGGAGGCGATGCCGGCAACGGTGATCTCCGGGCCGCCGCGCCGCTCGGGGTAGCGGTCCGGGACGGCGTGCGGCTCGCCCAGGTCCAGCGCCGCGCGGATCCGGTCCACAGGAACCACTGCCTGCCGGCCGAGCACCGTCGGCGCGCTCAGCTGCGCATCGCGAATGGCGAGCAACTCATCGCTGATCTTCCGAAGCTCGAGGTTGCCCCCGCCCTGGGGCGGGAAGGCCCAGGCGCGGCACCATTTCTCGAGCGGCCCCCAGCCGTGCGTCACCGGGTTCCGTTCCAGCAGCGGAGACAGCTCGTCCGGGATCGACAGCTGGCGCACCTCGTGCAGCAGCGCGCGCATGATGTGCTCCACGCAGCGCGCCAGTTCCTGTTCGGAGAGAAAATCGATCTCCGCGTTCTCCAGCAGCCTGGTGCCGCTGCCCCGCTCCCCGGGCCGCAGGTACAGCGCGGTGACGTTGCCGGTCGCCGCACGGCTCTCGACCGGCAGCAGGTCCGGCCGCCCCAGCAGGGTGCCGAGCAGCATCGTCTTGCCGACGTTGTACTCGCCGACCGCCGCGATCCGGACCGGGTCCGTCGCCTGGCGCACGAGGTCGCGGCCCACCTGCGTCAGGTGGGATTCCGCGGTCACCGCGTCCGGGTCGCCCGGGACGTCGGCGCCGAACGTCCGTAGCGCCTCCTGCACGGCTTCCGCGCGTCGCCGGTAGCGCAGCACGTCCGCACGCATCCGTGCCCTGGCCTCGGTCATGAGCCACTTCTAGTCGGGAACTGCCGCGCCGAATGCATCAGGCGATGGAGTTCGCTGCGACGCGGAATGCTGGACTGCCACCAGACGGAGACCATCGGGGCGGAGGCGGCTGGGGGCACGGTTGAGCCAGCAGAGCGGTCCCGGTTCCCGGGACGGCAGCCAGGTCGCCGGGGCCGTCGTCACCGAGGCGCCCGCCGACGGTCCCGATGATGTCATCACCGGGTTGAGGTCCTTGGCCGCCGAGCCGGCCCTGACCGCCCAGGCGCGGGTGCTGCACCGCCTCGCCGACGTCCTGGCGACCGACCCGGACCTCCCGGGCGCCGCCTACGACTCGGAGGGGTGGGCCGAACTGGACCTGGCCAGGATCGTCGACGTCTCCGCACCGTCCGGCCCGGGGCGCGTCGACTCTCGTCGGCGCACCCTGCTCGCCGTCCTGCCGACGGTGCTCGCCTTCCTCCCGGTGCTCACCACCTGGGTCGGCCTGGGCGTGGCCAGCACGACCTACCGCGGGCTGCGGACGGATCCGGCCTGGGTCGCCGACCACCGGGGGCAGGGGTTTCTGGAGCTCTGGCAGTCGGGATTCGACGGACACCTACCGACCTGGTGCCGGTTCGACGTCCTGGGTGGCCTGGTCGGCGTGTCGGTGTCGCTCGTCATGGTCCTCGCCGTCCTCAACGGCTGGTTACGTCGCACCGACGAGCTGAAGGCCGAGCAGGCGGCCGAGTCCCTGCGGACCCGCGTGAGCTGGACGCTGACCCTGGCCCAGGTGGAGCTCAACCGTCGGCGGCTGCACTCCCCGGCACGCTTCGCCGCAGAGCTGATGCGCGCCGCGGACGAGCTGAGACGGCTGCAGCGGCAGGCCGCGGACCTGGCGCAACGCAACTCGACGGCCGCGGTCGAGCTGACGTCCTCGGCCGCGCGTCTGGGCCGGGCCGCGGCGCAGTTGAGGGACGGCGGCGGCGAGGTGCGCTCGGCCGTCGTCCAGCTCGAGCAGACCGTGGGCGCGGTCCGGACGCAGGTGATCGACCAGATCAGCGGATCGGCCCGCCACCTGCAGGAGCTCGCCGCCGAGGCCGCCGCGGGCATCTCGGCCGCGACCCAGCAGATCGGACCCGCGGCGCGGTCGGCAGCCGACGCCTTGCGCGAGATCCAGCAAACGGGGCGGTCGGAGCTGGCGGCCCTGGTCGAGGGTGCTCAGGCGACCAGCACCCGCTCCAGCGCACTGCTGGAGGAGACATCGCGGGAGCTGCAGGCCGCGGCTCGGGAACACGCCGTCGCGCTGGCGCGGTCGTCCGTCGACGCGGCGGCCACCATCGGTGCTACCTACCAGGACGCCGTCGCGGCCGCAGCCGTGCAGCTGGCCGATCACCTGGACCTCACCAGCGCCCGGATCGAATCCCTGGTCGAGAGGCTGGAGCGCGGCGCGTCCGGCTACCAGGCGGCCTCGGCACGCACGGCCGCAGCCGCGGTCGAGCACACGCGCGCCGTGGCCGAGGGAGTGTCGGCGCTGCGGACCGGGTCGGCCGAACTGCGGTCGGCGGTCGGCGACCTCAGCGACGGGATGACCGGTCTGCACTCCGGCGTCCGGGAGCTGCACGAGGAGATGGCCGACGCCGCCACCGGGGTCCCGCCGCTGCGGGCGGAGCTGGCGCAGCTCCACGAGCGGTTGAGCGAACTGGGGGAGCGGATGGCCCGTCGCCCGGACCCTCCGGTTCGGCAGGGGGTCCGCCGACCGACGGGTGCCCCGACGGGATCGACCGGTCGTCGCCGGAAGCGCGTCAGGAGCGCGGCAGCCGCCGTCGTGGACCCGCCTGACGGGGCACCTGGCCGGGACACCGCGGCCGGCCGGAAGCAGCTGACGCGGCGGGAGGCCGCGCGCGGGGAGAGAGAGGTGGACGGGCATGACGTGGGTGTGGATCGGCGTCGTGGTGATCCAGGCGGTGCTGCTGGCGGTGGTCCTCCGTCGAGTCGCCGACCTGTCCCAGCGGTCGCTCCGGACGCGCGAGGAGGCGAGCCGTGAGGCCGCGCGGGCGGTGCGCGCCGAGGCCGAGCTCCGCGACGTGCGGACCGCCCTGGAGGCGGAGCGGGGACGGAGCGGTCGGCTGACCGAGGAGCTGGAGGCGGAGCGGGGAGGGAGCGGTCGGCTGACCGAGGAGCTGGAGGAGGCGCGACGTCGCGTTGCCCGGGCCGTCGCCACCGTCCTCCCCGCGCCGCCCCCGGCGGAGCCTGCTCGGGCACCGTCGACGGACCCGGCGGTCGTCCCTGAGCGGCTGGACGTCCTGGCGGACATCGAGAGCCGGCACTGGCGTGAGCCGCAGGTCCTGGCCGACAGCCCCGAGCCGGTGCACGACCTGGCGCTCGACGCCGGGCGGCTGGGCGGTCTGGTGATCCGCGCCGCCGCGCTGCGTGGTCCACGCTCGTCCCGCGTCCGTCGGCAGGTGACGACCACCACGCTCGTCGCCGGGCTGCGACCCACCGTGCTGCTCTCCGTCGTCGCGGCGGGCCATCCCGGTGGCTCCGTCTCCCACCTGGGGGCCGCCTTCGCCAACACCTGTGTCTTCGGGCAAGTGATCGAGCGGCGCCAGGTGATCGACTCGACCTGGCGCGGCGTCGTCGAGGATTTCGGGGGCCGGGAACAGGCGATGGACACCCTGCGGGCCGCGCTGGGGCAGGTCTTGGAAGCCCTGCGTGCTCCGGTGCTGGAAGTGGCACGCCGGCGGGCGGAGCCGCCGTCCGCCGTAGCCACCGACGTCGTCTGCCTGCTGACCCGGCTCGGTGACGGCGACCGGCGTCACCACGTCGCCTTCGGGACGGGGTCCGGTCGGGTGGGGCTGGTCCGGGGAGACGGCCTCGTGGAGGTCTACGCCGCGCCGCGCGGTGCGCTGCCGGAGGACGCCCTTGCCGTGGACGTCGCCTGCTTCGACAGCGGGCCGGACGACGTGGTCGTGGTGTGCAGCCAGACCACGCACGAGTTCATCCGACGGAACGTCGACCAGTTCGGCCGGTGGCCGACCGCCCCCGGGCCGGCGGCGTTCCTGGCCTGGCTCGGCTCCGACGGCGACGTCTACGGTGAGGACCGGGCCATGGTTTGCCTCTGGGAGACGGCTCGCCATGGTGTCCCTGCGGTCCGGTGACGGTCCCGCTCCCCTGCACCTGGCCGGGTGGCTGTTCGCCGACCTGATGATCGTGCTGATGCTCGTTACCGTGCCCGCATCGACGTCCA
>DATDMG010000095.1:0-13468 GCA_036518955.1 Kineosporiaceae bacterium | reverse complement strand
ACCCGGGTGCCGTGGCGCGCGTCGCACCGCCAGAATCGTGGGCGGCGGAGTCGCCCGGCCCGACGACGAGCGGAGGCGGACGGTGAGCAGCACCGTGCCCGAGCGACATCCCGACCAGGACCAGCTCGCGGACCTGGCGGCCGAAGTGCTGCCGACGGACGAGGCGAAGGCCGTGGTGGCCCACGTGATGGGCTGCACGTTGTGCGAACGCCTGTTGGCGGACGCCGAGCGGGTGCGCCGGCTCCTCGTGGCCGACCCGCCTGGCCCGATGCCCGACGACGTCTGGCTGCGCCTCGAGGGGGCGATGGCGGCGGAGGCCGTCAACCGGGGTCGCGCGCCGAGCGGATCGTCGTCCGGGCCCAGCTGGTTCGACGCCACCTCGACCGGATCACCACCGGTCTCGCCGCGGCCGGCACCGACCTCGAGGTCGCCCAGGCCGCCGATGTCAACCACATCACCGGTGTCACCGATGCCATCTGTGTCGGCGGGGGATCCGCCGCTGCCGGTGCCGCCCGGATCGCCGCTCACGCCGATGGCTCCCGCACCGGTGGGTCAGGGCCCGTCGGTCCTGGCAGGTGCGCCGGGCGCCGCTGGGCCACCGCCGCACGTCGTCGACCTGTCCGTGGTCGACCTCTCGGCCACGCGGCCGCAGCGGATGGTCCGGCGCCCCGACTCCGCCCCCGACCTCGAGGTGCGCCGCACCGACCCGGTGCCGCCGGTGCCGCCACCCTCGATGAGCTTCGACGAGGCGCCGACGGCCGCCTGGAGGGCGTTCCTCGACAAGCCCGAGCCGGTCCCGTCGCTGGACACCGCGGCGGTGCCGATCCGGGCCGGCCGTGTGGTGCGCCCGTCCGTGCGCAGCCGACGCGACGTCCGCAGCGAGGACAAGGCCTCGGGTCGACGGCCGCGGCGCATGCTGCTGGCGGCGGCAGCCGCCGTGCTGGTGGTTGGGGGCGGGGTGGGCACAACCGTGTTCCTCCGTGACGACGGGGGCGGCAACGGCGGCCCGGGCGAGGCGCAGTTCCCACCACCGGCTGCCTCGTCGATCATGCGCAGCAGTGGCCGGGACTACACCGCCGCGACCCTCGTCGCGCAGGTGAAGTCCCTGCTCGCGGGCGCGCCGGCCCCGACGGTCCCGGGCAAGGGCTCGCCCACCGGGAGGGGGGCGCCCTCCGCCGTCGGCGCGTCGGCGACGCGGACCGCCGGCACCGTGGCCGACCCGAACCAACTCACCTCGTGCCTGGTGGGGCTCGGCGAGAAGGACCGGCAGCCCTCCGTCGTCGATCTCGCCCGCTACCAGGGCAGGGAGGCTGCGGTGATCGTGCTCCCGGGCCGGACCGGAGGGTTCGACATCTGGGTCGTGCCGCGGCAGTGCCGGGCGGGCGCCGAGCTACCGCTCGCGTTCAAGTCCGTCCCGAAGTGACGTCACGCCGTCCGGGTCCGGCGAGACAGCACGGCACCGGGCGGCGGTGGGACCCGCCGGGGCGTGGTGCGTCGTGGCACGCCGCCGCCCGTGTCGTACGGCAGCGGCGGCACCGGGAACAGCGGGCGCCTAGGATCGGTTGTGGCGGTGGCCGCTGTGGTCGACGGTCGGTCAGGGGCAGAGAGCAGGGAGGCGACGTGAGTGACGTCCGGGACGTGATCGTCATCGGGTCCGGGCCGGCCGGGTACACCGCAGCCATCTACGCGGCGCGTGCTGACCTGCGCCCGCTGGTCTTCGAGGGCTCGGTGACCGCCGGCGGCGCCCTGATGAACACGACCGATGTGGAGAACTTCCCCGGCTTCCCCGACGGGATCCAGGGCCCGGACCTGATGGACAACCTGCGGCGTCAGGCAGAGCGCTTCGGCGCCGAACTGATCCCCGAGGACGTCGTGGCGGTCCGGCTGCGCGGGGAGGTCAAGGAGGTCGACACCGGCGACGAACGGTGGGGCGGAATCACCACCCACCGCGCCCGGGCGGTCATCATCGCGACCGGATCGGCCTACCGGGAGCTCGGGCTGGAGAGCGAGAAGCGGCTGTCCGGCAAGGGCGTGAGCTGGTGTGCGACCTGTGACGGGGCGTTCTTCCGGAACCAGGACATCGCGGTCGTCGGTGGGGGCGACTCCGCGGTCGAGGAAGCCACGTTCCTGTCCCGCTTCGCCCGATCGGTGACCTTGATCCATCGTCGCGACAAGCTGCGCGCGTCGAAGATCATGGCTGCTCGTGCGGCCGCCGACCCGAAGATCGGATTTGTCTGGAACAGCGAGGTCGTCGAGGTCCTCGGCGAGGACAAGGTGAGCGGCCTGCGGCTCCGCGATATCGTTGCCGATGAGGAGCGTGTGATCGACGTCACCGGGCTCTTCGTCGCGATCGGGCACGACCCGAGGGTTGAGCTCTTCCGGGATCAGTTGGAACTCGACGCGAACGGGTACCTGATGGTGGAGGGCCGGTCGACCCGCACCGGCCTGGCCGGAGTATTCGCGTGCGGCGACGTGGTCGACCACGAGTACCGGCAGGCGATCACCGCGGCCGGTTCCGGGTGCGCCGCCGCGTTGGACGCCGAGCGCTACCTGGCCGCCCTGGCGGACGAGGGTGACCAGGAGCGGCCCGGAGCCGCCGTCTCGATCGCCGCGGCCACCACCTGACCCCTCGGCCCCACCGCTCGCCCCTGATCCGCCGTCCATCCGCCCGTCCCACGCCCGACGAGGAGTTGCCATGACCGCCGCGGCCGTCACCGATGCCACCTTCGAGACCGAGGTACTGGCCTCCGATCTGCCGGTCGTCGTCGACTTCTGGGCTCCATGGTGCGCTCCCTGCCGGCAGGTCTCACCCATCCTGGACGAGATCGCCGCGGCACATGCCGGGAAGATCCGGATCGTGAAGATCAACACCGACGAGAACCCCGTCGTGGCCAGTCGCTACGGCGTGACGGCACTGCCGACGCTCGCCGTGATCGCCAAGGGTGAGCTGGTGAAGACCATCCTGGGTGCCAAACCGAAGGCCGCCCTGCTACGCGAGCTCTCCGACTGGCTGGCCTGATCCTCAGTGACGACACGCCCAGTTCCTGGAGTGGCCGGGGCGTTGCGCCTCGGAGATCGCGGCCCCCGCATCCAGGCCCTGCGCGACCTGCTAGTCCGGGCCGGTGTGCAGCTCCCCGACGACGGGGAGCCGGACACCTTCGACGAGTGCCTCGAGCACGCGGTGAAGGCTTTCCAGCAATTGCGCGGGCTAGCTGCCGACGGCGTCGTCGGCCCGCAGACCTCCCGTGTCCTCGACGGCGCCCGATGGTGTCTCGGGGACCGCATCCTGTTGTTCACCCCCGGTCATCTGATGCGTGGGGACGACGTCGCAGCCCTCCAGGAGCGGCTCGTCGTCCTCGGCGTCTTCGCCGGTCCGGTTGACGGGATCTTCGGCCAGCGCACCGAGGCGGCGCTGCGCGAACTCCAGCGCGGACTCGGCCTGCAGGCGGACGGCCTGTGCGGCCCGGCCACGCTCCGGGCGATGTCCGCCCTGGCGCGGGCCGTCGGCGGGGGTGATCCGTGGGCGCTCCGGCAGCAGGCGGACGTCGCCGTGGCCGGCTCCAGTCTCGCCGGCAAGACCGTGGTCATCGATCCGGGGCACGGCGGCGCCGACCCAGGCGTCGTCGTCGACGGCCTCGCCGAGGCGGACGTCGTGTTGGACATCGCCGCCCGGGTCGAGGGCCGGCTGGCGGCGACCGGGGTGGTGGCCGTGCTGACCAGGGGCGCGTCGGCCGGGCCGGACGTCGCGGCGCGGGCGGCCCTGGCCCAGGACGTGCGCGCCGACCTGGTCCTCTCGCTGCACTCCGACGGATACGCCTCACCGGTGCCGTCCGGGGTCGCCAGCTTCTACTGGGGCGACGCCCGCGTCGGCTCCCGCTCCGCGGTCGGCGCCCGACTGGCGCAGTTGGTGCAGAGCGAGGTGGTGGCGCGCACCGGGATGGTGGACCTGCGCTCGCACGCCTGCACGATCGACATGGTCCGGATGACGAGGATGCCGGCCGTGCAGGTGGAGATCGGGTACCTGACCAATCCCACGGATCGGGAACGGCTCTCGCGTCCCGACTTCCGGGATGCCATCGCCGAGGCGCTCGTCATCGCCGTGCAGCGGCTGTATCTCGGCGACGAGGACGCCCGCACCGGAACCCTGCACCTCACCGACGTGCTGACGATCGCCGGGCGGGCCTGACCCGCCGTCGTCCGGGCCCGGGCTCCCGCGCCCGGCGTAGCTCTCCGCGGAGCCGTTCAGACATGTGACTGCGAGGTCAGCGCCGGCGCCCGGACGCTGCCGAGGATCCGCTCCAGTGCCTGCTCGACGTCCTCGCGCCAGGACAGGGCGCTCTTGAGCTCCAGCCGCAGCCGCGGATAGCGCCGATGATGACGCACCGTTTTGAAGCCCACCGCGAGCAGCAGATCGGCAGGCACCAGGCAGGTGCCTCCCGGCTCACTCGGCGCCTCGGCGGCGGCCTGACCGGTGCCGAGACCGAACGCCTCGATCGCTTTCACCCCACGCCGGGTGAGATCTTTGGCGGCCGCCTGGATGAGCATGCGCGCCAGCCCGCCCCCGGTGTACTCGGACAGGACGCGCGCGGTCATCAGCAGCACGGCGTCGGCGCTCACCGGGGACGTCGGGAACGCGAGCGAGCGCGGAACGAACGCGGGAGGCGCATACAGCACGAACCCCGCCGGCTGCTCGTCGACGTACGCGATCCTGCCGCAGGAACCCCACTCCAGCAACGTCGCGGAGACCCAGGCCTCCTTCTCGAAGGCGGTGTCACCGGCTTCGGCTGCACGCCGGGCGGCCACCGGATCCAGTTCCCAGACGATGCACTTGCGACAGGGAGCGGGCACGTCGGGAAGGGTGTCGAGGGTGAGGGGTGCGAGCCGACGACCCATTAGGCGGTGCCTCCGATGACGGACTGTGGTTCGGTGGCCGGGGTGGCGTCTGCCGGATCCACAGCGTCCTCGATCATGACAGGTGACGGTTCGGTGGCCGTCCGTATCGGTGCCGGCGGGTGGCCAGCCCTCAGAGGGTCTCCGGAGTCGTCTTCCCGCTCGGTGAACCTGACCTTCCGAGGGCGCAGCAGAGCAACCAGGAACCCGATCGAGGCTCCGAGCACCATCCCTGCCGCGACCCGACGGGCCAGTCGCATGCGACACTCCCTGATACCAGGAGGCGGGGCTGCCGGTCGGCCCGCCACTATGTCAGGGTACGCAGAGTGTGATCGGTGGTGAAGAGCACGTAACGTGTTCTTCATTGGATCAGTTCCTGCCCCCGCGCGTGAGTGGAAGGAGGTCAGCAGATGCCCGAGGTGGTCCGCGATGCCGCGACGACCGATGAGGAGGGTGTGACAGGAGGTGCCTCTGCGGCCGCCCACGTCGCTCCACAGGGCGGCGCCGGCACCGGCACGCGTCCCGCTGCCGCACGGCGGCCGGTCGGGGCTACCGCCGCCAGCAGCCGGCAGGGCGCCGGCAGCCGGCAGGGCGATTCCGGCGACCACGACGATCTACCGCACGGCTCGCGCCTCGACCGCTGGGTCGACGCCTACGCCGCGCGCACCCGAGGGATGACGGCGTCCGAGATCCGGGCGCTGTTCGCCGTCGCCAGCAGGCCGGAGGTGGTGTCTCTGGCGGGCGGCATGCCAGCCCTCACCGCGCTTCCCCTCGACGTCGTCGGCGACGCCCTGGCCCGCCTGGTCGCGAACCGCGGCGCGGTGGCCCTGCAGTACGGCTCCGGGCAGGGCGACCCGGGGTTGCGCGAGCGGATCCTGGACGTGATGGCGCCGCAGCAGGTCGCCGCGCACCCCGACGACATCGTCGTCACCACCGGCTCCCAACAGGCGCTCGACCTGGTTGCCCGGATCTTCATCGATCCAGGCGACGTGGTGGTCGCGGAAGCGCCGAGCTACGTCGGCGCGCTGGGGGTGTTCAGCGCCTATCAGGCGGACGTCGCTCATGTCCCCCTGGACGACGAGGGCCTGATCCCCGAGGCCCTCGAGATAACGCTCGCCGAACTCGCTGCCGCCGGTCGCCGGGTGAAGCTGCTCTACACCGTGCCGAACCACCACAACCCCGCGGGAGTCACCCTGTCCGCGGAGCGCCGGCCCCGGATCGTGGAGATCGCCCGGCGCCACGGCGTCCTGATCATCGAGGACGACCCGTACGGACTGCTCGGGTTCGCGGGCGGCCCGCTGACGTCGCTGCACGCTCTCGCCCCTGACGGGGTGCTCTACCTGGGCTCCTTCTCCAAGACCTTCGCCCCGGGGTTCCGGGTGGGCTGGGCGGTCGCCCCGCACGCCGTCCGGGAGAAGCTGGTGCTCGCCAGCGAGGCGGCCATCCTGTGCCCGAGCGCCTTCAGCCAGCTCGCGGTGGCCACCTACCTCGACGACCACGACTGGCGGCATCAGGTGGAGGTGTTCCGTGGCCTGTACGCCGAGCGCGCGGCAGCCATGCTGGATGCCCTGTCGGACCTCATCCCGCGGGCACGGTGGACGACGCCGAAGGGCGGCTTCTACGTCTGGCTGACCCTGCCCGACGGGCTCGACGCGAAGGCGATGCTGCCCCGGGCCGTGACCGAACGCGTGGCGTACGTGCCCGGTACCGCTTTCTACGCTGACGGCCAGGGGCGGCAGAGCGCCCGTCTGTCGTACTGCTATCCCCCTCCCGAGCGCATTCGGGAGGGGGTGCGGCGGCTCGCCGGTGTCGTGAACACGGAGCTGGAGATGCTGGAGACCTTCGGCCCCGACACGACCCACGGGACCGGGCGGCACGGCGTCGACTTCCCCGCCCCCGACCTCACCTGAGCGGGCCCCACGTGACTGACCTTCCTGACCAGTCCCGCGCGAACCGCCCCTCGACGTCCCCGCACCCGCGTGTACTCGTCCTCGCGGGTGGGTTGTCCCACGAGCGTGACGTGTCGCTGCGCTCCGGTCGGCGGGTCTCCGAGGCGCTGCGGGAGGCCGGCTGTCACGCCGTCGAGCGGGACGTCGACTCCGGCCTCCTCACCGAGGTCACCCGGCACGGTGTCGACGTCGTATGGCCGCTCCTGCACGGCGCCACCGGTGAGGATGGCGCCATCAGGGACGTCCTCGACCTGCTCGGAGTGCCGTACGTCGGCTCCACCTCCGCCGCCTGCCGTCGCGCCTGGGACAAGCCTCTGGCCAAGTCGGTGGCCCGCGACAGCGGGCTGGCCACACCGGACTCGGTGGCGCTGCCTCACGGCACGTTCCGGGAACTCGGCGCCAGAGGCGTGCTCATCGCGATCGTCGACCGACTCGGCCTGCCCCTCGTGGTCAAGCCGGCGCGAGGTGGTTCGGCGCTGGGGGTCACCGTGGTCCGGCAGTCCTCGGAGCTGCCACGGGCGATGGTGGCCTGCTTCGCGTACGGCGACGTCGCTCTCGTGGAGCGCTACGTGGACGGCGTGGAGGTCGCCGTCAGCGTCGTGGACACCGGTGAGGGGCCGCGTGCGCTGCCCGCGGTCGAGATCGTGGCGGACGGCGGCGTCTACGACTATGACGCCCGGTACGTCGCCGGGTCGACGGAGTTCTTCGTGCCCGCCCGGCTGACGGCGGCGGCTTCCGCCGCCGTCGCCGACGCCGCCCTGCGCGCGCACCGAGCCTTCGCGCTCCGACACCTGTCCCGCACGGATCTCATCGTGGACCCGGACGGCCATCCGTGGTTCCTGGAGGTGAACGTCGCGCCAGGCATGACCGAGACGTCACTGCTCCCCCAGGCGGTGGAGGCTGACGGGCAGGAGTGCGGCCCGCTCTACCGACGCCTCGTCGAGGCGGCCATCGCCGACGGCGCCTCCCGCGTGCCCATCTGACCGGGCGGCCGACCTGCGGCGTGAAGTACGCGGGGCACCCGAGCCGCAGGCCGGCAGGATCACCGGTGGTGACGGCGAAGGTCAGGATCGCTGGAACACGCCCCGAACCTCCGGGCCCAACAGTCCGATGATCCGGTTCAGGTCCTCGACACTCGCGAAATCGATGCTCAGACGGCCCTTGTTCCGGCCGAGCGCGATGGCCACGCGGGTGTCGAGCTGGTCCCCGAGCCTCGCCGCGAGCTCGTCGAGCTCGGAGGTATGAGCACCCGGACGGGGGCGGCGCTTGGCCGGCTTCACGGTGGGCCCGTCCCCGAGGGCGACGATCTCCTCCACGGCTCGGACGGAGAGTCCCTCGGCGACGATGCGCTGTGCCAGACGCTCCATGGCCGCCTGGTCCTCCAGCCCGAGCAGCGCCCGGGCATGCCCTGCGGACAGCACACCGGCAGCCAGCCGCCGTTGCACGAGCGGAGGAAGCTTGAGCAGCCGCAAGGTGTTGCTGATCTGCGGCCGGGAACGCCCGATCCGGCCGGCCAGTTCCTCGTGCGTGCACCCGAAGTCGTCGAGGAGCTGCTGGTAGGCGGCAGCCTCCTCGAGCGGGTTCAGCTGACTGCGGTGCAGGTTCTCGAGCAGCGCGTCGCGCAGCATCGCGTCGTCCTGGGTGTCCCGGACGATACACGGGATCCGCTCCAGGCCGGCGTCGCGAGCGGCACGCAACCGCCGCTCACCCATGATCAGCTCGAAGCGCGCCTCGTCGTCCTCATCGGCCACCCGACGGACGACGACCGGCTGCAGGACGCCGACCTCCTTGATCGAGTGAACGAGCTCGGCGAGCTCCTCCTCGTCAAAGACCTGCCGCGGCTGCCGGGCGTTCGGCCGGATCCCGGAGACGGGAAGCTCAGCGAAGGTGGCGCCGGGAACGGGCACGAGTTCCGGCCCCGATCTGGCGGCCCGGTCGGAGGCCGAGCCCGCTCCCGCGGGATCGCTCCACGTCGCGGGAGCAGACGGAGGGACGGCGGGCGGCACGCTCGCCGGGCCTTCCGACGTGACGTGTCCCGATGGGGGCAACGGACCACCCGGCCGCGGGATCGCGCCGGGAACGACCGCGGGCATCGACGCCGGAGCCGGGGCCAGCCGCGCGGCAGGAGCTTCGGGCACTGCCTCCGGACGCGCGGGGGGCGCCGCGCCGGGCATGCCGGGAGCGGGTCGATGGGCACCGTCACCGCCGCCCGTCGCCGTCCGGCCACCCGGCAGGACGGTGAGATTCGACGCTGCCGAGGGGACCGCGGGGCTGTTCCCGTCCGCGCCCTCCTCGCCGGGGTCCCGATCCGGGAAGAACACGTCCACCGGGCGTTCCCCGACCGGTCGCGTCATCGGCGCGGCATTGCTCGGGATCAGGGCACCCAGGCCGCGGCCCAGGCCCCGACGCTTCTCACTCACGCGCGCTCCTCCAGGCTTACCTCATGGCCCCACCGAAGCACCTGTTCGGCGAGCTCGCGCGACGCCTCCAGGTATGACAGCGCGCCGCTCGAGGCCGGGTCATACGTCATGACGGTCTGGCTGTGGCTCGGTGCCTCGGAGATGCGCACCGAGCGAGGAACGGTCGTCCGGATGACGACCTCGGCGAAATGGGCCCGGACCTCGTCCGCCACCTGGGCGGAGAGCCGGGTCCTCCCGTCGTACATCGTCAGGAGGATTGTCGACACGTGGAGCCGCGGGTTGAGATGTCCGCGAATGAGATCGATGTGCTTGAGTAACTGGGAAAGGCCCTCCAGCGCGTAGTACTCGCACTGGATCGGGATGAAGACCTCGGTGGCCGCGACGAAGGCATTGATGGTGAGCAGGCTCAGGCTTGGCGGACAGTCGATGAAGATATAGTCGATCTGCGGCAGCCCACGCTCGTGCCGCTCGTCCAGATATGCGTCGAGCGCCTTCTGGAGTCGCATCTCGCGGGCGACCATCGATACGAGTTCGATCTCTGCGCCGGCGAGATCGATGGTGGCCGGCGCGCACCAGAGGTTGGCGACGTCCGGGCATGGTTGGAGAACGTCACCCAGGGGCACCCCCTCGACGATCACGTCGTAGAGGCTCGGGATGTCGGCATGGTGGTCGATGCCGAGAGCCGTCGAGGCGTTTCCCTGCGGGTCGATGTCGAGGACCAGGACCGACAAACCAGCCTGGGCCATCGCCGCGGCCACATTGACGGTGGTCGTCGTCTTGCCGACGCCACCCTTCTGGTTAGCCACGGTCAGAATGCGAGTGCGAGGCGGAGCCAGGAACGGCCGGCCGACGAGGCTGATGCGTCGCCGGGCGTCCTCGGCCACCTGGACCGCGAGCGGAGTCGAATCGTCCACGAGGGGCAAGCTCCCCACCAGCGTCTGGCGCTGTTGATCATCAACGTACGGTTCTGACGCCGACAGCGGCGCCCCCGGCGGGTACCAGGAACTCGCTGTAGGGGGCGGCTGCCCCGCGCTGGCCTGGTCTCCGGTCGAACGCACCGCCGCCCAGTCGGTGATGTCGTTGACCTCGCGCATGGTTGGACTCCCGTCGATAGCCGGCTCTCCGCTCTCGGCAGAAGTCTGCCGCTTCTTGAGATCGACTGTGACAGGAGTCGTCGAGTGAGGAGGTGCGAGGTCGGGCGTGGTTTCACGGGAAACGCCGCTCGCCCGTTCGGGTGAAGGCATTGGCCGAAGCAGCGTCGGACGCACGATGGCATCCATCGCTCCGTCCGCGGCGCTCCCGTCGGGCCAGGGCTCAGCCGACAAGGCCGCCGAAGATCTGTCGTACGCGGCGAGCGTTCCCTCTCTCACCGGTTGCCGCCCGCGCAGATCGACCTCCAAGAGGCCAGCGTCCGCGCCCTCGTCATGGCGGACGACCCTCAAGCCAGAGACGTCGCACCCCTCGGTTCTCGGAGGCGTCAACTCCGTGTCGGCGCCCGGGCAGCTGGGGGCTGGGGGCAACGGGATAATCGGAGCGGGCGACGTTTCACGGGAAACGACGACTGCGTCTTCAGGCACGGTGAGCTGGAGAGCCCCTGCCGCTGCTCTGGGGGGCAGCTCCGCAGGGCATCGATCGTCCGCACCGACACCTTGCTCGGGTTGCCTGGACTCCGCAGCCTTCCCTGACCGGCTGGACTCTCCGCTGACGGTGCCCGTCCCCGGCTTCGCGCCGAGCAGGCGCCGGGCCGCCTCCAGGGGGTCGAGCGTCAGAGCGTCCACCGCCACAGCAGTGGCTGCGCGACTCACGTCGCGCCAGCTCGTCCAGCCCACGACCGCGTCCGGCATGTTCGAGGAGGCTACCAGCATCGCTGGATCCGGCTGCTGCCCGGGCGAGGTGTCCTCTGTCGGAGTCAGCCGGGCGCGACCCACGACTGCGCCCTTCGGCATGACGAGTGAGCCGGTCGACGTCGTCCGCCCCGGCAAATGACTGGTCGGGCCGCCGCTCGGGGCCGTCCCGAGGGTGGGCGGCAGTCGGCGCGTCGCGTCCGCTCCGCCGTCCGTGCCTGATCCCTGCGGCGGCTGCTCGCCCTCTGTCCGTGAACCCATCGCCAGGTCCTCACTTCGTGTGGCGTTGACGCTAGCGCCTGAGCCACTGATCCGCCCCCGGCCGCCCGTGTGACGGTCTCTATGATCCCGTGCTGCGTCGACCGGACGACGTTGGGCCACCTCGTCCGAAAGCATGGTTTCCGACATGCTGATCCGCTGCGCACCAGCAGGCCACCCCAGACCACCCGGCCCCACAGCACCCGGCCCCACAGCACCCGGCGGGAGCGGCGACGCCCGGTGGCAGCCTCCCGACTCCGGCCATCCCACACCGCCCCCGCCCCGTCCTCGGTGGGGCGATGCCTCGTACCTGTCTCCCGTGTCGATGAGCGCACCCCTCCTGTCGTCCCCGAAACGCTGGTCGTCCTCAACGCTTCCGTCGCCACCGCGGTACCTGTGGTCATCACCGTGACCACCACGATCCGCGCGTCCGTCGTCCCCGGAATTCTCGTCGTACTCACCCGAGTCCCCGCCGTCGTCCGCAGATCGTTGGGTCGTCCCCCGTTGGGTCGTCCCCCGTTGGGTCGTCCCCCGTTGCGGCGTCCCCCGTTGCGTCGTCCCCCGTTGCGTCGTCCGCGGAAGCTTCCCGCCCGGCAGCTGTGAGGGCGTGACCGCCCGCGTCGGTGACTCCACCGCCTGCTCGCCACCGCCCAGCCGGGACGCTCCCTCCTGGGCGTGCCGTTCCGACGCCACCCGTGCCACGTCCGCTGGTGGCGTCGCTTCTTGAGACCTCCCCTGGATGGCGAGAGTACGAGCGAGAGCTTCGAGGATCGCCGGCTCAAGGCTCGTCGTTTCACGGGAAACCTCCACCCCAGCTGCTTCTCCGGAAACCTCGACCCCCGGCAAGTAACCGCTCGTCTCCACCCCGGCATTGGCCTCCGCTGACGTTCCTCGGCCGCCAGGCGAGATCCTGGGCACGTCGTCCCAACGCTGTGGCCCTTCGCTCCGTCCCGAAGCTGAGCCACCGGCCTCCCTCTTCTGCGGTAGCGCTACTGGGTCCCCACCCTCCCCATCGAGCGGCAACGGAAGCTGAACCCTCCGAACCCAGCGCCCCTTGGCTGTGGTGACGCCCTCCCCCGCCGGTAGGGAGCGCTCAACCACGTTCTCGCCCGACGGCCCGTCCGGAACTCCACGGGACACACGTGTCTGCTCGCGCTCCATCCGCCACTCGCCCCGCCGTGACCTTCCCGCCTCCGCACGCCCCGCGGCCTCGCGATGGCTGCCTTCCGACTCCCGCGGTGCGTCCAGCCCAGGGCTGGCGCCTCCCGACGTCTCCGAACGGTTCCATCGCCCCAGCAATGACTCTTCCTGGCCCGGATCGCCTGGCGGGTCCGGAGAGCGCAGCCAGGCGGCCAACCCCCGCCGGCGCAGGCGAACGGCTCCACGGGCCGACGAGGGCTCATCGCTCCTCGCTCCCAGACCATCAACGCTCTCGGCGAAGGGCTGGCCGGGCGCGGCATCGCCGGCGCCCAGTGGTTGGCCGGCCGACTCCCCGGAGAGTGGCCCCGCCGTCTCACGCTCTGGACGGCGTCTGAGCTGACCAGGACGTGTGAGCTCACCAGTTGGTCCCGCCGCAGGAGACTCGGTCAACAGTGCCCGGTGACCTGCCCCCAGACCGCCGGGTCCCCTTCCCGAGATCGGGCCGTCGTCGCCGAGCTTGCGAGCCGCGCCTGGCTGGTCCCGGATCGACTCGCCCTTCCGAACTGTGTTTCGCTGCGGCGCAGCCAGCTCGAAGTTCCTGCTCTCCGCCCGCTCGTCATGACGTGCGTTCTGTCCCTCCCGAGGCCAGCCAAGATCTGACGCTTCGGGGACGCCACCACTGTCCGCAGGCGCGGGCTGTGAACCTGCCGGATCTGACGGCCACCCAAGACCGCTCACGAGCCTCCCTCCGTCGCCGGATCGGCCGATACCCATCCTCACCCAGACGTCCGGCAGTCTGGGGACGCGCGCCGAAGACTCGCCCGATTCCCCTCGAGCGAGGTTTCCCGTGGAACACGACCTCCCCCTGCCCCTCCGAACCGATCCACGACACGCCCGACAGTGAGTGATACCTCACCGAGAGTTTCCAGGCCCACCTCATTCGGGTCCGGCATTGCAGCCCCCACCC
>DATDMG010000094.1:0-3984 GCA_036518955.1 Kineosporiaceae bacterium | reverse complement strand
TGGCCTCGCGCGGCGCCCGGCTGGGGTACCAGGCGCTGGACCGGGCCTGGCAGCAACTGACCTGGGCGGCCTCGCCGGAGCGTGTCGTCCCCGAGGTCGACGATCTGGAGCTTGCCGTGAGCCCAGTGCTCGACGCGCTGGCGCCGGACGTCGTCCACGCCCACGACGTGCACCTGCTCGGCGTGGTCGCCCGGGCGGTCGCCCGGGCCCGGTCGGCCGGGCGTGACGTGGCGTGGCTGTACGACGCGCACGAGTGGGTGCCGGGTCTGTCCCGGTGCGGCGGACGCACGGCCCGGGTGATCGCGGCCTGGGCCGGCCTGGAGGGCCGGTTCATCGGGCAGGCGGACGCCGTCCTCACGGTGAGCCCGCCGCTCGCAGAGGCTCTCCGGGACCGTTACCGGCTGCCCGAGCTGCCGGCCGTCGTCCTCGACGTGCCGCCGCTGGGGGCCAGGGAGGCGGGCGCCGCGTCGGTCCGGCAGGCCGCCGGCGTGCCGGCGGGCGTCCCGCTGCTCGTCCACAGCGGCGGCGTGACGGCCGCCCACGGTGTCGAGACCGCGGTCGAGGCGCTCGCGCACCTGCCCCTCGCCCATCTCGCGGTGGTCGCCGTCCCGTCGGTGCGCACGGCCCCGACGGCCGTGCTCCGGGCCCGGGCCGAGAGCCTGGGTGTGGCCGGCCGGCTGCACGTCCTGCCGCCGGTGCCTCCGGACCAGGTCAGCGCGTTCCTCGCCGGCGCGGACGTCGGGCTCGTCCCGCTGCGCCACGTCGGTAGCCATCAGCTGGCGCTGGCCGACACGCTGTTCGAGTACCTGCACGCCGGTGTCCCGATGGTCGTCAGCGACTGCCGGGCACAGAGCGCCTTCGTGACCGAGCACGGCGTGGGCGAGGTGCACCCAGCCGGTGACGCCGCCGGTCTCGCCGTCGCGGTGGAGCGGGTGCTCGCCGACCCGCAGCGGTACGCGGCGGCGCTGGCCGATCCCGAGCTGCTCGCCCGGTACACCTGGCACACCCAGGCGCAGGTGCTGCGTGATGTGCACCGGCGCCTGCTGGCCCGGGTCCGGCCCGACGTGCCGTCCGCCGCCGAGCCGCCGGCCGATCCGGCGGCCGAGCCGCCCGAGCGCCTGGTCACCGGGCGCCTCCCCGGCGACGTCCGGCTACGCGGGGTCGCAACCGACGCCCCGGCCGCCCGGGAGGCGTCCCCGGGGGACGCGACCCTCGGCCGCGCCGACCCGTCGGTGCCCGTGGGGGTGGAGCCCGAGCCGGCCGTCCTGGTCGTCGGGCCGGCGAACAGCGCGGGGCAGGGGTGGGCCTGGGCACGGGCCGCGGAGCGGTACCTGCCTGCCATCCGTGGGCATGTCATCGCGATCCGTAACGGGCGTTACGACTTCCCGGCCGACGAGCTGGTCGACGCCGGCACCTACCGCGTGGATGCCGCCTGGCAGGTCCGGCAGCTGGCGCAGGCCCGGTCGACGTGGACGCACCTGTTGTTCGAGGCGGGCCGGCCGGTCCTGGGCGGCCTCGCCGGCCGGGACTTCACCGGGGACGCCCGCCTGCTGGCCGCGGCCGGCGTCCGTACCGGCCTGGTGCTGCACGGGTCCGAGGCCCGTGACCCGCGCCGGCACCGGGCCCGCGAGGAGTTCTCCCCCTTCGCCGACCCCCGCGACCCGCTGACACGCAAGCTCCAGAGCACGGTCGACCGGCTGCTCCCGCGAGCGGCGGAGTTCGCCGCCGCGGGCTGCCCGGTGTTCGTCTCGACCCCGGACCAGCTGGACGACGTCCCGCAGGCGACGTGGCTGCCCGTCGTGGTCGACCCGGGCGGCCAGCCCGCCCGGGACGACGTGCTGACCCGGCCGGTGCCGCTGTTCGTGCACGCGCCGTCCAACCCCCGGTTGAAGGGCACGGCGCAGGTGCGGGCCGTGCTGGAGCCGCTGGCGGACCGGGGCCTGGTGGAGTTCCGGCTGGTCACCGGGCTGCCGCCGGCCGAGGCCGCGGAGCTGGTCGCCGCCGCGGACGTCGTCGTCGATCAGCTCCTGCTGGGCCTGTACGGCGTGCTCGCCTGCGAGGCGATGGCCGGAGGTAAAGTGGTGCTCGGCCACCTGGGGGACGCCCTGCGGCGGCGCGTCGACCGGCCCGTCCCGGTGGTCGAGGTGACGCCGCGAACGCTCGCCGAGGTGGTCGAGCACGTGCTCGACGACCGGGAGTGGGCACGCGGGCAGGCGGCGGCCGGGCCGGGATTCATCCGGTCCGTCCACGACGGGCGGCGCTCGGCGGCCGTGCTCGCGCCCTTTCTCGGCCGCTCGGCCGACGGCGACGTGCGGTCCGTCCGGCAGTCCGCCGACGCGCCGCCCGACGACCGACAGCCCGACCGACGAACCGGCCGGGTCCCGCCCGACGACGACCCAGCGGAGGTCACGACCCGGTGACGGCTCTACCGCACGTCCTGCTGCTCGGCATGCAGTTCCCGCCAGCCCGGGGGAGCGGGGTGTACCGCATCCGCAGCTGGGCCAACCATTTCGCCCGCCGCGGCTTCCAGGTGACCGTGCTCGCCGCCGACCGCGAGTACTGGTACGAGCGGTCCGGGGTGGTGGACGGCGA
Source organism: Kineosporiaceae bacterium (assembly GCA_036518955.1). Classification (GTDB taxonomy): domain Bacteria; phylum Actinomycetota; class Actinomycetes; order Actinomycetales; family Kineosporiaceae; genus DATDMG01. The sequence goes on along the minus strand of DATDMG010000094.1, from coordinate 1,392 downwards.
ACTCGAGCGGACCGTCGACCCGCGGGTGCGGATCGTCCACGTCAAGGTCGCCCGCGAGCATCTGGTCACCCAGGTGGGCCGGATGTCCTGGGCGCACGCGAACTTCCCACGGCTGTGGACCAAGGGCCACGAGCGGCTGCGTGAGATGATCTTCCCGGAGGTGTACGCGCCGCTGCTGCCGCAGTTCGTCGCCCAGGGGGCCGCCGTCCACGCCCGGCACCGGGTGGACGTCGTGTTCGCCAGCGGCAACCCCTACGCCCAGTACGGTGCCGCGTACCTGCTCGGCCGGCTGCTGCGACGGCCCTACGTGGTGGACTATCACGACCCGTGGACCCTGAATCCGCTCACTGAGAGTGACGTCTACGGCCCCGGTGACCCGCAGAGCGTGTGGGAGCGCCGGATCGTCGAGAACGCCGCCCTCACGGTGACCGTCAACGAGCCGCTGGCCCAGTGGTACCGGGACCGGTACCCGGCCGCGGCCGGCCGGGTGCGGGTCGTCGAGAACGGGCTCGCCGAGGACGTCATCGGCGAGGTGCCCTGGGAGCCGGTCCCCGCCGACCGTCCGGCCCGGGTCGGGTTCGTCGGGACGGTCCGGTCCGACCTGCCGATCGAGGAGTACCTGGACGGCTGGCTGCTCGCCCGCAAGGAGCCCGAACTGGCTGAGGCCACCATGGACTTCTACGGGTACCTCGGGTTCTTCACCCAGAACGAGGGCGCGATCCGCGCCCGGATCGAGTCCGGGGTGGAGGGCGTCAGCTACCGTGGGCCGGTCCCGCAGCCGCAGGTGGCGCGGACGTACGCCGGGCTGGACGTGCTCGCCATGCTGCTGCCGTCGTCCGTCTACATGAGCGCCGGCAAGGGGTACGACTACATGGCTGCCGGCCGGCCGGTGCTCGGCATCCACGACCCGCGCAACCACACCACCCAGATCTTCAAGGACTACCCGCTGTTCTTCGGCGTGCCGCAGGTGTCGCCCGAGGCGGTCCGGGACGCGCTGGTGGGGGCGGTCCGGGCCGCCCGGGTGCAGACCCGCGAGCAGTACGAGACATGCCGGGCCGAGGCGTTGCGGCACACCTGGGACCTCAACATGGCGCCGGTCGGCACCGAGGTGAAGGAGATCGTCCATGGCTGACCCCGTGACGTCGGTTCCGGCGTCCGGCGCGGCGGCCGCGGCGTCGCCACGGCCCGGGCGCCCGCGCGTCGTGGCCGTCGCCGTCGAGCCCGTCCGGCGGGCCGCCGTCATCGAGAAGCTGAATCAGGTCGTGGCTGCCGGCGGCACCGGGGTACTGGTGACCGCGGACGGCGGTGCCCGCTCCGCCCAGCTGGACCCCCGGGTCGAGACCATCGACCTCGCCGCCGGTGAGCGGCAGCTGGGCCTGAACCGGCTGCTCG
>DATDMG010000093.1:0-4613 GCA_036518955.1 Kineosporiaceae bacterium | reverse complement strand
GCTCGTGGAGTCGGGTGTGAGAAACGGGAGGCGGCGTGATGAGCGTGCTCGTGGCGGTCCTGATCGCCTTCGGGGCGGCGGGTGCCGGAGGCATGGCCGGGTACCGGCTCGGCCGCGGGGAAGGCCCCGGGCACAAGCGCTCGGACGAACCGGTGGCCCTGCCGGCCGACGTCCAGCCCTTCCTGGCCAGCCTCACCGAATTCGGCGAGACCGTGACGCCGGTGTGGTCCGGGCACGTCGAGACGTCCCGGCGGCAGATGGAGGACGCCGTCGGGCGCCTGGTCGGGACCTTCGCGGACATCGTGACGTTGCTCGACGAGGCCCTGTCGTCGTCCCGCTCCGCGTTGTCGGGGAGCCAGGGACAGGTGTTCGACGACAGTCGCGCCAGGCTGGGCGAGGTCGTCGACACCCTGGACAACACCCTGGAGATGAAACGCAAGACCGTCGAGGGCCTGCGGACGCTCCTCGCCCTGAACGAGGAGATGCGGAGCATGACGGCCGAGGTCACCCGGATCGCCTCGCAGACGCACCTGCTCGCCCTCAACGCGGCCATCGAGGCCGAGCGGGTGGGTGAGGCCGGGCGTGCCTTCAACGTGGTCGCCGTCGAGGTGCGCCAGTTGGCGGACCTGTCCGGGGCGACCGGTCAGCGGATCGGTCAGAAGGCCGTCGAGGTCAGCGATGCCATCGCGTCGGCGGTCTCCGCCGCCGAGGCGGACGCCGATCGGGAAGCGACGATGGTGTCCGACGCGAATCAGCTCGTGCAGTCGGTCCTGGACGACCTACTGGGGATGATCAACTCGCTGCGGGGCTCCTCCGAACAGCTCGGCCGGGCTGCCGAGGGTATCCAGCAGGAGATCGGCAGATCCATCGTCCAATTCCAGTTCCAGGACCGGATCAGCCAGACCCTGGAGCATCTGCGGGAGAGCATCGACGAGTTCCCCCACCTCCTGGCCACGGCCGTCGACGACGGCCGGCTGTCGCCGCTCGACATCAGCGGTCTGCTCGAGCGGCTCAAGAGCAGCTACACCATGGTCGAGGAGCATGAGGTCCACACCTCCGGCGAGGCAGTGGCCGTCAAGGAAACCGAGATCACGTTCTTCTAGGAGTCGGAATGAGTAAGAAGATCCTGATCGTGGACGACTCCGCCTCGGTGCGACAAGTCGTCGGGATTGCCCTGAAGGGGGCGGGGTACGAAGTGCTCGAGGGCGTGGACGGAGCGGATGCGCTCACCAAGCTCGACGGCCAGAAGATCCACCTGATCATCTCGGATGTCAACATGCCGAAGATGGACGGGATCACGTTCGTCAAGGAGGCCAAGAAGCTCCCGGCCTACAAGTTCACCCCGATCATCATGCTGACGACGGAGTCCGAGGAGAAGAAGAAGCTCGAAGGCCAGGCCGCCGGTGCCAAGGCCTGGGTCGTCAAGCCCTTCCAGCCGGCCCAGATGCTGGCTGCCGTCTCGAAGTTGATCCTGCCGTGAGCCGCCGGAGCTCGGGCGGCAAGGGTGCCTCCGCGACGCGCCAGGCCGCCGGTCAGGCCTCCCGTCGGGCCGCGACCCGGCCACCGCAGCAGCCCGCCCAGCCGCCGGCCGGCCAGCCGCCGGCCGTCCCGCCGCCGGCCGTCCCGCAGCAGCCCGCCCAGCCGCCGGCCGGCCAGCCGCCGGTCCGACACCTGTCGGCTCAGCACCTGCCTGTGCAGGCGCTGCCCGTGCAACAGCAGCTCCAGCAGCAGCGTGAGCCGCGTCGGCGGATCCTCGAGCTCGAGGGGGAGCTGACGATCCACACCGCGGCGGAGCATCGCGGTCGCCTCCTCGGCGCGATCGAAGGGGACGCAGAACTCGCCCTCGACCTGACGGCCGTCACCGAGCTCGACACCGCCGGGCTGCAGCTCCTGCTGCTCGCGCAGCGGGAGGCGGAGCACGTCGGCGGCCGCTTCACCCTGGCCGGGGCCAGCCGGTCCGTGACCGACGTCCTGGCCATCGCCCATCTGGACAGCACTCTCGGCCACCTCGGTGGCCTGACCGGCGCGGAGGCTCGTCGATGAGCATCGAGCAGGAGATGCAGGCCGCCCTCGAGAACTTCGTGGTCGAGGGCCGCGACCTGGTCCAGGAACTGGAGACCGGGTTGCTCGGCCTGGAGGAGGGTGGTGACCAGGAGACGGTCAACGCGCTGTTCCGGGCGGCCCACACGATCAAGGGATCGAGCGGCCTGTTCGGCCTGGATCACCTGGTGCGTTTCACCCACGTCCTGGAGAGCGTGCTCGACCGGCTGCGCAACGAGGAGCTCACGGTCACGTCCGCCCTCGTCGGCGCCCTTCTGCCCTGTGTGGACCACCTCGGGGCGCTGCTCGACGGGGTGGCGGCCGGCCGGCTCGAGGAGGACGACGCCACGGTCCCGGCCGGGACCGCGCTCCTCGACCGGTTGCGCCCGTTCCTGGTCGAGGGCGGACCCCAGGGCCACGACCCCGGTGGCGACCAGGCCGCGCAGGGCGTCGTGGGCGGTGCCGTCGGAGCCGTCGCCGCGCCCGGTGGCCGGCGTCAGGTGCACCTCAGCCTCACCTTCGGCAGCGACTGCCTGCGCAACGGGATGGATCCGCTCGCCTTCGTCCGCTACCTCGCCACGCTCGGTGACGTGGTGGACGTCGCCGTCCTGGCAGACCTGCTGCCGGACGCCGCCGCGTACGACCCCGAGACGTCCTACCTCGACTTCGAGGTGACGCTGGCCACCGAGGCTGCGTTGGAGGACGTGGAGTCGGTCTTCGAGTTCGTCCGCGAGGAGAGCCGGATCTGCGTCCTGGGCCCGGAGAGCCCGATCGCCGATTACGCCGAGGCCGTCACGTCCGCCGGGCCGCTCGGCGACCGCATCCTGGACGTCCTGGTCCGGACCGGTGCCGTGGACCGGGCCACGCTCGAGGCGGCGCTGCGCCCGGGCACGTCATCGGTGGGCGAGGCGCCGTCCGCGGTGAGCGGGGACCCGGCCGCGGACCGGGGGGCCGCCCAGAGTGCCCCGACCAACGGCCTGTCGAGGCTCTCGCCCGCAGCGCCGGTGCCGGCGCAGACCCGTGGCCCGGCGGAGCCGGCGGTGGAGCGCCGGGTCGCCGAGCGCCGGGATCCCGCGTCGGCAGCCCAGGCGGAGGCCCGGAGCATCCGGATCGACGCCGGTCGGCTGGACCGGCTCATCGACGCCGTGGGCGAGTTGGTGATTGCCGGGGCCAGCGCGGAGCTGTCCGCGGCGCACAACCGGGACGAGGGGCTCCTGGCCGCGCTCAACGAGGTGATGCGGTTGGTCGAGGAGGTGCGCGACAGCGCCCTGCAGCTGCGGATGGTGCCGATCGGGACGACGTTCAGCCGGTTCCAGCGCGTCGTCCGGGACGTCGCCGCCGACCTCGGCAAGGACATCGGCCTGGTCATCTCCGGAGGTGAGACCGAGGTCGACAAGGCACTGGTCGAGCAGATCGGTGACCCGCTGATGCACCTGGTGCGCAACTCGATGGACCACGGCATCGAGCCGGCCGAGGTCCGCGCCGCCCGCGGCAAGCCCGCACGCGGCACGCTGCGGCTCAACGCCTTCCACGACTCCGGCAGCATCGTCATCGAGGTGTCGGACGACGGGGGTGGCCTCGACCCGGATCGGATCATGGCCAAGGCCCTCGAACGCGGCCTCGTCGAGCCGGGCGCCGTCCTGCCCGAGCAGGAGCTCTACAAGTTGATCTTCGAGCCTGGGTTCTCCACCAAGGAGGCGGTGTCCGACCTGTCCGGTCGTGGGGTCGGGATGGACGTCGTCAAGCGCAACGTCACCGCTTTGCGCGGGACGATCGACGTCGACAACCGGCCCGGCGAGGGCTGCACGATGCGGATCCGGCTCCCGTTGACGCTCGCCATCATCGACGGCTTCATGGTGGCGGTCGGTGGTGCGACGTTCGTGGTGCCCCTCGACTGGGTGGTGGAGTGCGTCGAGCTGCCCGCCGGATCCGACCACCGCGACTGCATGGACCTGCGCGGCGAGGTGCTGCCCTTCATCCGGCTGCGGTCGCTGTTCGGCGTCGGTGGCGAGCGCCCGCGACGCGAGAACGTCGTCGTGGTGGAGTACGCCGGGATGAAGATCGGCCTGGTCGTGGACACCCTGCTGGGTGAGTTCCAGACCGTGATCAAGCCGCTCGGCCGGTTGTTCGAGCACGTCCGGGGGATCGGCGGCTCGACCATTCTCGGCAACGGCGAGGTGGCGCTGATCATCGATGTCCCGATGCTGATCCGTCACCACAGTGACGCGCCGACGCTGGTGAGCGCCTGAGCGGCCGAACCGGGGCGAGTCGCATGATCACAGCTGGCGTACATGATCACCAGCTGGTGGGGGCTTCAGATCGCGAGGACCCAACCGTCGCCGGTGTGGTCGTAGACCGCGTAGGTGGCCAGGCCGAGCCCGGCCAGGATGACGAGGAGCCACGGGTCCACGCTGGCCGCGAGGATCGAGATGATTCCCACGATCACGACCGCGAGGGCGAGGCGTAGGGCCTGGGCGGGGGGCATGCCGGGTTGCCGGTGGGGCTGGGTGCTCACGATGGTCCTTCCGGGCGTCGGGTCTGGCGAGATCCCAGCATCGCGAGATCGCCGCCTC
>DATDMG010000092.1:0-2475 GCA_036518955.1 Kineosporiaceae bacterium | reverse complement strand
GGTCGGCCACTTCGCGAGCTTGCGGGCCGAGGTCGCGGACGGGTAGTGCTCGCTGGAAGGCAACCCGGACCTCGTCCTCGCCCTCGGGCCGCTGTCAGGGGCGAAGGTCATTGGCTGCGTGGTACCTGCGAGGGGGGAGTCCGAGGGTGGGCGCACTGACCAAGGGAATCGCTTTTGGTGGCCGCACTTTGGTGGTCCGGGAGACAGGCCGCCACGCGCCGTCTGATCATGGGCTTGTGGGAGTTGAGCTGCTCGTGATGCGGGACTGCCCGCATGCGGAAGCGGCGGGGACGGTGCTGGCACGTGCCCTGACCGCTGAGGGTCTGGATCCTCGCTTCACCGTCGTCCTGGTGGACAGCGTTGAAGAGGCGCAGGGGCACGGTTTCGTGGGTTCGCCCTCGTTCATGCTCGACGGGCGGGATCTGTTCCCCAGTCAGGGGGACGTGCCGGCGCTGGCGTGCCGGGTTTACCGGACGGATCGTGGGCTGTCGGGAGTGCCGGATGAGGCGGAGCTGCGGATGGCGCTGAAGCGGGCGCTGGCGGACCAGGCGGCCCGTCGGGGGTGAGGGAGTGTCCAGGCCCGACTGGTGGTCCGACGTGCTGGGGCGACAGGTCGCGACCAAACAGCCCGCGCCGGTCGTCGACGCGATTTCCCACCGATCCGGCCCCAAAGGGGAGGAACACGGGCACGGACGGTGTGCCTCGTGCGGGCTCCGGTTCGGGTGTGCCGGCCGCGCCTGCAACTCGCCACACTACGTCCGGTCAGCCCCCGGCCCGCAACCCCCGGGCGCCTCGGGCCACGTGACCACCGACATCGCAGCGTTGGCCGCCATCAGCGTCATGGCGCAGGCTGGACGGGTCGCCGATCAGCTGGGACCAAGCTCTCGATCGTGGGCGACGGGCCGTGATCCGTCTGGTCCCGGACCGACCCGGTCCGAGCTGCGGCCGGCGGCGCTCCCGGCCCTGAAAAGTCTTTCGTGCGTTCGCCCGGCGTTTAGGTGCTGCTGAAAGGCTCAGCCCGACGACGCAACGGCGACAAAAGGAGAGCGACCCCATGGGCGTCACCACCACCACGGAGCGCGAGGTTGAGACACGGCCTGCGACAGTTGGTTCAGTCAAGTGGTTCAGCGCTGTGAGCGGTTTGGCTGCTCTGGCCGTTCTCCTGCAGGGCCTTTGGGCCGGCCTGTTTCTCGAGCATGACGGTCAGCGCGATGCGGCTGCGGGGTGGATCGATGTGCACGCGCGATGCGGGGAGGTCGCGCTGGTCCTGGCGGCTGTCGCGGCAGTGGTGGCGTGGGTGCGGCTGCGCAACCGCAGGGATCTGCTCGTCGCAAGCTCCGCGCTGGTCGCCCTGCTCGTGCTGGAGTCCTGGCTCGGCGGCCTGATCCGGGACGACGGCCAGGACACCCTGACTGTCGTTCATGTGCCCGTGGCTATGGCCATCATGGGGTTGGCTGTCTGGTTGCCGATCCGTGCCCGCCACCATCGGTCGTCCGTCCGGTAGCGCGATCGGTCCTCCTCCCGGGAGCACCGTGCTGTGGTCAGTTGAGGGGGCAGTTCTGTGACGCGGTGGCGACGGCCTCGTCATACCGCTGCAGTTGTTCGTTGCCGGATCGCCAGCTCATCTGCCACATCGTCACCGCCTGCGCAGGGGTGATCTGCCCCAGGCGCAGGGCCTCCATGTCCTGGATGTGTTCTGCCCAGGTGAGGACTCCGGCACGGGCCAGCGTCAGTGTTCGGTCGGACCGCTCAAGGGAGGTGTGGCAGGCCTCCAGCTGCTGCACTTGCTCGGGTTGCGCGAACCGGGCCAGGTCCTGCTCCAGCGGCGCGCAGGCCGTCCCCCGGCCGGAGACATAGGCAGCGTCGGCGGTGTTGAACGCGGTCACTGCCTGCATGGCCCCAACCCGGGAACTGGCCCAGAAGCCCTGAGCGACCGACAGGGTGATCTTCCCGGCGACGAGCAGGTTCATTGCCTCAATGTGCTTGCGCCAGAGCGCGAGTGACGTGGCCGCGGAACTCAGGGCCGACTCCTGCCGCAGGTGCGACACCCGGCAGCTGTCCATCGCGTCTGTGATGGCCCGGGCCCGCGCGCTGGCAGCCGGCGTCGTCGATCGAGCTGCCGCTGCTAAGTGGGCCGCCTCTGGCTCGCCCCTCACCTGGACCCAGACGATCGCGATCGCGAGAGCGATCAGGGCGAGGCCTGCCACGCGAAGTGGGCGGAGGGCACCAGTCACGATGCGTCGGGGTCGCTCGTGCCTGCCCGTGATGCGCTTGCTCATGACTCACCTGCCAGGGGGCGAACTTCGACGAGTATGACCTCGCGCCGTGGGATACGGAATGCCTGCGAGGAGCCAGGTCACCACGGAAATTGGTTAGGTATGCCGTACTCACCCGCCGTGGTCGAAGTGGCATACCTAACCCACGCCCGGCCCGCTGCGAGGCCACCGCGCGAACAGGTTCGTGCCCCCAGTGGGT
>DATDMG010000091.1:0-6425 GCA_036518955.1 Kineosporiaceae bacterium | reverse complement strand
CGCCTACACCGGCACCGTCCGCTACCTGACCCGCCCGTTCGGCCCCCCGGTCGCCGGCCTGGTCCAAGCCGCCGTCCCCGGGGCCGTGGGCCTGCCGTTCCTGCTGTCCGGCGCCCTCAAGGCCGGCTACGACCTGGTGCTGTGGGCCTGGTTCCGCCACATCCGGCTGCCCCAGGACCAGCCGCAGGGCCGCGCACGACCGGCCGCGGCCCCTGCGCACCCCGAGCAGCACCCCGGATCCGAGTCCGAGCCCGGACCCGACACGCGCGCGCAGCCGCACGACGCGCCCCGGATCGAGGAGGAGCACCAGCGATGAAATGGGTCACCCGAGCCCGACCGAAGACCGACCGGATCGCCTGCCCCTGGCTGATCCGCCGGTTCATCGACCCGGACGCGCAGATCCTCTACGTGCCCGCCGACCAGGTCCTGGCCGTGGCCGCCGACCAGGACGCGATCTCCTTCGACGCCCCCGGCGCCACCTACACCCACCGCGACGGGCTGTGCACGTTCGAGGTCCTGATCGCCGACCACCGGCTCGACGACCCCGCACTGAGGCGGCTGGCCCGGATCGTGCACGCGGCCGACATCGACGAGGACCTGGACACCGACCCCGCCGGTCTGGGGGTCGCCCTGATCGGGATCGGCGGGCTGGACGTCGAGAACGACGACCAACGCCTGCTCGAACGCGCAGGCTTCGTCTACGAGGCTCTGTACGCCTGGTGCCGCCGCGACACCGCCACGGCGTCTTCGTCATGACCGAACCGCCTCCCGACCGGCACCACGAGGCGACCGCGGCACCGAAGCCCGTCTCCTCCGAGCCGGCCACCCCCGGGTCCGGGACAGCCGAGTCCGGGGCGCCGGAGTCCGCGACCGCAGCGCCGCTGTCCGAGGCTTCCGGCGACGTGGTCTCACCGCCCGAGCTGCGTGCGGTGCCCTGGACGGCGTTCCTCGGCTACCTCCTCGGCCTGGGCACGTGGGGATTCGGCGGGCCGATCGCCACCGTCGGCTACCTGCAACGGGATCTGGTCGATCGCCGCCGGTGGCTGTCCCGGCAGGACTTCCTCGACGGGGTGGCCCTCGGCCAGACCATGCCCGGCCCGCTGGCCGCGCAGGTGGTGATGTGGCTGGGGTTCCTGCGCGGCGGCACACTAGGCGCGTTGGCCGCGGCGGCGGCCTTCATCGCCCCGTCGTTCCTGCTCGTGCTGGCGGTCGCCGTCCTGTACGCGCGGTACTCGGGCCTGCCCGTCGTGCAGTCGCTGTTCCACGGCATCGCCCCGGTGGTGATGGCCATCATCGCGATCGCCGCCTACAAGCTCGCCCGGATGACCAACCACCGCGATCTGCGGCTGTGGGCGATCAGCGGCGTCCTGGCCGCGGTCACCGCCCTGACCGGCGCCGAGATCGCGGTCCTGTTCATCGCCGCCGGACTCCTCATGATCGCCCTGGACGCTCCGCCGCGCTGCTCCTGCCCGGCCCCGCGACCTGGATGCCGGTCCCGCTCACCGCGGCCAAGCTGACCGCCGGCACCGCCGGGCTGGGTGTCCTGGTGACGTTGGCGTGGTTCTTCGTCAAGGCCGGGGCGCTGACCTTCGGCAGCGGCCTGGCGATCGTGCCGTTCCTGCGCGAAGGGGTGGTGCATCAGCAGCACTGGCTGACCCAGGGCCAGTTCGTCGACGCGGTGGCGATGGGTCTGATCACGCCCGGCCCGGTCGTCATCACCGCCACCTTCATCGGCTACCTGGCCGTCGGCTGGGCCGGCGCCGTGGTCGCCACGATCGGGATCTTCGCACCGATCTTCCTCGGGGTGGTGCTGCCGGGCCGGTGGTTCATCCGCCACCGGGACAACCGGCAGGTCCAGGCGTTCGTCGCGGGCGCCACCGCCGCCGCAGCCGGGGCCATCACCGGCGCCGTCGTGGTCCTGTCCCGGCAGACCCTCACCGACCCGCCCAGCCTGATCCTGGCCGTCACAGCTCTCGGCCTGCTCCTCAGATTCAAGATCAAGGAGCCGGTGCTGGTCGGACTGGGCGCCGTCGCCGGCATCGCCCTGCACTGGCCGTGGTGACCCGCCCACCCCATCGACGATCTGCGGTGGCCTCCGGCTGTGGTGGGCCCGGGGCCACCACAGCCGGTCACGACGGTGTCGGGTGATCCATCGCGGGGTGTGCGGGGTGTCCGGCGGGGAGGGTGATCCACACCTCGGCTCCGCCGCCGGGATGGTTCCGGGCTGCGTAGCCGCCGCCGGCGGTGCGGGCGATGGCAGCGGTGATGGCCAGGCCGAGCCCGCTGCCCGGTCCGGAGCGTGCGGGGTCGGCTCGGGTGAACCGGTCGAAGGCCTGGGGCAGGAAGGCCGCCGGGAAGCCGGGGCCGTGGTCACGCACGAGGATCCGTACCTGGCCGTCGGTGTGGCGCGCGGTCAGGGTGACCGGTTCCCGGCCGTGCCGGACGGCGTTGTGCACCAGGTTGGTCACGGCTCGTTCCAGTTGCTCGACACTGACCGCGACTACCGCGACCGTCGTGTCCTCGGGGCAGTCGATCGCGATACGCCCGTCCCGGGGGCCTGCCGACTGGCGGGCGACGACGCGGCGCAGGACCGGCGCCAGCAGGATGTCCGAGCCCTCACCGCCGCCGTGACCGCTGCTCTGGCCGGTGACTGCGGCCGGGGCGCCGGCATGGCCGGGATGGATCTTGTCCCGGTCGGTGCGGGCCAGCAGCAGCAGATCCTCGGTGAGGTCGACCAGCCGGACGGTCTCCTCCAGCGCGGAGGCCAGGGCCGCCCGCAGGTCCGTGGCGTCGCGGGGACGGCGCAGGGCCAGTTCAAGCTCGGTGCGCAGCAGGCTCAGCGGGGTGCGCAGCTCGTGGCTGGCATCGGCGACGAACCGCCGTTCGTGGTCCAGAGCCTGCTGTAACCGGTCCAGCATGGTGTTCAAGGTGGCGGACAGGCGGGCGATCTCGTCCCGGCTGGGGGGCACGTCCAGCCGCTGCCCGGGGGTGTCTTCGGTGACCGCGGCGGCCTGGGCCCGCATGTGCTCCACCGGACGCAGCGCGGCGGCGGCCAACAGGTAGGCGCCGAGGGTCGCGGCGATCAGTACGAGCGGTAACGAGATCAACAACTCTTCCCGCAGATCGTCCATCCCCGTCTGCTGCGCAGCCTGCTGGACCGGGCCGATCACGCTGGCCGGGCCGTACTCGCGTTGGGCCTCCTGGAACCGGGCCAGGGTGAGGTACCCGGCCCCGGTCACCACGGCGGCCATCGCCATGGCGAAGACCGCGGTGAGGCGCAGCCGCAGCGGGACACGGCTCACGGGAGCTGCCCACGCGTCGAGGCCGGGGACGGCTCCGGGGCGTCGCGGCCGCGTCCGCCGTCGGCCCGGACCCGGTAGCCCGCGCCCCGGACGGTTTCGATCGCATGCGCCGCGAACGGCCGGTCGACCTTGCCCCGCAGCGACTTGATGTGGGCATCCACGACGTTGGACGCCGGGCGGGTGGCGAAGTCCCAGCAGTGTTCCAACAGCATCTCCCGGGTCAGGACCGCCCCGGGACGGCGCATCAGCGCTTCCAGGACCGCGTACTCCTTCCCGGTGGTGCAGATCTGCTGCCCGTCACGGGTCACCGTCCGGGTGGCGGGGTCCAGGCACAGATCCCCCGCCCGGAGCACCACCGGACGCGGCACCGGTCCTCGACGGATCAGCGCACGGAGCCGGGCCAACAGCTCCTCCAGGCTGAACGGCTTGGTCAGGTAGTCGTCCGCGCCGCCGTCCAGGCCACGCACCCGATCGGCGACAGCGTCCCGGGCGGTGAGCATCAGCACCGGCACCCAGATGCCCTGACGCCGCAGCACCGCACAGACCTCGAACCCGTCCGAGCCCGGCAGCATCACGTCCAGGACCACCGCGTCGAAACGGCCCACGACCAGCAGGTCCACGGCCTGCGCGCCGTCGACGGCGACGTCGACGGCGTACCCCTCCTCGACCAGGGCACGGGCAACCAACGCCCGCATCTTCGGCTCGTCCTCGACCACCAGAACCCGCACCCCCACCCCACCCCCTTTCGCCCTCGCCGCCGTCGACCCGCGGCCCCACCGCGTCGCGTCCGCACGCTTGGCAAGCATCTCGGCACAGACCGGACCCGACGAGCGGGATTCCCATTCCTGTGGATTGACCCTGCGATCGGCACGGTGTACCTCCTTGACTTGAATCGGACATCAAACGTTGCGCCCGAGACCCAAGAAAACTGATCGTCCGGGCGCGCCCAACTTGTGTCCCGAAACTAGCAGAAGTGGTCTGGGGGAACTCTCGTCGCCCGGCTTTCCAAACATGGAAATGTCCATCTCCAGCCGAGCGTGCAAGGGATTTGTGAAAATTTCCCGGCTGGTGCGAGTGTTTGGATTCCGTGAATAGCAAACGCTCTTCCGAAGTCTCCTGCTAAGGGGCCGCCGGAAGCACCTCGACGGCGGTCCAGATCCAGCAGCCCTCCTCCCCGGCCCCCGCACGACCTTGACCCAGAACCGGGCGACCTCGCCTGACCGGATCCACCCGCAGCACCAGCACCGATTCGGCGGCCGCGCCGAGCTCACCGCGCAGCTGCCGCTCGGCGTCGAGCTCGGCGCCCGACCGGGGAGGTGCCGGCCCGCCCGGAGCTGCTGACGGTGTTGGGCGCGGCCGAGCAACGCTGTGCACCTGGCTGTCGGCGATCGTGCTGGCCGGGCTGCTGCTGGACACCGTCGCCGGCTGGTGGTGGGCCGACCCGGTCGCCGCCCTGGTCATCGCCGCCGTCGCGGTCCGCGAAGGTGCCGAGGCGTGGCGGGGTGAGCAGTGCGCCGACTGCGCGCTGCCCGCCGCCGGTGGCCCGGACGACGGGTGCGGGTGCGTCCCGGGCTGCACCGACGCCTGCTGCACCAGCCAGGCCACCTGGTGAACGCCACCACCACAGCAGCCGGGCTGCACACTGGCCCAGCCGTCGGCGGGCAGCGTTCGCCGCGGGTCCACCAGGCGCTGGACCCGGTCCCGGCCGAGTTCGCCACCGTCGGCAGGCAGGAGTCCGGAGTTGATCACCGACTCCGGGCAATTGCGGCTCGGGCAGCGCGCCCCGTCTGTTCTTCCTCCGTCACCTCCTCCCATGCCGGCCGAAACGCGCAGTCGTGGCGAGCTGCTGACGGCCCCGCACCCGCGGGTCGTCGAGCCGGCATCCCGACCTATGTCCAAGACCTCGCGTTCTGGCTGCCGATGATGGGAACGGCCGCCGGCTGGCTGTAGCGGGAGAACACCTGGGGCTACGTGCTGATCGGTGGCGGGCTGACGATGTGAGTGCCGGAGAGCAGCGTCGGCGTCGCCGTCGACCAGTACTGGGGCTACCTCGCGACCCGGCCTCGACGGTCGTGGCGGGGCCCGAGCCCCCACCCGACGGCCGTTTCAGCGCCGACCCGCCACGGGCCGCCCCTCCGAACACAGGCACGCACGCCGTGCCGTCCACCGCAGGGACCTCAACCACGAGAAACTCACCCGCGACGAGACCAACAAAGATCAACAATCCCTGGTGAACCGACAACGAAGACCCGGCTGAAAGATCAGCGTCAGATGGCTCCGTTCAGCTGATCATTGGCGTGGGGTGTCGCCCAGGACGGCCCCGACGCGCTCGGCGAGGGCGGCGGCGACGAGGCGCTGGGTCAGGCTGGGGTGGGAGCCGGGGGCCGCGTGCATGAGGAACCGCCCGCGGTAGGTGGGGCCGGTCATCACGAGCAGTTCGAGGTCTTGGTCCGTGGGTAAGCCGAACTGGTCGACGTCCAGAACGGTGCGGGCGGCCTCGACCTGGCCGTCCGGGCGCAAGCGTGGCCGGCCTCCGAGGATGCCCGCGCCGTAGTCGAAGCGGCAGGCGGTCAACTGCAGCAGGTGGGTGAGCTGTCCGGTGACCCGGTCGATGGTGACGGCCGTGGACGGCTCTCCGGCCAGGGATCCGGCGGCGTCCCGGATTCCTGCTTCGTAGCCTTGGCGGCGGCTGACCTCGGCATGCTGGCGGCGTCCCCAGACCGCCAGTTCGGTCACGGCCAGGCCGACCATGAACAGCAGCACGGTCGTTTCCACGTCGTCGCGGTTGGTGATGACGAACCGCTCGTACGGGCGGGTGAGGAAGAAGTCGAACCAGACCCCGGCCGATGCTGCGGCGAGCAGGCCCGCGAGGCGGTACCCGTTGGACGCGACCGTGACCACGACGAGCACCAGGATCAGGGATGCGTCGGTGTTGGCCATGCTGGTACGCAGCGGTACCAGTGCCATGCAGACGAGGAAGGGGCCTAGTGCCGCCCCGCGTTAATCCTGCTGGGGGTCGGCTTCCCAGGTGGTGGGGTCGTTGAGGTAGAGGCCGAGGGCGCAGTCGAGGGCTTCTTGGGGGGTTGCGGTCCAGGCGCCGGTGGGGAGGCGGGTGTCGGCGTA
>DATDMG010000090.1:0-12147 GCA_036518955.1 Kineosporiaceae bacterium | reverse complement strand
GCGGTCCGCGCGGACTCGGCGACCGAACGGGTCCGGCAGCAGGTCGGGGCCCTGGCCGCGCAGGACTACCGGGCCGGCGCCCGGCCCAGCCTGCTCGACGTGCTGTTCACCGCCCAGGACCCGCAGGATCTGCTGGACCGGACGGCGGCCCTGGACGTCGTCGCCCGCGGGCGCGTGGCCGCCCTGCGCCGGCTCGCGGACACCCGCGCGGTGGCCCTCGACGAGCGGGCCCGGGCCGAGGCCGCCGTCGATCGCCAGCAGCAGGCGACCGCCGCGCTGCACCTGGCGCGGCAGCGCGCCGAGCGCAGCGCCGCCGACGCGGCCGCCGCGCTGGCCGAGGTCACCGCGACCCGGGACGACGTGCTCGGCCGCCTCGCCGCGCTGCAGCACACCTCGCTGGCGCTGGAACAGCAGCGGCAGCAGGGCTTGGCCCTGGACGCCGCCGCGCAGGCCGCGGCCTGGCTGGCCCGGCAGCGGCCGGCCGGTCAGGCACCGGCCGCACCCGCAGGTCCGGGCTCGGGTGAGGGGGACCCGAACACCTCGGGCTCGGCGGGGACGGCGGGCGGGCCGCCCGGCGGCGGTGCGTCGGCGGCCGCGGGCGAAGCGGTCGTCGCGTGGGCACGCGGCCGGATCGGGCTGCCCTACCAGTGGGGTGGCGCCGGCCCCGACAGCTACGACTGCTCGGGCCTCACCATGCGGGCCTGGGAGCAGGCCGGGGTCGAACTGCCGCACTACGCGGCGTCGCAGTACGCGGAATCCGAGCACGTGCGGTACGCCTCGTTGCGTCCAGGTGACCTGATCTTCTACGCGACCGACACCGGAGACCCCGCCTCGATCCACCACGTCACGCTGTACGCGGGTGACGGGATGATGATCGAGGCGCCGTACACCGGGGCCACCGTACGGCTCGCCCCGGTCCGGTGGCGGGATGCCATGCCCTGGGCGGGCAGGCCGTGACGGCGGTGACCGGGGGACGCCTCAGGCGGTGACGACGGCACCGTCCACCGGGCAGACGTCCAGGCAGTGCGGCTCGCCGCCGTCGTCCGCGCACTCGTTGCACATGTCGGCGTCGATGACGTAGAACTCGTCACCCTGCGAGATGGCCTCGTTCGGGCACTCCGGCTCGCAGATGCCGCAGCTCACGCAGTCTTCGGTGATCAGGTTGGGCATGGGGGCCTCCTTTCCGGGTTCATCCTGGCGACCCTGGCGCGGGGCCGGCCCCGACCTTCGGCCCACCCGGGACGTGAGGCAGGCGACACTGCGGATCCGGAGGTCGAGGACCTTGGCCTTGGTCGGGAACGGGCCCGGTCGCGACATCGTGCGGTGTGGGCCAACTCGTCCCGCCGTCGGCGGACCACGCACCGAGGAGGTCCACCAACCGGACCGGGTGAGGCCAGATGAGCGCTTTCGGTCGGGACGTCGACCCCGGCTTCGACACGCTCGCGCCGTGGATCGCCCGCCGCCATCGCGGGTACCGTCTCCTCGCCGGCGGCTGGCTCGCGGCCGCTGCGCTCAGCGGCCTGCTGGTCCTCGTCCGCGACGAGCTGGTGCTGCTGCCGCTCGCCCCGATCGGCTGCGGTGCGGCCTGGGCGGCGTGGCACTGGATCTCGGACCGCTGGTGGGCCGCCCGCTGCCACCGCGCCGGGCATCCCGTCGTCCGCGCCGACCTGTGCTGGACGGTGGCGGCCGGGCGCCGCCTGCCGCCCGGCTGGTTGGATGCGCCCCTCCCCGGCGAGCTGCACCGGACGCCGGAGGCCTGGACCTGGCGCCCGTCCCACTGGGTGACCTTCAAGGTGCCGAGCCGTAGCTGGCCGGCGGACGACGTGGCCGCCGTCACGATCACCCCGGTCGGTGACGCCGTCGCCGGGGGCCGCGCGCAGCTGCGGCTGTACCTGCACGGTGGCGCCACGGCGGACCTCCTGGTGCGCAGCCCCGCCCGGCTGCTGTGGATGCCACCCCCGGTCGACCACGCCCACCGGGCCTGACCGACACGCGGCTACCTGCGTCGACCGTGCCCTGCGACGCTCACCCGTGGTGGCGTCTCCGCCGAGACGGGTCCGGGGGCGGCACGATGGTTCTCCGCCCACGATTCGCGACGGCCCGATCCGACCCGGTCCGCCTGTCGCCACGTCTGGTCTTCGCCACTGGTTCGCCCTGTTCGGACGTCGGGCCGCGGTCCAAGCTGAACCGGTCCCGATAGTCCAACAGGGGAGACAACGATGTCGGGGAATCCGGAAGAGGAACACTCCGGGGCGGCCGCCCCGCGGACGGGCATGCTGGCCCTGCGCCACGTGCGGCAGCAGGCCGCCTGGCTTCTCGCCCTCACCGCAGCCCTGGTGGCCGTCCTCCTCGTCAGCATCCTGCGGGCATCGGCCAGCGCCGACGCCGCCGCCGACGGCGCCACCAACGGCGTCACCTGGCAGCCTGGGGACGTCTCGTGGGCGATCCAGAGGGACGGCCGCTGCCTCACCAGCCAGAGCGCCTCGGTGACGGCCAAGAACCCGGACGACGCCAGGGCGCTCTTCACCGCCCTGCGGACACTGCCGGCGAAGACGGATCTTCCCGCGAACAGCGGAATCAAGGACATTCACGCGAATGTCAGTGACCCGGGCACCACCAACGTGGTGATGATTGACGTGCACGCGTACGTGGACGCGAGCCAGTGCCAGGCGGCGAGCACCGCGCAGTAGGCGCTGATGCGCACCAACGGTGGCGGCACGCTGGACACCATCCAGCTCGCCGCGTTGACCTGGTACAAGGGCGCCGCCCTCGCCTTGTTGGGGGCGTTCATGTACGCAGGCGTCAGCGCGATGGTCATGGCAGGGATCAGCACCACCGGCGTCCTCGTCGGAGCCTCCGCGGCGACGATCGCGGCGGTCACCGCCGTGTCCGGCTGCATCGGCGGCGCCGCCAGCATCGCCGTGACGCTGTACGCGGCCGGTTTCGCCGGCGGTTGGAAGCAGAACCTGTCCGACGCGCTGACCGGTTGCATGACTGGTGCGATCATCGCCCTCATGCCGGTCGTGAAGCTGGGCCGGTTGGCCGGCAACGCCATCCGTGGCGGGCTGGGCATCAGCGCGGTGGCCACCATCGGCGCGGGAGGGGCGCAGGCAGCCCGGGGTGCAGGCCTGGAACTGAGCCGCATCACCACCGTGACCTCGGCGGCGGCGGACTCGCTGGTCGCCGCCCGGTAAGGGGGCCGCACGGGCAGTTCCGGAGAACGGGCCGGGCCGGGCCGCCAAAGGCATCTCTCGTCACTGGTATCGCGCTACCTGCTGCCCGCAGGCCGGGACCAGGACGACCTGGATGCCCGCGACCGGTCGGCGGCGACGGCGATGGTGAAGGACGCCAGGAGTGCGATGGCGCCGGCTAGCCCGAGAAGTACCAGGTCGGCCGGGGTCGGCGTGGTAACGGTGAGGTGCAGTCGCGGGGCGACCAGACCGATGAGCAGCATGGGCAAGAACGTGGTCAGCGCGCTGACGCGGGTGTATCCGAACCGGGTGAACAGGGGGATCTGAATCGCGATGGTGATGGCGCAGATGGCCCAGGAGACGGTCAGAACCGCGGCGAGAGCGCGTCCTGGGAACGAAACGTTCTGGGCCCGTGCCAGGACGAGGGCCAGTGGGGTGCCCACGGCGGTTGTGGTGAGGAAGGCCGCCAGGGCCCACAGGTAGTGTCCGGCCAGTACCGCGTGGCGGGTGAGGGGCAGGACGGCGTAGAGGATCTGCAGGTCTTCCTTGTCGGAGATCTGGAACAGCATGCCTACCGTCAGAGGAACGACCCAGGCCAGCGCCGGCACGACGAAGACCGGTTGACGGGCGAGGCCCAGGATGGCGACGGCGGCCGTCAGGAGAGTCTGGCGGTGGTAGGCAGCGATGGTGCGCAGGTCCAGGACGGCCATGCGGGTCATGGCGGTCATGAGATCCTCCTGGTCGTGATCGTCGGGTGGGCCTGGCGGGGGGCGGCATCACGATCAGGCGCCTGGTCTGATCCGCTCTCGGGCGCTCGGCCCGGAGTGTGCCGGGGGCCGGGGCCCGCGATGTGGACGGCGAGCTCTTCCAGGGTGGGGGCTTCGACGACAACTGCTTCGTCGAGCAGGTCGGCTTCGTCGGTGCGTACCAGGGCTTCGATCCCGAACGGTGTGCGTCGGGCCCCGATGAGTTCGACCCCGACCGGGTCGCGCAGGTCGTCGGGGCCGCCACGGGCGATCCGGTAGGAGTCCAGGATCTCGTCCTTGGTGCCCGTGGAGACGATGCGGCCGTCGTGGATGAGTGTCACGTAGTCGCCGATGCGTTCCAGGTCGGAGGTGATGTGCGTGGAGAACAGGACGCTGTGCCCCTCGTCGGTGAGGTAGTCCCCGATCATGCCGCTGAGTTCGTTGCGGGCGGCCGGATCGAGGCCGCTGGTCGGCTCGTCGAGGATGAGCAGCCGGGCGTGGTGGGACAGGGCCACGGTGATCATCAACTTGATCGTCATGCCCCGTGACAGGTCCTTGACCTTGGCCCGGGGGTCCAGGCCGAACTCGTCCAGCAGGTGGCGGTAGCGCGTGCCGTCCCACGTGTCGTAGAAGGGGCGCAACGCCCGTTCGACCTGGCTCAGCCGCCAGTCGCGCACGAGATAGCCGTGGTCGAGGACCATGCCGATGTCCTGGCGCAGCGCGGCCGGGCCGGGCACCCGGTGGCCGAGTACCTCGATCTGGCCCGTCTGGATCGGCTGCATGCCCAGCAGGCAGCGGATCGTGGTGGTCTTGCCGGCGCCGTTGGCGCCGATGAAGCCCATGACGTACCCCATCGGCAACTCGAAGCTGACATCGCGCAGCGTGAAGCTGCCGACCGCGGCACCTACGCCCCGCAGGGCGAACGCCAGATCGGTGCTCACAGCGAGGCCCCCCTGACCGTGGTCAGGCCCTCCGGGCGCTGTCCGGTCACCGGGGCCGCCTCCTGCTGCCCGGCATCAAGGAGCCCGTCGAGGATCTCGATGAGCTGGTCACGGTGCAGCCCCGCGCGTCGCGCGGCATCCAGCGCCGTCTGCATGCCTGCCTCCACCTGCCGTACCAACTGCTCCCGCATGAGCTGGGAGTCCAGTGCCGCGACGAACGCACCCTTGCCGGCAACCGTGGTGATGAAGCCCTCGGCGGCCAGTTCCGCATAAGCCCGAGTCGTGGTGATGACACTGATCCGCAGGTCACGCGCCAGGACACGGATCGACGGCAAGGCGCTACCCTCCGCCAACTCCCCGGACAGGATGGCTGCCCCCACCTGCTGCTTGATCTGCTCATACAGGGGCACGCCCGCAGTGTTGGACAGGACCACTCGCACCGCAGCCCTCCATCCGCCATGACCCGTCCATCGCCTGTCTATAGACACTATATACAGCCAGGACGGTAGGCGCACGGGGTCTTGACGAAGAGAGCCGGCTTCCTGACCACGATCAACACACCGCTACGCCGCCGCTGCGCATCTCGCCGAGCAGGGCTCGGAGTGGTCAAGGGCGGCACGCTCTACCCGGTGCTTGCCCGGCCCGAGGCGTCCGGGCTCAATGACCGCTCCTGGACACCAAGGTCGTCGGTCGGGGCAGCGCCCTTGTGAGTCCAGTCCCACCACAGTGACCTCGGCGGCGGACTCGCTGGTCGCCGTCCGGCAAGGGGCCCCGCGACGGCGCCGGTTTCGTACGTCCTGATCGCGCACGCGATCGCGGATGACGACGAGACGGGGCGGGCCACCGGGGCGGCGGCGGCCGGGTACGGCCGCGGGCCTGCCCGCCGGGGCCGCTACCGCCGACGGAGCACTCGCAGCGAGCCGTGTTCGGACACCGGCTCGAACCATCCCGAGGCCAGCGCCGCCTGGACGACGTGCCAGGGGGCCTGGCCGCCGTCCGCCGGGTCGGGGAACACGTCGTGCACGAGCAGCAGCCCGCCCGGCAGCAGGTGCGGTGCGAACGAGGCGTAGTCCTGCTGTGCGACGTCCTCGGTGTGATTGCCGTCGAGGAACAGCAGTCGCAGCGGGGTCGCCCACCAGCCGGCCACCAGCTGGGTGGTGGCGACGACGGCGGTGACGACGTCCGCGAGGTGGACGTCGAGCACCCGGCGGAACGTCGGCAGGGTGTCCAGCCGCCCGCTGCCCGGGTCGACCAGGGTGGGGTCGTGCCACTCCCAGCCGGGCTGGTTCTCCTCCGAGCCGTGGTGGTGGTCGACCGTCACCACGCGGGCGTTGACGGCGCGGGCGGCGTCCGCGAGCAGCAGCGTCGACTTGCCGCAGTAGCTGCCGATCTCCAGCCAGGTCCCGGGACCGGCGGCGCGGGCCGCGGCGTGCAGGGCCTCGCCCTCGTCGTCCGGCATGAACCCGGGCGTGGCGGCGACGACGGCGGCGAGGTCCGCGGGCAGGCTCATCCCAGCGTCTCCTCCCGACCGCCGGCGGTGAGGCAACCGCAGCCGGCGTCCTCGTCGTCCAGCGGGCCGGCGTCCCGGAAGAGGTCGGCGGCCGGCGTGGTGCCGGTGAGCGCATCGGCGGCGAGGATGACCGCGGCCGCGGTCCACGTCGTCCGTTCCTCCGGCCAGACGAGCTCCTCGTCGACCACGTAGCCGGTCCAGTAGCCGCCGTCCGCGGCCCGCAGGTGCTGGACGTCGGCGAACACCTTGCGGCCCCGGGCGACGTCTCCGACGGCGTGCAGCGCGAGGACGAGCTCGCAGCTCTCGGCGACGGTGTACCAGGGCCGGTCGCTGACACAACGTACGCCCCAGCCGGGGGAGACGAAGGTGCGCCAGCCGTGGGCGAGCAGTTGCTGGCCGGCGGAGCCCCGGACCGCGCCGGTGAGCACCGGGTAGTACCAGTCCATCGACCAGCGCGACCGGTCCGCGAACAGCTCCGGGTGGGCCCGGACGGCGTGGGCCAGCCGGGCGGCCGCGCGGCGCCACCGGAGCGGCTCCAGGCCGAGTGCGGTCGCGATCGCGCAGGCGCAGCGCAAGGACTGCACCACGCTCGCGCTGCCGGTCAGCAGCGCCTCGGTCTCGGGCACACCGTAGGCGTTCACGGCCCAGGCCAGCTCGCCACCGGGCCGCTGCACGCCGAGCACGTAGTCGATCGCCCGTCGCACGGTCGACCACATCGCGGTGAGGAACCCGGCATCTGCCGTCACCAGGTAGTGGTGCCAGACCCCGACGGCGATGTACGCGCACTGGTTGGTGTCGGCGGCCGCGTCCTCGACGCCGCCGGTCCGCACGATCATCGGCCAGGACCCGTCCGGGCGCTGGGTGGCTGCGCAGTACGTGTACGCGGCGGTGGCGGCGTCGGTGAGCCCGGCCGCGGAGAGCGCCATCGCCGCCTCGACGTGGTCCCACGGGTCGAGGTGGCCGCCGCGGAACCACGGGATGCCGCCGTCCGCCCACTGCTCCGCGGCGATCGACTCGGCGGTGGCGCGCAGCTGTTCCGGGCTCAGGACGGCGGACGCCGGAAGGCGGTCAGACGCGGCCACGGTCACCCCCGGCCGGCAGCGGCCTGCGCGCGTAGATGACGAGGCTCTTGCCGATGACCGGGTTGAGCGCGCGCTCGGCGCCGCGGGTGAGCCGGGGGGCTTTCATGATGTCCCACACCAGGAGCCGGTGGTACGCGCGGACCAGGGCGTGGTCGGCGTCCGGTCCGACCAGGCACTTCAGCCACCAGTAGGGGGAGTGCAGGGCGTGCGCGTGGTGGTGGCCGAGGATCTGTAGCCCGGCCCCGCGCAACTGGCGCTCCAGCCGTCGCCGCCGGTAGATCCGGATGTGGCCCCCCTCGTTGGCATGGTAGGCGTTCGACAGCAACCAGCACACCTTCTCCGGGCCCCAGCGGGGAACCGTGACGGCGGCGATCCCGCCCGGCCGCAGCACCCGGGCCAGTTCCCGGACCGCGCCGCCGTCGTCCGGGATGTGCTCCAACACCTCAGCCGCGATCACCCGGTCGAATGTAGCGTCCGCGAAGGGGAGCGCGGTGGCGTCCCCGTGAACTGTCTCGGCCTGCCCGCCGCCCACGCCCGGCCCGGCCTCCCCGGCGTCGGTCATCGCCTCGAACATGGCCTTCACCGAGACCAGCTCGGGCTCGTCCGCGTCGAGGGCGGTCACCGAGGCGCCGCGACGGTAGGCCTCGAAGGCGTGCCGGCCGGCGCCGCAGCCGAGGTCCAGCACCCGGTTGCCGGGCCCGATCGGGAACCACCGGAAGTCGACGGTGATCACGCCGCCCCCCACGCCGGACGGCGTTCCCGCGCGGCCGGGGAGAGCGCCCGGCGCCCGGTGATCTCCTCGTACACCGCTGCGGTGGCGCGCGCCACCGCCGACCAGCTGTAGGTCTCGACGGCGAGGCGACGCCCGGCCTCCCCGGCGGCCGCGCAGCGCTGCGGGTCCAGGAGCATCCGGCCGAGCGCCTCGGCCAGGGCCTGGACGTCGCCCGGCGGCACCAGCAGGCCGCGCTCGGCGCCGTCCCCGACCAGCTCCGGCAGCGCGCCCACCGCGGACGCGACGACCGGCGTCCCGCACGCCATCGCCTCCACGGCGGGCAGCGAGAACCCCTCGTACAGCGACGGGACGGCGAGCAGTTGCGCGGACGCGATGAGCCGGGCCAGCTCCTCGTCGGGCAGCCCCGAGACGAAGCGGACCCGGTCCGTCAGCCCGGCCCGCTCGATCGCCTGCCGGGTGCGCTCGCCGGCGGTGCCGACCACGACGAGCTCGAACGCGGGCGGGTGGGCCGCCGGTCCTGCCGATCCCGGTGATCGGGTCGATCCCGTCGATCTCCACCGGGCGAGGGCGGCGACCAGGGTGCCGAGGCCTTTCAGCGGGACGTCGGCGCTCGCCACGGTCACGATCCGGCCCGGCACCCGGCCGCCGGGTGCGGGCGGCCGGAAGGTGGCGACGTCCACCCCGACCGGGACGACGCGCATCCGCTCGGGCGGAACCCCGAAGTCCGCGGTGATGTCGGCCGCCGCCTGCCGGGACACCGTGAGCACGTGCTCGGTGCGCCGGGCCACCCGGCGCTGCATGCCCACGAACCCGTACCAGCGGCGTACGCTGACCCGCCGCCACCCCCGGGCGGAGGCGAGTTCGAGGCGGCGGTCCGCCGAGATCGGGTGGTGGATCGTGGTGAGCACCGGCACCCCCTGGGCGGCCACCGCGAGGATGCCGGGTCCGAGGGTCTGGTTGTCGTGCAGGAGGTCGAACTCACCCGCCCGGCTCCGCAGCAGGCGGGCCAGCCGGAGGCTGAACGTCCGCGGCTCGGGAAAGCCGGCGGTGCACATCGTGGCGTACTCGAGAACGTCGATCCAGGTGCGGAACTCGTGCGCCGCGGGGCGGCGGAAGGGGTCCTCCGGCCGGTAGAGGTCGAGACTCGGGACCCGGGTCAGCCGGACGCCGGGATCGAGGTCGGGGTACGGCGGCCCCGAGAAGACCTCGACCTCGTGGCCGAGGGCCACCAGCTCCCGGGACAGGTTGCGTACGTACACGCCCTGCCCGCCGGAGTGCGGCTTGCTGCGGTACGACGAGAGGGCCACCTTCACCGACGGGTCTCCTCCGATTCCGTTCGGGATCACATCTTGATGCGCGACAACGTACCGGCCGGTCAGCAGATCCCGGGCAACGGTCGGCAGGCTGGCGCAGATCACGGCGTGGCGAGCGCCGAGGCGTCACGCGGCGTCCTTACCAGTACGCTGTCCGTACATGGCTGTGATCAAGCGGGAGCTGCGGTCACGGCTGGCCGGAATGATCATGGGTCGGTGGGGTCGCCTCCTGGGGCGGGCGGCGGTGGGCCCACGGGCGTGCCTGCTCCAGTTGGGCGGCGAGGCGCAGCAGGGTGGTCTCGCCGCGGGGCGGGCCCACGAACTGTACGCCGAGCGGCAGGCCGTCGGCCGTCCAGTGGAGCGGGACGGACATCGCCGGTCGCCCGGTCACGTTCGCCAGTTGGGTGTAGGGGACCCAGGCGAGCTGCCGGAGGACGGCCTTCTCGACGATGCCGAGGCGGCGCAGCACGCGGCCCAGCCCCAGCGCGAGAACGGCGCGAGCGGCGCGCGCCTCCTGGGCCGGCAGGTCGAGCTCGCCGATCCGGATCGGCGGCCGAGCGAGGGTCGGGGTGAGCAGCAGGTCGTGCCGGTCGTGGTACTCGGCCAGGATTCGCCCGTAGTCGTGCCACCGGGCGAGGGCCGCCGCGTGCGCGCTCGCCGGAGTGGCCCGGCCGATCGCAGCCATCACCAAGGTGTCCAGCTCGAACCCGTCGCCGGCCGCCCGGCCGGCGGACGCGTCGGCCACCTGCAGGGCCGCGTGCACGAACCAGGGCAGCAGGAAATCGCCGGCCAGGGCCTTGTCGTCGGGTCCGAGGGAGGCCTCGACCACGTCGTGTCCCAGGTCGGTCAGCAGCCGGACGGCGTCCTCGACGGCCACCCGCGCCTCCCGGGAGGGCCCCGGCCCGATCGAGGACTCGACCTGGACGCCGATCCGCAGCTTCCCGGGGGGCCGGGAGATCGCCTCGAGGTAGCTGCCGTCCGGCGGCGCGACGTGGTAGGCGGAGCTGGGGTCGGGGCGGTGCAGGACGTCGAGCATCGCCGCGGTGTCCCGCACCGACCGCGAGATGACGCCGTCCGTGGCCGCGCCGTGGAAGTGCTCGGTCGCCCAGGGGCCGGCCGGGACCACCCCGCGGCCGGGCTTGAGCCCGAACAGCCCGCAGCACGCCGCCGGGATCCGGATCGACCCGCCGCCGTCGTTGCCGCCGGCCATCGGCACGATGCCGGCAGCCACCGCCGCAGCCGAGCCGCCCGAGGAGCCGCCGGGGGTGCGGTCGGGGTTCCACGGGTTGCGGGCCGGCCCGAACAGGTCGGGCTCGGTGATGCCCTTGGCCCCGAACTCGGGGGTGTTCGTCTTGCCGAAGATCACCAGCCCGGCGTCCAGCCAGCGCCGGACGACGGTCGCATGGCGGGTCGCCGGTGTCCCGGCCCGGGCGCGGCACCCCCCGGACGTGGGGCGCCCCGCGTAGTCCTGGAGCAGGTCCTTGATCAGGAAGGGTACGCCGGCGAAGGGGCCCTGCAGCGGGCCGCGGACCTGCTCGTCCGCCTCCCGGTCGAGCATGGTCACCACAGCGTTGAGCCGGGGGTTGACGGCGGCGGTCCGCTCCCGGGCGGCGTCCAGCAACTCCGTGGCGCTCACCTCGCCGCGAGCCACCAGCTCGGCCAACCCGAGCGCGTCGTACGCGCGGTACTCCGCAGCCTCCACCGGCACCTCCCACGGGCAGCAGCCAGGACTGCAGATCCTGCCCGGCCTCCGGCGCCCGGTAAACCCCGGCCCGGAGCCGACCGTCCGACGCGGGGGGTCGGTGGGAGGGGCGACGATCGGCCGAACTCGTCCGACCCCGGTGGCGGGGCACGTTCCGCCGGGCCGACACACTGGGAGCGGACCCGTTCGCGGGTGAGGGAGGGTCGGGCGGCGATGGCGGATGATCTGGGCCAGATCCTGGAGCTGGTGGTCGGGCCCCTGGCTGCGGTCGCGTCGCTGCTGGGTGCCGCGTGGTTCATGGAGCGGTGGATGAGCCGACCCGTCCCACCACGGTCCCGGCCGGAGCCGCGGCCGGACCACGGCGGGCTGCCGGAGCCGCGGCCGGCCGCCGCAGCCTCGAGCCCGGACCGCGCGCCGGCTCGCCGCCGTCCCGCTCCGCGGCACGCCCGCGAGCGGGTTCCGGCGGGGAGACGGACCTGGCGGTGAGGGCACCGGAGAGCCCACCCGGGTATCCGCGGTCCCCTTCACGGAAACCGGAAGGCGCGTCCGGCCAGGAGTAGCGTGAGCAGGGCTCGGCTCGGTCCCCGCGCCAGGCGGGCGGTCGAGCGGGGAGGGACCGTGACGTGGCGTCGGGGTGATCGCCGGTCGGCGGCTTCCGGGCCGGCTGCGGTCGGCGTGCTGCTGCTCCTGGGTCTGGTCCCGGCGCAGCTCGTCGGCAGGCCGGACCGGAGCCCGTCGGTGGCGATGGCCGTGGCCGGCGCCACGACCCCGACACCCGGGGTGGTACCGCCCGCCGCGACGGGCGCGGCGGATCCGGCCGGGGGCGACGACGGGGACGACGGCGGGCTGTGGTTCCCGCCGGCGTCCGGGTCGGACCCGCCGGGCCCGCCGCCGGACCCGGCGGGCTCGGCCGCCGTCGCGGACCCGGC
>DATDMG010000089.1:0-4544 GCA_036518955.1 Kineosporiaceae bacterium | reverse complement strand
ATCACCGCCGCCACCGGCGGCACGCCCAGAACCCGTGTGCATCTGGTCAGTACCCCCGGCGGGACTCGAACCCGCACTCGAGCGCTTTTAAGGCGCCTGCCTCTGCCGTTGGGCTACGGGGGCCCGGCTCCCCCGGTCGGTGAACCCGGCCGCCACCAGGCTAGCCCCCAACGACCGGGGCCTGAGACTCGCCCCCACTCAGGGCAGGCGGGACCTCGCGTGCCGACGACGCCGGCGTTCAGCCGGCTGCGGCGTCGCCGTCCGACGAGCGGATGGCGGCCTCGTGGCCCGCGAACGCGCCTGTCGACGTCACCACCCCGGCAGCGGCCTCGAACTCGTGGAACGGCATCGAGATCGACCCGAGCGAGACGATCTCCCGCTTGAAGAACAGCGCCAGCGTCCAGTCGGCGACCACGCGCATCTTGCGGTTGAACGTCGGGACCCGCGAGAGGTGGTACGTCCGGTGCATGAACCAGGCCGGCCAGCCCTTGAGCTTGATCCCGTACACCTGGGCGACCCCCTTGTGCAGGCCGAGGCTCGCCACCGAGCCGGCGTACTGGTGCCGGTACTCGACGAGCGGCTTGCCCCGCAGGCTCGCCACGATGTTGTCGGCCAGCCGGCGGGCCTGCCGGACAGCGTGCTGAGCACTCGGCCCGGTGAACGCCCCAGGCTTCGTCAGGTCCGGGACGGCGCAGGCGTCGCCAGCGCCCCACGCGTCCTGCACACCCTCGACGCGCAGGTCGGCACGGCACTTCAGACGCCCGCGCTCATCCAGCGGAAGCCCAGCGAAGTTGCGCAGCACCGGATTCGGCTTCACCCCCGCCGTCCAGACGATCGTGTCCGACTCGAACACGTCGCCGTCGGACAGCGTGACGACACCCTGTACGCACGACTCGAGCCGCGTCTCCAGCCGGATGTCGATGTTCCGTTCGGACAGCTGCCTCACCGTGTACTCGCCCATGTCCTCGGAGACCTCGGGCAGGACGCGCCGGGTGGCCTCGACGAGCACGAAGCGCAGATCCGCAGGGGTGATGTTCTTGTAGTAGGCGGTCGCGTCGCGGGCGAGGTCCTCGAGCTCGGCGAGCGCCTCGACCCCGGCGTACCCACCGCCGACGAAGACGAACGTCAGGGCCCGCCGCCGGCGCGCCTCGTCGGTCGTGGACTCCGCGACATCAAGGCAGCCGAGCACTTGGTTGCGCAGGTAGATGGCCTCTTCGATGGTCTTGAAGCCGACGCCCTCGTCCGCCAGACCCGGGATGGGCAGGGTGCGTGCGACCGAGCCGAGCGCGGTGACGACGATGTCGTACTCGATGTCGTACTCCGGCCCGTCGATCGGGTCGATCCGGGCGACCCGCCGGTCATGGTCGAGGCTGACGACGCGCCCGTTGATGACGGCGCTCTTGCGCAGCACCCGGCGCAGCGGCACGACCACGTGGCGCGGTGACAGCGAGCCTGCGGATGCCTCCGGCAGGAACGGCTGGTACGTCATGTAGGAGTGCGGCTCGACGACGGTGATCGTGGCCTCCCCCGGGCGCAGCGTGGACTCCAGCCGCAGGGCCGTGTAGAGGCCGACGTACCCACCACCGAGCACCAGGATCCGGCGCGGCGTAGAACTCTGAGTCGGCGTCATGCTTTGTAGCGTAAGCAGTTGTGATAACGTTCACAAGCCGACATGTCGAGGGTCACAGGTCCCGGGCCAGCACCTTCACCGTTGCCAGGACGTCGTCCAGCATCGCCTCGGTCAGCCGGCCGGTGAACGTGTTCTGCTGACTCACGTGGTAGCTGGCCACCAGCGGGAGCGGCCGCCCTGACGATGTCACCAGGGCGGCGACCGCGCCGTGCCCGAACCGCGGGCGCCGCGCAGGCGCCGTCCAGCCGAGACGGCGCGCGCACGCCAGACTCGCCTCCCAGGCGAAACTGCCCAACGCCAGGACGGCGCGCAGCCCGGGCTCCACATCTGTGATCTCGCGATCCAGCCAGGGAGCGCAGGTGTCCCGCTCCGCGGGCTCCGGTCGGTTGCCCGGCGGGGCGCAGCGGACGGCTGCCGCGATCCGGACCCCGCGCAGGACCTGGCCGTCCCCTGCCGCGATGCTGGTCGGGTGGTCGGCGAGGCCCGCCCGGTGCAGCGCCGCGAAGATCCAGTCGCCGGACCGGTCGCCGGTGAAGATCCGCCCGGTGCGGTTGCCACCGTGCGCGGCCGGAGCCAGGCCGACCACCAGCAGCCAGGCGCCCGGATCACCCCAGCCTGGGATGGGCCGCCCCCAGTACGGCTCGCCCGCGTAGGCGCGGCGCTTGCCGACCGCCACGTCCTCCCGCCAGGCCACCAACCGGGGGCAGGCACGGCACACGGACACCCGGGCGTCGAGCTCGGTGAGTCCCGGGGCGGACCCGGCGAGCCGGGCGACGTCGGCGGCGGACCGCGCGATCGGCGTGCCGGCTACCGCCGGGTCGCCGGGCCACCCACAGCCGGCCGGGACGGGCGACGGGAACGATCGCCCGGTGAGCGGGTGCGGGGCGAGCGGGGCGCCGCGATCCGGGGTGGCCGGCATGACCGGGCGGGTCAGCGCGTGACGAGATATGCCTTGGCGAACGCCAGCGTGGGCGCGGCGTCGGTGCCACTGCCGAGCACGAGGACGACCGTTCCGTCGCGATACCAGGCCACGATGTTGGTGGTCTTGGTCGACGCGATCGCGACGTCCTGGGCGCCGATCTTCTGGGTGCTCGTCCTGGCGCCCTGCCCCGCCATCCCCTTGGCCATCCCCGGTAGCAGGTTTCGTTCCACCGTGGTGTTCCCGACCAGTTCGGGGTGCAGGCCGAGCAGCACGACCGTGCCCGTCAGGACGTTCCCCTTGGTGACCGTACGCACCGTGAGCCCGGAGAAGACGCCGTTGAACTTGCCGGTCACGGTCTGGAACTTGCGCACCACCGTCGCGGACGCCGGCGCCAGGGTGTACCCGGGAACGACCGGGGGCGTCGGCGCGGTGGCCGGGACGGCGACCGTCGGCGTGGGCGACGGGGTCACGCTGGACGTCGGTGCGGCACTCGCGCCGGCCGTGAGCACGGCGCCGGCGACGTCGGTGGCCGAGGGTGGCATCGTGTGCTCGACGGCGGAGCACCCGGACAGCAGCGAAGCCGACAGCAGGGCGACCGCGAGCCGGACGACCGACCGGGGCCCTGGACGCATCACTCTGGCACTCCACCTCTCGGCGACGGCACCACGCTAGCGCACTTCAGGCGCTGCCCAAGGCCCATGCGATGCCATCCAGAATGTCATGTTCTGAGGCGATCGTCTGCCGGATCGGGGCGAGTTCCGCGACCCTCGCCAGCACCAGGTCCCAGATCAGGCAGACGATCACGTCGACGCGGCCGGGGTGAAGGTACGGCAGGGCTGCGCGGGCCGGGCGCGGCAGCGCCAGTAGCTCGGCGCAGGCTGTGCGGACGTCGTCCAGAGGCACCGCGCGCCCCTCCACCGCGGCCGCGAGAGCCCGGCCCGGCGCTCGCTCGTCGAGCCGCTCCAGGCGCAGCGCGTGTGCTGCCACCGTCATGATCGTACCTGCGAGACCGATCAGGGTCCGTGCCCGGCCGAGGTCGACAGCGCCCGCGACGACGTCCAGGGCAGCATCGACGTCCGCGCGGGCGGCGGCGAGTTGGGCATCCGTCGGCGGGTCGCCGTGCAGGTGCCGCTCGGTGATCCGGACCGAACCGACATCCACCGAGACCGCCGCCTCGATCCGCCCGCCGACCGGGTCGCCGAGCACCACCTCGGTCGAGCCTCCGCCCAGGTCGACCACCAGGACGGGGGCAGGCCGGCCCGCGAGCGCGCGGGCCGCCCCGAGGAAGGACAGCCGGGCCTCCTCCGTCCCTGACACCACCTCGGGCTCGACCCCGAGGAGATCCCGGACGGCGGCGGCGAACTCCGCGGCGTTCCGCGCGTCCCGGCTGGCGGACGTCGCCACGCACCGGACCGGACCGGCGCCGGCCTCCACGCACAGGCGTGCGTACCTGGCGATCACGTCGAGCGCGCGCCGCATCGCCGACGGGGAGATCTCGCCGGTCGCATCCACTCCCTCGCCCAACCGGACGATCTCGCCGCACCGGTGGACGTCGGTCAACGTGCCGGCTCGGAGGTCGACGTCCGCGACGAGCAGCCGCAGCGTGTTGGTCCCGCAGTCGAGCGCCGCGACCCGAACGCTCACCCGGCGTCCGCCGGGTCGGCCGGAGGGACCTCGGCGCACGGTCCCTCCGCCCACCAGTCGGGAAGCTCGGCGAGCGCCGCGTCCCCGAGCGGGTTCACCCCAGGCCCCGCGGCCAGCGCGTGGCCGACCAGCACGTGCAGGCACTTCACCCGCTCGGGCATTCCGCCCGCCGAGATCCCCCGGATCTCCGGCACGTCTCCCAGCCGCTCCCGCCGGCGCAGGTAGTCCTCGTGCGCGGCCCGGTACGCCGCAGCCAGCTCGCGGTCCGTACCGAGCCGCTCGGTCATCCGCCGCATCTCGCCGCTCGCCTCGAGCGTCCCGATCGAGGAGGCCGCCCGTGGACAGGTC
>DATDMG010000088.1:0-5453 GCA_036518955.1 Kineosporiaceae bacterium | reverse complement strand
GCGTCGACTTGCCGTCGTCCACCGAGCCCGCGGTGGCGAAGCGCAGCAGGTCGGCGCTGCGGCCCGCCAGGCCCTGCACGGGTGCCTGGGTGTCGTCGTGCACGTTCTCGGGGGTGGCCATCAGAAGTAGCCCTCCTTCTTCCGGTCCTCCATGGCGGCGTCGCTGACCTTGTCGTCGCCGCGGGTGGCGCCGCGCTCGGTCATGCGGGTCACCGCGATCTCGGCGATGACCTCCTCGACCGTCGTCGCGCGCGAGCGGACCGCGGCGGTCAGGTTCGCGTCGCCGACCGTGCGGTAGCGGACGGTCTCGCGGAACACCTGCTCGCCCTCGCGGGGGCGGACGAACTCGTTGACCGCGTAGAGCATGCCCTGGCGCTCGACGACGTCGCGCTCCTGCGCGAGGTACAGCGGCGGGATCGCGATCTCCTCGGCGGCGATGTACTGCCAGATGTCGAGCTCGGTCCAGTTCGACAGCGGGAAGATCCGGATCGACTCACCGAGGTGGATCCGCCCGTTGTAGAGGTCCCACAGCTCCGGGCGCTGGTTCTTCGGGTCCCACTGGCCGAACTCGTCGCGGAAGGAGAACACCCGCTCCTTGGCCCGGGCCTTCTCCTCGTCCCGGCGGGCACCACCGAAGACGGCGTCGAACTGGTGCTCCTGGATCGCGTCCAGCAGCGTCACGGTCTGAAGCGGGTTGCGGATGCCGTCCGGCCGCTCCCGGACACGGCCCTTGGAGATCGAGTCCTCCACGCTCGCGACGACGAGCCGGACGCCGAGCTCGTCCACCCGCTGGTCCCGGAAGTGCAGCACCTCGCGGAAGTTGTGCCCGGTGTCCACGTGCATCACCGGGAACGGGATCCGCGCGGGCGCGAACGCCCGCTCGGCCAGCGCGAGCATGACGATCGAGTCCTTGCCGCCGGAGAACAGCAGCACCGGCCGCTCGAACTCGGCGGCCACCTCACGGATTATGTGGATGCCCTCTGCTTCCAGCACGTCGAGCTGCGAGAGCAGGTAGTCGGAGCGCGTGGTGGCCATCAGCACCTCATCCGGTGGGCGGGAACAGGTCGTGCTCGGGGCGGCGGCGCTGACCAGCGCCAGGCCGCGGGCGGGCGTCAGCCCGGGCTCGCCTGGGCCGCGGCGATGGCCGCGAGCAGCGGGCGGGCAAGTGACACCTCGCAGATGAGGATATCCGGCAGCGAGGGGTGGGCCTGATTGTAGGCGAGCGGGGAGCCGTCGATCCGCGACGTGTGCAGCCCGGCGGCCCGCGCGACCGCGACCGGCGCGGCCGAGTCCCACTCGTACTGACCGCCGCTGTGCACGTAGGCGTCCGCCTCGCCGCGGATCACCGCGGCGGCCTTGGCCCCGGCCGAGCCCAGCGGGACCAGGTCGGCGCCCAGCTGCCCGGCCAGCGCGGCGGACAGCGCGGGCGGCCGGGTGCGGCTGACCACGAACCGGGGCCGGGCTGGCACCGGCGCCTGGCGGGTCACCGGCTCGGCGGTGCTCAGCGTCACGCCCTGGGCGGGCAGCGCGACCGCGCCCGCGGTCAGCTCGCCCTGCTCCCACAGGGCCACGTGCACGGCCCAGTCGGTGCGGTCCAGCTCACCGAACTCGCGGGTGCCGTCCAGCGGGTCGACGATCCAGACCCGGCGCGCGCCCAGCCGCCGCCGCGGGTCGGGCGCCTCCTCGCTCAGCACGACGTCGTCCGGCCGCTCGGCGGCCAGGCGTCCGGCGAGGAACTCGTGGGCGGCGGCGTCCGCGGCGTCCCGCAACGACCGCCCGGTGGGCGGGTCGCGGCGCAGCGCGGTCAGCAGCTCGCCGGCCTCGCCGGCGAGTGCATGCGCGAGCGCGGCGTCAGGGTTCGCCGTCATGGGTCTCCTCCGCTCGAGGATGGGGAGCAACAGTATGACAAGCCGGATCGCACCCGTCCCGACCGCCCGTCACCGGCCGGCGGCGCCAGTCGCGTTCACCGCCGCCTGGGCGCGCTCCCAACCCAGCGCGGCGACGTCCCGGACGGCGGCGGCCACCTCGGCGAGCAGCACCTCGAGGTCCTTGCGTTCGCTGCCGGAGAAGTCGCGCAGCACGTAGTCGGCCGGATCCATCCGGCCGGGCGGGCGGCCGATGCCGAACCGCAGCCGGCAGTAGTCACGACTGCCGAGCGACGCCGTCACCGACCGAAGCCCGTTGTGGCCGCCCTCGCCGCCACCCCGTTTGAGGCGCAGGTCGCCGAACGGGATGTCGAGCTCGTCGTGAACGACGAGCAGCCGCTCCACCGGCACCCGGTAGAACCGGACCAGACCGCTCACCGGACCGCCCGACTCGTTCATGTACGACGTGGGCTTGGCCAGCACGAGCCGCCCGCCCGGTCGGCCACCGGACATCGGCAGTCGCCCCTGCGCGACGTCGGCCCGGGTCTTGTGCCGACCGAACCGCAACCCCAGATCCACGGCGAGGACGTCCAGCGCCATCGCCCCGACGTTGTGCCGGTTGCCGGCATAGGCCGGACCGGGGTTGCCCAGGCCGACGATCAACCAGGGACTGTCGTCCGCGGCGCCGCCCTCCCCCGCGGTGCCGGCGGCGCCGCTCACGCCTCGGCCGCCGCCTCGGACGCCTCGCCCTCGGCGCCACCGGTCAGGTCACCGGTGTCACCGGACACCTGGACGGCGATCGCCTCGGGATCCGTGACCAGGGTCGCCCCAGCAGGCAGAGTGATCTCGCCCGCGTGGATCAGCACGCCCGCCTCGGCACCCGCGACGCTGACCTCGATCTGACCGGGGATCTGGGTCGCCTCCACCTCCACCGCGAGTGCGGTGAGGTGGGCGTTCACCAGCGTCCCAGGGGCGGCGTCGCCGGTCACGTGCAACGACACGTCGACGGTCACCCGCTCGCCGCGCCGGACGATCAGCAGGTCCACGTGCTCGATGAAGCCCTTGATCGGGTCGCGCTGCACGGCCTTGGGCAGGGTGAGAGCGGTCTTGCCGTCGATCTCGAGGTTCAGCAGCGCATTGTGCTGCTTCAACGCGAGCATGGTCTCGTGGCCCGGGAGCGCCACGTGCACCGGGGCCGTACCGTGACCGTAGATCACGGCTGGCACCTGGTGGGCGCGGCGCAGCCGCCGTGCGGCTCCCTTGCCGAACTCCGTGCGGATGACGGCGGACAGCTTGACCTCGGACACTTCTGTTCTCTCCTCGACGACGGACGGCGGGACGCCGGACGATCGGGCCGGGCGGCCCGGGGCGGTCACCCGGTACTCATGGTGCTCGACGGATGGTGCTCGGTGGGCGCCCGACGGGGCGCGCCAACCGCGCACCGCGTCGATCACGGCGCCGCTGGAGCGGTCACCCTCGCCGAGGCAACCGGACCATCCTACCCCGCCCCAGTCGTGATCATGCGCGGGCGGCGTGATCATCGCGGCCGCTGTGATCGCGCAGCCCCGGGTCCACAGCGCCTGCGGGATCGCCCCCGGACCAGATGCCCCCGAAAGGGCATGATCACGACTATCGTGCATGGCCACACCATGGTGCGGCGGGACGCGGGGTGTGATTCAGACGTTGCCGTCGAAGAGGCTCGTCACGGAGCCGTCGTCGAAGACCTCCATGATGGCCCGGGCGATGAGTGGGGCGATCGACAGCAGGGTGAGCTGCGGGAACCGGCGCTCGGGCGGAATCGGCAGCGTGTTGGTCACGATGACCTCGCTGATCCGGCTGTTCTTCAACCGGTCGACCGCGGGACCGGAGAGAATGGCGTGCGTGGAGGCCACGATCACCTCGCCGGCTCCGTTGTCGCGCAGCGCCTCCGCCGCCTGCACGATCGTC
This sequence comes from Kineosporiaceae bacterium, assembly GCA_036518955.1. Taxonomy (GTDB): domain Bacteria; phylum Actinomycetota; class Actinomycetes; order Actinomycetales; family Kineosporiaceae; genus DATDMG01. The sequence continues at coordinate 1,641 of DATDMG010000088.1, read as the reverse complement.
CCAGCGGTGTCGATCATGTCGTCGACCAGCAGGCAGGTGCGGCCCTGCACCTGGCCGACGACCTCGTGCACCTTCACCTGGTTCGGCACGCTCGGGTCCCGGCGCTTGTGAATGATCGCCAGGGGGGCACCGAGCTTGTCGGACCACAGGTCGGCGACCCTGACCCGGCCGGCGTCCGGGCTGACGACGGTCAACCGGGTACGGTCCACCCGGCTCGCGACGTACTCGGCGAGCACCGGCATCGCCCACAGGTGGTCGACCGGTCCGTCGAAGAAGCCCTGGATCTGCGCCGTGTGCAGGTCGACCGCCATCAGCCGATCCGCACCCGCGGTCCGGAAGAGGTCGGCGACGAGGCGCGCCGAGATGGGTTCCCGGCCCTTGTGCTTCTTGTCCTGCCGGGCGTAGGGGAACGCGGGAGCAATCACCGTGATCCGCTTCGCCGAGGCGCGCTTCAGTGCGTCGACCATCAGCAACTGTTCCATCAGCCACTGGTTGATCGGCGCACAGTGACTCTGGATCACGAACGCGTCGCACCCACGGACGCTCTCACCGAAGCGGACGTAGATCTCCCCGTTGGCGAAGTCGTACGCGCTCGTCGGCACCAGGTCCACGCCGAGGGCCTCGGCCACCTCCTGCGCGAGCTCCGGGTGAGCGCGGCCGCTCACCAGGATCAGGCGCTTCTCGCTGGACGAGGTGATCCCGGTGGTCATCTCTGCCCCCCGCCGTCGTCGGCACCGCCGGCTGGAGGCGCTGACGACCCGGCCCCCGCTGAACGGGCGGCGCGCGCCGCGGCCTCGGCCGCCGGCGAGCCGGGGCGGCGGCGGGCCACCCATCCCTCGACGTTGCGCTGCCGGCCACGCGCCACCGCCAACGCCCCGGGCGGCACGTCCTGGGTGATGATCGAACCGGCAGCTGTGTACGAACCATCACCCAACGCAACTGGGGCTATGAGCATGGAGTCACTACCCACCCGGACGTGGTCGCCGACGGTTGTCCGGTGCTTCGCCTGCCCGTCGTAGTTCACGAAGACGGTCGCGGCGCCGATGTTGGTGCCGGCGCCGATCGTGGCGTCGCCGACGTACGACAGGTGCGGCACCTTGGAGCCGTCGCCGATCTCGGCGTTCTTGGTCTCCACGAAGGCACCGATCTTGCCCCCCGACCCGAGGCGGGTGCCCGGACGGAGGTAGCTGAACGGCCCGACCGTGGCGCCGGCCCCGATCACCGCCCCGCTGCCGTGACTCCGGACGACGCTGGCTCCGCCCCCGACCTCGCAGTCGGTGAGTGTGGTGTCCGGCCCGATCGTGGCGCCCCCGGCGACCCGACAGGAACCGTGGAGCTGGGTGCCGGGCAGCAGGGTGACGTCCGGCTCCAGCTGGACGTCGACGTCGACCCAGGTGGTCGCCGGGTCGACGACGGTCACGCCGGCCCGCATCCAGGTCCGTAGGCAGCGCCGGTTCAGCTCGGCCCCGAGCGCGGCGAGCTGGGCCCGGTCGTTCACGCCCTCGACCTGCCAGACGTCGTGGGTGGTGAGCGCGACGACGGGCAGGCCGTCGCCGCGGGCGACCGCGAGGACGTCGGTCAGGTAGAGCTCCCCCTGCGCGTTGTCGGTGCCGAGGCGGCCGAGGGCGTCGTGGAGCACCT
>DATDMG010000087.1:0-11094 GCA_036518955.1 Kineosporiaceae bacterium | reverse complement strand
GTCGGCGGGGGCGGGGTACGACGCGCGCCGAAGCCACCCATCCACCCGGCCGCGGTGCCGGGATCGCTCACCGGGACGGGGGCAGGGCCGGACGACGCGAACAAGGCCTCGCCGGCGGGACTCGCACCACGGATCGCCATCATCGGCTGCGGGCCGGTGGGCATCGGCTGCTGCATCATCGGCTGCGGGCCGGTGGGCATCGGCTGCTGCATCATCGGCTGCGGGCCGGTGGGCATCGGCTGCTGCATCACCGGCTGCTGCATCACCGTCTGCGGCCCGGTGGGAGCGCCGGTCCCGAAGGCCGGAACCGCCTGGGTCAGCTGGGGTGCGAACACGGCGGTCTGGGCGACAGCCGGCTGCTGGACGGCGAAGGTCGGCGGGGACTGCTTCGGCCCGGGCGCCTGGGCCAGCGAGAGGGCGAACCGCCGGCGGTCGTCGAGCAAACGCGGGTCGGTGTGCTGCAGGACGCGGCCGAGCGCTGCGAAGTCCTCCGGCGAGAGCGGCCCGCGACGGGCCTGACCGGCGGCCGTCCCCGACTCCACCATCGGAACCAGCGTCCGCAGCGCGTCACCACGGGCGCTCTCGACCGCGACCTCCGACAGCCCGATGACCTCGGCCGCCTCGGCCGGGGTGAACCCCACCATCTCGCACAGCACGACGGACTGGCGCGGCACGACGGGCAACCGGTCAAGCGCGTCCTGCAGCACAGTGAGCCGGGCCACGTCGGTCCGGTCCCAGTAGTCGAGAGCGGACTCGGTGAGGGGGTCCGAGCCGCGGGACGACGACGGCGGCCTACCGGCCCACATCTGCTGGGCGGCCGCGAAGAGGTACACCTCGACCCGGCTGTACGGGCCGATCGCCGGCCAGGAGTTGCGGACCTCCTGGAACGCCTGCTGGCACACCCCCTCGGCCTCGGCCATGCCCAGCCCGCGGTCACTGCTGACCAGGTAGGCGAGCAGGCGGTCCGCCTCGCGCTCGTGCAGGGTCACGAGATCGCCGGCGGACACCTGCTGGGTGCGCTCAGGCACCATGGAGCGCGACGTGTCAGCGGTCAACGGACTACTCCCCTTGGGGGCCACGAAGCTCAGGCATATCGATCTGGTCACCGCCGGTCCGGCGGCAGACTCCTCCCCGGTCGCACCGTCTTCGGGCCCTTCGATCCTCTCCACTGCTGGACTGTCGTGTCTGCTGGCGTACCCTCCCGACGACATGTCAAGCCGACATGCGGCAGACGTCATCAAGCCGGACCAGGCTAGCGCCCTTCGGGACCGTTAGCGCCATGCCATGACCGAACCCGGAAAGGGTCGAGACAGATGATTACCCTGTGTAGAGCTGCACCGACAGCCGGCGCCCGCCATGAGTCCGGATCGGTGCGATCTGCGTGACGACCCCCGCACGGGGGGTACCGGCCCGCCCGGCGGCACTCGCCCGCCGAGCAGCGCTGGACGCGGCGGCCGCGGCCGGCCTGGACGTCCGGGAGCCACGCCTGTTGCGGCACGGGTCCCATGCGGTGTTCACGCTCGGCGCCGTGGTCGCCCGGGTCACGGCGCTCAGCCCGCGGGCCGTCGCCGACGCCCGGCAGAGTCTCCTGGTCGCTCGCTGGCTGGCCGCCACCGAGTTCCCGGCCGGGCGGGCGGTCGCGGACGACGACCTCGCCGTCCCCCAACCCGTCACGGCCGGCGAGCATCTGGTGACCTTCTGGCACAGCCTCGGCCAGAACCCGGCGCACGGTTCGACCGCCGACCTGGGCCGCCTGCTGCGGCGCTTCCACGCGCTCGAGGCGCCTCCGGACATGCCGCTCGTACCGATGGACCCGGTCGGGCGGATCACCCGGCAGCTCGCGGGCGCCCGGGTCCTGCAGGACGGAGACCGCGCCTGGCTCACCGACCGACTGGCGGTCGCCGCCGCCGGCTACGCCGGTCTCGACCTCACCCTGCCACCCGGGCACCTGCACGGGGATGCCACCGTCGCCAACGTCGTCCTGGACGGGGGCGGCGTGCCGACGCTGATCGACCTGGACCTGCTGCGGACCGGTCCCCGCGAGTGGGACCTGCTGCGGACCGCCGTCTACGCCCGACGGCTCGGCTGGCACACCCAGGACGAGTACCGCGAGTTCAGCGTGGCCTACGGGGTGGACGTCACCGCTCACCCGGGCTTCGACGTCCTCGCCGACCTGTGCGAGCTGCTGCAGGTGGCCTGGCTCGCGGAGGCCGCCACCGGCCGGCCGGAGCTCGCCGCCGAACTCCTCGTCCGGATCGGAACGCTACGGGCGGGCACCAACCGTTGCGTCTGGTGCCGGATCTGAGGCATGGTGCCAACGGTCGTTGGAGAGGCGGGGGTCATGCGACACGTGCCGGTCATCGTCGTCGGGGCCGGTTTCGCCGGCATCGGTGCCGCGGTCACCCTGGCCCGGGCCGGGCACGAGGTGCTGGTCCTGGAGCGCGCCGAGCGGGTCGGCGGCACGTGGCGGGACAACCACTACCCCGGCTGCGCCTGCGACGTGCAGAGCTCCCTGTACTCCTTCTCCTTCGCACCGAACCCCTCGTGGTCGCGCCTGTACTCGACGCAGCCGGAGATCCTCGCGTACCTGGAGGACGTCGTCCGGCGGTTCGACCTGGATCCGCGCATCCGGTGCGGCGTCGAGGTCACCGGCGCCGACTGGGACGAGACCGCGCTGGTCTGGCGGGTGGAGACCTCGGCCGGCCCGTTCACGGCCGACGTCCTGATCGGCGCCACCGGCCCGCTCAGCCGGCCGAAGCTGCCCGACCTGCCCGGCCTGGAGTCGTTCGGCGGCCTGCTGATGCACTCGGCGCGCTGGCGGGACGACGTCGACCTGACCGGCAAGCGCGTCGCGGTCGTCGGGACGGGCGCATCCGCGATCCAGATCGTGCCGCAGGTCGCCCGGAAGGCTGCCGAGTTGATCGTGTTCCAGCGCACGCCGCCCTGGATCACCCCGAGGGGCGACCGGCCCGTGTCGCAGCGGCGCCGCGAGCGATACGCGCGGCACCCGGTCACCCAGAAGCTGGCCCGCGGCATCCTGTACACCACGCGCGAGCTGCTGGTCCTCGGCATGGTCCACCGACCCGGGCTGATGCGCGCGGTGGAGCGGCTCGCGCTCGCCCAGCTGCGGCGCCAGGTCCCCGACCCGGGCCTGCGGGCGCTCCTCACGCCGAACTACCGGGCCGGCTGCAAGCGGATCCTGCCCTCCGACGACTACTACCCCGCCCTCTGCCAGGACAACGTGGAACTGATCCCCAGCGGGGTCGCCCGGCTCGACCCCGGCGCCGTGATCGCCGGCGACGGGACCCGGCGGGAGGTGGACGCCGTGATCCTCGCCACCGGGTTCGAGGCCACCGAGATCGCCCTCGCCCACCACGTCCGCGGCCGCGACGGGCACCTGCTGGCGGACGTGTGGCGGGCGGAGGGCATGCAGGCGCTGCGCGGGACGACCGTCCACGGGTTCCCGAACCTGTTCCTGCTCGTCGGCCCGAACACGGGGCTCGGCCACACGTCGATGATCCACGTGATCGAGTCCCAGCTCGCCTACGTGCGGGACGCCCTGGACACGATGCGTCGATGCGGGCTGGCCGCCCTCGAGCCCACCGACCACGCTCAACGGGCGTGGAACGCCCGGCTCCAGGACCGCCTGCGCGGCAGCGTCTGGGCGACCGGTGGCTGCGCCTCCTGGTACCAGGACGAGCGGGGCCGGATCACCACCCTCTGGCCCGGCACCACCCTGCGGCTGCGCCGCGCGACCCGCCGGGTCGACCTCACCGAGTACCGGGTGACGCGGCGGCCACCGGGCCCGGCGGTCGCCGCGGTCCCCTCACCGGCGCAGGTGCGGTCGTGAAGCGGCTGCCCGCCGACTTCCTCCCCCTCGCCCCGGCACGGCGCCTGACCGTCACGTCCGCCGACGGCGCGCGTCTCGCCGTCCAGGTCCATGGCCAGGACGGGTCGCCGACCGTCGTGCTGGTGCATGGCTGGACGCTGTCGGCCACGGCCTGGGCGCGCGTCGTCCGGCGGTTGGCACCGCAGCTGCGGGTGGTCGTCGTCGACCAGCGCGGGCACGGCCGCAGCGGGCCGGTACCGGACGGCGGGTTCACCCCCGCCCTGCTCGCCGACGACCTGGCGGCGGTCCTGGCGGCGACCGTGCCCTCCGGCACGCGGGCGATCGTGGCCGGGCACAGCATGGGCGCGATGGCCCTCGTCGCGTTCGCCGGCCGGCACCACGACCTGCTGCTGGAGCGGGTCGCCGGAGGTCTGCTCGCGAGCACCGGGATCGAGGAGCTGTTCGACCGGAGGGCGGTGATCCTCCGGGTCGGCGGCCGCCGTCGGACCCGCGCCACGCTCGACGCCGTGCGGGCCTCGCGCCGGGTCGGCCGGGCGGCGGTCACCCGGGCTGCGCTCGGCGACCCGCGACTGCTGCACCGGGCGCCGCTCCCACTCATCCGGGCCGCGATCGTGCAGCTGACGATGCCCGGGACGGCGACCGCGGTCGAGCGCGGGTTCTGCACCGACCTGGTGCTGGCCTGCCCGCCACGGACCTATCAGGGCTTCGCCGAGATGCTGGGGACGCTCGACCTCACCGCCGACCTGCCCCGGCTCGACGTCCCCGTCACCGTGCTGGTCGGCACGGACGACCGGCTCACGCCCCCGTGGCACGCCCGCCGGATCGCGGCCGCCCTGCCGCGGCCGGTCGACCTGATCGAGGTGCCGGCAGCGGGGCACATGACGCCGCTCACCGCGCCGGACGAGGTGGCGGCCGCCGTCCGCGGCCTGGTGGACACCTGCCTGGACGCGCGGGGCCAGGCGGTGGGATCCGGATCGGCGACACCGCCATGACGCTCGAGGAGGCACCGTGCCCGAGAACGCGAACCGCAGTCTGCAGGGCCCACCGGTCACCGTCGTCACGGGCGCGGCCCGCGGGATCGGGGCGCAGCTGGCGCGCCGGCTCGCCGCTCGCGGGCACCGCCTGGCGCTCATCGGCCTGGAGGCCGACCAGCTCGCCGAGGTGGCGTCCGAGTGCGGCCCGGGTGCGGCCTGGTGGGAGGCCGACGTCACGGACGGCACACACCTGTCGGACGTCGCGGCGCAGGTCGCCGGGCGTCTCGGCCCGGCCCGCGCCGTCGTCGCCAACGCCGGGATCGCTCTGGGCGCACCCCTGCTGCACGCCGATGCCGCCTCGTACGACCGGGTGATCGAGGTGAACCTGCTCGGCTCGGTGCGCACCGCGCGGGCCTTCCTGCCGCACCTGGTCGAGACCCGCGGCTACCTGCTGCAGATCGCCTCGCTCGCCGCGATCGTCACGTCACCGATGCTCTCCGCCTACTGCGCCAGCAAGTCCGGGGTCGAGGCCTTCGCACGCGCCCTGGCGGCCGAGGTGGCGCACCACGGCGTCGACGTCGGCGTGGCGTACCTGTCGTGGACGGACACCGAGATGGTCCGCGGTTCGGACCGGGTCACCCCCCTCGCCGCCCGCCGGTCGGCCCTCCCTCCGCCGTTCAACCGCACGTACCCGGTCGACGCGGCGGCGGACCGACTCGCCCGGGGTTTGGAACGGCGCGCCGCCCACATCTACCTGCCGCCGTGGATCCGGGCGGTCGCGCTGGGGCGGGGCCTGCTCGGGCCGGGGCTGGCCAAGGCCACGGCCCGGACGACGGCGAGGACGGAACGCGAGCTGCTGGCGCGGCATCCGGAGGCGCTCCGCGGAGCGGTGGGCGCCGGGGGCGAGGCCGACGTCCGAGCCCGGGACCGCAGGGTCACGGGATAAGGGCGATCTTGCCCGGCCGGTGCCGGCCGAGGACGGCGCGATGCGCCGCGGCGGCGTCGGCCAGCGGATGGCGGGCGGCGACCAGCACCTGGAGCCGGCCGGCCGCGACGGCGCTCGCCAGCTCGAGCCGCGCGGCGTCCCGGATCGCGGTGCCCGGATCAGCGCCCGGGCCGCCCCCGATCCGGACGATCCCGCGCTCCGCGCCGCGGGCGAACCCGGCGATGGTGACCACCCGGGACAGGTCGCCGACGAGCTCGACCGACACATCCACGGCCTCGTCGGTCCCCACCGTGTCGACGGCGGCCACGACCCCCTCCGGAGCCAGTGCGCGCACCCGGTCGGCGAGCCCCGGCCCGTACGCCACCGGCTCGGCGCCGAGCTCGCGGAGCAGGTCGTGGTGGCCCGGCGAGGCCGTCGCGATCACCCGGGTGCCGCCGGCGACCGCGAGCTGCAGGGCCGCCAACCCCACCGCGCCGGAGCCGCCGTGCAGGAGCAGCGTCTCGCCCGGGGCCGCTCTCGCGACGCGCAGGGCGTGCACCGCCGTCGTGCCGGCCAGCATCAGCCCGGACGCGGCGTCCCAGGCCAGCTGGGGCGGCTTGGGGACCAGCGCCGAGGCCGGGACGACCAGCTCGTCGGCGTACCCACCGCTGATCCGGAAGGCGATCACCTCGTCGCCGACCCGGATCGGTCCCGCCGGACCCCCGGCGTCGGGCCCGACCGCGCGCACCACGCCGGCGGCCTCCAGGCCCAGCGGCATCGGCAGCCTCGAAGGGTCGTTCCCGAAGGCGCCGCTGTACGACTTGGCATCGATCGGGTTGACGCCGGCCGCCCGGACCGCGAGCAACGCCTCCCCCGGCCCCGGCTCGCGCACGTCCCGCTCGACGAGCTCCAGGTTCTCCGGGCCGCCGAACCCCGCGGCCACCACTGCGATCGGCATGTCGATCACCACCGTTCGGACAGGCAGTCGGCCAGCAGCTGCTGACGCGTCATGCCCCCATCATGGTGCGGGGCGCCGGTCTGCGCCCCCGGCTCCGGCCGGCCCCTGCGCCCGGCCTCACGGACGCCGGCGGGAGAGCCGACGGTCGACGGCCGCCAGTGCCGGCATCGGGTCCCGGCGTCCCACCCCGAGGCGGAAGCGGTCCGCGGGCACCGACGCGAGGTCGGAGGCGAAGATGCTCGCGGGCAGGAGCAGCACCCCCTCGGTCTCGACGAGGTCCTGGCAGAACGCCTCCACCCCCTCCGCCCCGAGGTACCGGGGGAAGGCCACGCACCCGCCGTCGGGCGCCGTCCATTCGAACAGGTCGGCGTGCCGGGCGAAGAACTCGTGGAACACGCCCAGGTTGGCCGCGATGAGAGCCCGGTTGCGGGCCCAGATCCGCTCCCGTTCCCGGACGGCGATCGCGCCGAGGAACTCACTCGGCCCGGCATTCCGCCGGTCCTCACAGGTACCACCCAGCACTCGTCCTCCCCGCCGGTAGAGATCATGCACCTCCGCCGTGATCATGCAACCCGCGGACCGCCCGGACGTCGCCCGCATGATCACTGCCGGCGGGCCCGATCGCTGCCGGTGCACACCATTGCCGTCATGCATGATCACGCCAGAACCGGGGTAATACCGGGAAGGGCCGGCACCGGGGCGGCCCGGTTCGCCCACCCCAGGCCCCCGGCACAGAGGAACGGGACGACGATGAATCTCGACCACTGGAACGCGAGCCACCGGCGCGACCGGCAGGCAGGGACCACCGCGCGCCTCGACCGGGCCGTCACCGACGAACCCCTCGACGGACGGGACGGCACGATCGCCGGCCCCAGGCCCACCGCCGCGACCAGCGTGCTCGACCGGCGCGCCGTGGTGGCCCGCCAGCGGGAGGCCTTCGGGGGCGTCAAGCTCGGTTCCGCGTTCTTCGGCTGGCTGACCGCCACCGGCACGGCCGTGCTGCTCACCGCGCTCGTGGCCGCCGGCGGCACGGCCGTGGGCGTCCTGAACGGCCAGTCGGTGTCCCATCCCGACGTCGGCGTCACCTGGCGCGGCACCCGGGGCGCCGTGATGATCGTCCTCATTCTGTTCGCCGCCTACTTCTGCGGCGGGTACGTCGCCGGCCGGATGGCCCGGTTCAACGGCGCCCGGCAGGGGCTGGCGGTGTTCGCCTGGGCAGTGGTGATCATGCTGGTGGTCGCCGCGCTCGGCGCGCTCGCCGGCACCCAGTGGGCCGCGCTGAGCGCCGTCACCGGCATCCCCAGGTTCTCCGCGGGCTCCGCCTGGGTCACCGCGGACGGCGTCCTCATCGGCCTGCTCGCCGGTGTCGCCGCGCTGGTCGGGGCCTGGGTCGGAGGCCTGGCCGGGATGCGTTACCACCGCCGGGTGGACCGCGTCGGCCTGGGTGCCTGACGTGAACCCGGGTCGGCACCCCGGGCCGGCACCCACCCGAAGGCGCCGCGGCACCTCCCGTACCCTGGCCCGGTGACCGACGGCCTCCCTGACATCACCAGCGGCTTGGACGCCCATCTGAAGATGGAGTTCCGCGAGATGACGCCCGACCGGGCGGTCGTCACCTGGCTGGTGGGGCCGGAACACCACCAGCCGCACGGGATCGTCCACGGCGGGGTGTACTGCGCCGCGGTCGAGTCCGCCGCGAGCTTCGGTGCCGCGATCTGGCTCGGCGACCGTGGCCACGTGGTGGGGGTGAGCAACCAGACGGACTTCCTGCGCGCCGTCCGGGAGGGCGAGCTCACCGCCACCGCCACGCCGGTGCACCGCGGCCGCCTTCAGCAGCTCTGGCAGGTCGAGATCACCGACGAGGGCGGCCGGCTGGTGGCGCGCGGGCAGGTGCGGCTGCAGAACGTCACCGACCCCGACCGCCTCGGCCGCTCCTGACCGTGCCGACGGCGCCGACGGCGCCGGCACGGACGCCGCCGGTCGGCGCGTGGACGGCTCAGTCGGTGAGGCAGTCCGTGAGGTCGACCATCGCCATCGACTCCCGGTAGCGGCGCGCGTTCTCGACGTAGATCGCGGCAGCCCGGGCGATCCGGTCGTCGTACCCGGCGCCCTCGATGGGTCGCACCCGGCCGGGAACCCCCACGACCACGGATGACGACGGCACGCGCAACCCCTCGGTGACGAGAGCGGCGGCGGCCACCACCGACCCGGTGCCCACGTGCGCCCGGTTGAGGACCGTCGACGTGGACCCGATCAGGCAGGCGTCCTCGACGACACACCCCTCGAGGTGCGCGTTGTGGCCGATCACGCAACCGGCTCCGATCTCGGTGGGCCACTGCTCGGTGGTGTGGACGACGGTGCCGTCCTGGACCGACGTCCGCTCCCCCACCACGATCCGCCCGTGGTCGCCGCGCAGCACCGCCGCGGGCCACAGCGAGGCCAGGGCCCCGATCGTGACATCGCCGATGACGACGGCATCGGGATGCACGAACGCGCTGCGGCTGATCCGCGGCAGGACACCGCGGTAGCTGTACACAGGCATCGTGCCCCCTCCCCCGCGGCGAGCGGCCGCGATGAACATCACACCCCTGCCGCTGGCAGGGCCCGAGCCGTCCGGCAGGATCGCTACGGACCCTACCCACCCCCCGAAGGAACGTGCCATGCCACAGTCTGTCGCTGTCGTCGGAGCCGGCCTGATGGGATCCGGCATCGCCCAGGTGGCCGCGGTCGCCGGACACCACGTCGTGCTGCGCGACATCACCCCGGAGGCGACGGCCCGCGGGCTGGAGGCGGTGGAGAAGTCGCTGGCCCGGTTCGTCGCGAAGCAGGCGATCACGGCGGAGGACGCCGAGGCCGCCGTCCGCCGGATCACCACCACGACCGACCTCGACGGGGTCGCGGACGCGGACGTCGTGATCGAGGCGGTCTACGAGAACGTCGACGTGAAGCGAGCCGTCTTCGCCGAGCTGGACCGGGTCGCCAAGGACGGCGCGGTGCTCGCCACCAACACCTCGGCCATCCCGATCACCCGGATCGCCGCCGCGACCCGGCGGCCGGAGTTCGTCGTGGGCACCCACTTCTTCTCACCGGTGCCGATGATGAAGCTCTGCGAGGTGGTCCGCGGCTACCGGACGTCGGACGCCACCATGGCGGCGACCGCGGCGTTCGTCCGCGGGCTGGGCAAGGCCGTGGTGGTGGTGAGCCGGGACGTCGCCGGGTTCGTCGCGAACCGGATGCTGCTGGCGCTCACCATCGAGGCGGTGGCTCTGCTGGAGACCGGCGTGGCCTCGGCCGAGGACATCGACACGGCCTGCCGCGACGGCTTCGGCCACAGGATGGGGCCGTTGCAGACCGCGGACCTCGCCGGCCTCGACATCAGCCTCGCCGCGATCGACAACGTGCACGCCGAGACCCAGGATCCGAAGTTCGTCGCGCCCGGCCTGCTGCGCCGGATGGTGGCGGCCGGTGACCTCGGCCGCAAGACCGGCCGGGGCTTCTACACCTACTGACCCGCCCGACCTACCTGACCCGCCCGACCTACCTGACCCGCCCGACCGGCACGTCCACCGCCGGCCCGTTCGGCGCGAACACTCCCTGCCGCCTACTGATAGTCCCGGCCCATCCACATGATGTAACAGCCTCTCGGGCTGATGTCAGGATCGTCCAGCGCTACGGTGGACGTCATGGGTCGACGGAAGACCTACCGCAGCGAGCTGGCGGCCTGTGCCCTGGAGCGGCACGGGTACCTCACGACGGATGACACGGTGCGGCTGGGAATCCCGGACGACATGCTCGACCGGTTGCTGGAACGCGGCGACCTGGTGATCGTGGGCGACGACCTCTTCCGGCTGGGCGCTCTGCCGCCGTCCCGGCGCCACGTGCTGGCCGAGGCGGTGCTCCGGGTCGGACCCGACGCGTTCCTCAGCCACGACGCCGTCCTGGCCTTGCACGACCTCACCGACCACGACCCGAAGCCGGTCCGGGTCGGCACACCGCGCGCGCCCCGCGCGGATCCCCGGTGGCCCGACCACCTCGAGGTGCTCCACCGCGACCTGCCCGCGGCCGACCTCACCACGTATCGGGGCATCCGGTCGACGACGGTGGCCCGGGCGCTGCTCGACTGCCACCGGCTGCTGGCGCTCGAGCTGCTGGTGGCCGCTGCCGAGGAAGCCGTCGGGTGCGGCTTGTTGTTGCGCCGGGAACGCAACGCCGTCCTGGAGGCCCTCGGCGCGGTCTGACCCCGCCCGCCCCGCTAGCTGCCACCCAGGACGACGGCCGCCATCCGGTCCAGGGCCTCGGTGAGCACCTCCACGGAGGTCGCGAAGTTCAACCGGGCGAATCCCTCGCCACCGGGACCGAACTCGGCACCGGGGCTGACACGTACCCC
>DATDMG010000086.1:0-3755 GCA_036518955.1 Kineosporiaceae bacterium | reverse complement strand
TACTCCGGCTCCGGGCCGCTGGACGTGGTCACCGCGCTGCTGGCCATGCGGGACGGCGTGATCCCGGCCACCTGGGGCACCGCCGACGTCCCGGCGGACTACGGGCTGGACCTGGTCGTCGAGTCGCGCCAGGCGCGGCTGGAGACCGCCCTGGTCCTGGCTCGTGGGCGGTGGGGCTTCAACTCCGCCGTGGTCGTCCGCCGGTTGCCCGAGTGACCCGCACCGGCCAGGCCCGCGCACCGCACGACAGCACCGCACGACAGCACCGCACGACCGGAGTTCGTCACCGTCCGCACGATGAGGGGAGCGAGACCATGCCGACCAGTACCGGCGGCGTCACCATCGAGGAACTGCGCGACATCCTGATCCGCTGCGCCGGGGAGGTCGAGGGCCTCGACACGTCCGGCGACATCCTCGACCTGAACTTCGACGACATCGGCTACGACTCGCTGGCGCTGATGGAGACCGCGGCGGCGTTGCAGCGCCAGTTCGGCGTGCAGCTGTCCGACGAGGAGGCGATGAGCCTGCGCACCCCGCGCGAGCTGCTGGACGTGGTCAATGCCCAGCTGGCGGGCCAGGCGCCGTGACCGGCACCCGGACCAGGCACCTGCGCGAGGTGGCCGCGCCCGCGCAGGTGCTGTTCGGCCTGGTGGCCGACGTGACGTGGTGGCCGGTGATCTTCGAGCCGACCGTCCACGTCGACGTGCTGGAGCGGACGCCGGACGGCGAGCGCTTCCGGTTATGGGCCACCGTCGGCGGCGCCGTCCGCACCTGGACGTCCCGGCGCCGGCTCGATCGGGAGGCGTTGACGATCACTTTCGAGCAGGAGCGCACCCAGGCACCGATCGCCCAGATGTCCGGGGCCTGGCACTTCCACCCTCGCCCGGGCGGGGCCACCGTCGTCCTCGATCACGACTTCGCCGCGGTCGACGACGCCGCGGCGGAGGACCTGGCCGGGGCGGTGGATGCCAACAGCGAGCGCGAACTGGCCGCCCTGGCGCGGGTGGCCGAGCTGGGTCACCCGGTGGAGGATCTGGTCTTCGCCTTCGAGGACGAGGTGCGCCTGCGCGGTCCGGCGCCGGCGGCCTATGACTTCGTCCACCGTGCGGACCTGTGGCCGGACCGGCTGCCGCACGTGGCCCGGGTGGAGCTGTCCGAGGACGACGAACGGGTGCAGGACCTGCTGATGGACACGGTCACCCGGGACGGCGGCAGCCACCGCACCCGGTCGGTGCGGTTGTGCCTGCCCCCGGACCGGATCGTCTACAAGCAACTGCGGACCCCCGAGGTGCTCATCGGCCACAGCGGCAGCTGGACGTTCCGCCAGGACGGCGAGGACGCGGTGATCGTCGCACGGCACCTGGTCGCGTTGGACCCGGCGAAGATCACTCAGGCGCTGGGCGAGGGGCACGACGTGGCCTCGGCCCGCCGGCACGTGCGCGAGGCGCTGGGCGAGAACAGCCGGACGACGATGTCCCATGCGGCGCTGCACGCCATCCGGCGGCTGGCCTCTGCCACGGAGTGAGGGACGCGCGATGACCGACATGACCAGTGCTTCGCCGGCCGGCCGGGCCCCGGCGGGCACCCTGCAGGAGGTCGCCGACGGGGTGTTCGCCTTCGTCCAGCCCCCCGGCGGCTGGTGCGTGAGCAATGCCGGCATCGTGCTGGGCGGCACCGGCGCCGTCGTGATCGACACGCTCGCCACCGAGTCCAGGGCACGGCACCTGCGGGACACCGTGGAGCGGCTGGCGCCGGGGCCGGCCCGGACGGTGGTCAACACCCACAGCCACGGGGACCACGTGTTCGGCAACCACCTCTACGGGGCGTCGGCGGCCATCGTGGCGCACGACGGTGCCCGGGAGGAGATGCTGAGCACCGGGCTGGCGCTCACCCAGCTGTGGCCCGACGTCGCGTGGGGTGACGTGCGGGTCACCCCGCCGACGGTGACCTTCTCCGACCGGCTGTGCCTGCACGTGGGGGAGACACCGGTCGAACTGCTGAGCGTCGGACCGGCGCACACCCGCCACGACGTCGTGGTGTGGTTGCCGCGGCAGCGGGTCCTGTTCGCGGGTGACGTGGTGATGTCGGCCGCGACGCCGTTCTGCCTGTTCGGTTCGGTCGCCGGAACCCTGGCCGCGATCCGGCGGCTGGCGGCCCTGCGCCCGCGCACGGTCGTGGCCGGGCACGGGCCGGTCGCCGGGCCGGAGGTGTTCGAGGCCAACGCGGCCTACCTGCGCTGGATCCAGCACCTGGCCACCCGGGCGCGGGCCGGTGGCCTGGACCCGTTGGCCGTCGCCTGCACGGCCGACCTGGGCCGCTTCGCCGGGCTGCTGGATCCCGAGCGCATCGTCGGCAACCTGCACCGCGCCCTGGCCGAGCCGGTTCCGGACGACTCCGCGGCTTCGGTCCTGGACGTCGGGGAGGTCTTCGAGCAGATGGTCGCCTACAACGGCGGCCGGCTGCCCACTTGCCTGGCCTGAGCCCGCTGCCCGCCGCCGCACGTTCTGGAGGAGTTCCCGTGGCCGTTGATCCGGACAGCTTCCGCACCGCCATGTCGCGCTTCCCGGTCGGGGTGGCGGTGATCACGACGCACGACCAGGAGGGCCGGCCGGTCGGTTTCACGGCCAGTTC
This sequence comes from Kineosporiaceae bacterium, assembly GCA_036518955.1. Classification (GTDB taxonomy): domain Bacteria; phylum Actinomycetota; class Actinomycetes; order Actinomycetales; family Kineosporiaceae; genus DATDMG01. Next base: position 1,124 of record DATDMG010000086.1, on the reverse strand, counting down.
TTTCTGCTCGGTGTCCCTCGCCCCACCGCTGGTCCTGGTCTGCGTGGCGCGCACCGCGTCGTCCTTCCGGGCGTTCGACGACACCGAGACCTTCGCGATCAACATGCTCCGCTCCGGCCACGACCGCCTGGCGCGGCGCTTCGCCACCCGCGGCGCGGACAAGTTCGCCGACGGCCACTGGCGGCGCACCGCCCGCGGGTCCGTCGTGCTGGACGACGCCCTGGCCGGCCTGGAGTGCACGGTGCGGGACCGGCACGACGGCGGCGATCACGTCATCCTCGTCGGCCAGGTCGAGGCGGTGGTCGGGCGGGGCCAGCCGGGAGGCGGCGACCCCGCGGCGCTGTACGTCAACCGCGGGTTCACCCGCCCGTGCAGCGGCAACGGCGCCTGCCTGCACGCCGCCCCGGCCCTGGCCTGACCGGGGGCCTTCGTCCACGAGGCCTGCATCGTGAGGCCCCGGCCGTACCCCGGGCTCCCGCCGATCCGCCGGCGGGTGACCCGTTCGCCGAGCCCCGGCAGGGGCGTGTCCTGCGAGGTGACAGGTGCTCGACCGATCCCAGACCGACCGTGCCCGTTCCGGCGTGGCCGACCGCGTGGCCGCCGTCACGGCGCTCGCCGCGGACCGGGCCGCCGAGGCCGAGGCCGCCCGCCGGCTGACCCCGGACGTCGTCGACGCGCTGGTCGAGGCCGGGTTCGCCCGGCACTTCGTGCCGGCCGGGTTCGGCGGCAGCGAGGGCAGCTTCGCGGAAGCGGCCACGGCCGTCGCGGACGTCGGCGAAGGCTGCGCCGCCAGCGCCTGGTGCGCCTCGCTGATGGCCAACCTCCCCCGGTTCGCCGCCTACCTGCCGCTGGAGGGCCAGCAGGAGATCTGGCAGGACGGGCCGGACGTGGTGGTCGTCGGCTCTCCCTCGCCCTTCGGGCGGGCCAGCAGCACCCCCGGCGGGTGGCTCGTCTCGGGCACCTGGCCCTACATCAGCGGCGTCGATTACGCACGCTGGGTGCTGGTGTGCGCCGCGGCCCCGGACGCCGGCACCGTGACCACACCGCGCTTCTTCGCCGTCCCGATCGCCGATTGCCGGGTCGTGGACACCTGGTCCAACGTCGGCATGCTCGCCACCGGCAGC
>DATDMG010000085.1:0-3357 GCA_036518955.1 Kineosporiaceae bacterium | reverse complement strand
CTGCGGAGCGATCTCGGCAAGGACGGAGGGGATCAGCTCCTCCTGCTGCGCCGGAATCCACCACACCAGGTCGTAGTCCGCCATGAACCGGTGGGCATACTCCAGCACCAGCTGCGTCTTGCCGACACCGCCCAGACCGTGGACCGCCTGCGGCTCCACCGTGACGGAGCCGATCGACAGGTTGTCCCGCAGCTTCTGCAGCAGGACCGATCGACCGGTGAAGGCGGCATTACGCGCCGGGACGGACCACACTGGTGGTCGTGCTCCCGGGAACCGGGTCGCCGGCTCCTCCCGTGACACATCCCGGATAGCCAACGGGCTGAGGTCCAGCGCCCGCAGCACCGCCTCCGTAGCCGCTGCCTCGTCCAGCCGGACCAGGTCGATGGCGTTCCAGGCATCGAAAGGATGCCCCAAACGCACCTCGGCGACCCCCAGAGGTATCAAAGGCCGACGGGATCGGTCGGATTCAGCCCCCGCCAGCACCTCCCACACCGCTCGGGCCTGGGACGAACGTACGTAGGACGGCGACAGCAGAACCATCGTGCACCCCGCCGAGGCGACCGACGTCCCCACCTCGGCCACCACGTCCGCCCCCGCCGGGAAGTCGGCCCCTTGCGCCTTGACCCGTGCCCCCGCCCGCTGCAGAACCGTGCCCACCCAATCCGCCCACATCCGATCCTCGGGGGCGTAGCTCAGGAAGACGTCGGGGGGGGTGACCGCACTGCGCCGTTCGAACGCCACTGCGAACCGCTTGCGGGTGTCCTCCGGCATCGGAGCGAGTTCCTTGATCTCGCCATGGCTGATCACAGACGTCAGGCGCTCGTACGCAGCCAGCAAAGTCAGCGGCATCCGCGGCTCGTCACCGAACGTCGCCAGCACTTCCTCGTACGCGTAGTACGTGCGGTAGGGGATCTCGACCTCGCCCCAGTATCGCTGCCGCGCCTCCCGGTCCAGTCCGCTGGGATAGCCGGCGAAGAGCAACCGCGCGTAGGCCCGGCCATTCTCCAGCTTGGCTTTCTCGGCGTCCTCCACCCTCATGGGCACCGGCAGGATCCGGATGTCGCGGTCGTCCGCCAGGTCGTCGATGGAGCGGGCCACTCGGGCGGCGCCCTCGATCGACTGGTTGGAGAAGGTGAAGCAGTTGATCACCGTGTCCGGGAATCGGACCGTGCAGATCGCCGCCATGTCCGACAACCCGGTGCGGCTGTCGATCAGCGTGTAGTCGTAGTGACGGCGCATGTCGTCCCGCATCGCACCGAAGAGTAACCCACCGCCCAGCCGGTAGTAGAAGTCGTCCCAGTTGAAGTTCGACAGGACGCTCGAGTAGGTATGCCCTTGTCGCCCAGCGGAGATGATGTCCAGCGCACCACCCTCGGGGAAGTGGGACCAGTTCAGCGACACCGCATGCCGCAGCACCCTCGCGTGAGCCAGGTGCCAGTCCGGCTGCCGCTCCGTCACGTGCGTCGCCGCCCGCGCGTACTCCGAAATCATGTCCACCACACCGGGTGTGGAGTCGAACAGTTCCCCGTCCAGGAAGGGCCTGAAGAACTTGTGCAGCCCTGGAGAGTCCAGATCCCAGTCGACCACCAGCACGCGCTTGCCCCGGCTCGCCAGGATCCAGGCCACGTTGGCGAGGGCCATCGTCCGGCCGGTGCCGCCCTTGAACGAGAAGAAGGTGATGACCTCACCTGCGCGGTCGTTGGCCATGACGTCCTCCCGTTTCCTCGTCCCCGGCGACCGGGTCCCGACGTTCTCGCCCACCCAGTACCGGCAGGTGCGAAGGGAGGCCCTCGGGCGGATGCGCCTCAACCTGCGTCAAATAGGAGGACAGTGCACTCTCCAGGACGACGGGCAGACGCACCCGGAACTGTTCGAGCGTAATCATCTTCGTCGAATGGCTCACCAGCGAGGGCCTCGTCCCACCCAACCGCTTGGGCATCACCGAGCGGAGACTGCTCAGCAGGTCGCCGGCGTGCTGTCGGGTCTGCTCGTCGCCCGGGTTCCACGGCGTCATCACCGCGACCCAGCCCATCTCCAGATCGTCGAGTTCGCGCAGTCGAGCGGCGACCTCGTCGTCGAAGCCGGCCCAGGGATCCACCAGCAGCAGTCCCAGACCCATCGTCGGTTCGCGGGCCCGAAGGAATTCGAACCCCTCGTCGAACGCCATCACCTCCGGCTCGAAGGAGTGGAAGGCGGCCACCCCGGCGGCGTAGTCCGCGATGGGCTGCAGCGTATCCGGATGGAACGGATTCCACTCCCGGGAGGAGGTGCTGTAGAAGGCTTTGAGCCTGCTGGGGGGCAACCGGTCGACAGTCGAGACGGCTGGCACGATGGTCAGCCTGCGGTCAGCGGGTGACGTCCGCCCGGGGTCGGTGAACGCGTTGCGACGTGGGCCGAGATCCCGAGGATCGCACGGTCGCAGGTTGGCACGCTCAGCTGCTCGGATGATGTGCATGGCCAGACGCTGGATGGCAGTCGTGTACTGATCGCGGTAGAGGGCGTTCTTGATGAGCGTGTAGAACCCCTCCCGCGCGTATTCGGAGCCAAGGTCGGCGTGGTGAATCTGGATCCGGCGGGCCACTTCCGGTATCTCGGTCGGTTCCACCGGCGTCCAGAGTGCGGGAACAATGGGGGCGGGGCTGCCGGGAAAGCGAGCGCGCTGATCAAGGATACGCTGCGCAACGGCATGCCACTCATATCCGCACTCCTCTCTGCTGAAATACCGGCGAGAATATAGCGGCACAAATACTCGGCAGTTGGCCAGAGCCCGGACAACCTCCTCCCGCCACTCCGATCCAAGGGGGATTCCGACCTCGTCCATGAAGCCGACGTCCGTGACCGAGCGCAGGTCGGTCCGCTCGTAGATTTCGGCACAGATATCACGGAAAAACTTCAGGACCCAAGGACGCTCAGGAGTGTGAGCGTACCCTAAGAAGAAATAGGGGACGGGGTTCTCCGCGTCCACTCGCGGCATCACACCTCCCGAACCCCCGAACCGACGATGCTTGGCTCCACGCCAAGTGTAGGCAAAGCGGTCGCTTCATGACCATCTCTCGCATCCCCCTCCCCATCTCGCTCCTGGACCGGCCGCAGTCCTCCGCCCGACCAACAGAGCCTGCCCGTGTCGAAGGGGTGCGCGGCCTCGTCAAGAGGCGGCGTCGAAGTTCGACAGCGCGCTCGAGTAGGCATGCTCTTGCCGCCCAGCGGAGTGATGTCCAGCGCACCACCCTCACCGGGTGTGGAGTCGAACAGTTCCCCGTCCAGGAAGGGCCTGAAGAACTTGTGCAGCCCTGGAGAGTCCAGATCCCAGTCGACCACCAGCACGCGCTTGCCCCGGCTCGCCAGGATCCAGGCCAC
>DATDMG010000084.1:0-11572 GCA_036518955.1 Kineosporiaceae bacterium | reverse complement strand
GACGAGGTGATCCTCGTCGGCGGCTCCACCCGGATCCCCGCGGTGCAGAACCTGGTCCGGCGCCTCACCGGCGGCAAGGACCCCAACATGACGGTCAACCCGGACGAGGTGGTCGCGCTCGGCGCCGCCGTGCAGGCCGCGGTTCTCAAGGGCGACATGCGGGACGTCCTGCTGCTCGACGTCATTCCGCTGTCCCTGGGCGTCGAGACCATGGGCGGGGTGATGACCAAGGTCATCGAGCGGAACACCACGATCCCCGCCCGTCGCACCGAGACCTTCAGCACTGCCGAGGACAACCAATCCGCGGTCGACATCGTCGTCCTCCAGGGCGAACGGGAGCGTGCCGCGGACAACCGGGTGCTCGGACGGTTCCGGCTCGAGGGGATCCGGCCCGCGCCGCGCGGCGAACCGCAGATCGAGGTCACGTTCGACGTCGACGCGAACGGCATCCTCAACGTGTCCGCGCGGGACAAGGACACCGGCGCCGAGCAGCGGATCACGATCACCGAGACCTCGAACCTCGACCAGGGCGAGGTCGAGCGCATGATCAGGGACGCGGAGCAGCACCGCACCGAGGACGCGCGGCTGCGCGAGCAGATCGACGCGCGCAACCAGCTCGACACGGTCGCCTACCAGGTGGAACGCCGCCTGGGCGAGCTCGGGGACGTCGTCCCGACGCACGAACGCGCGCGGGCCGAGATGCTGGTGAGCGATGCCCGCGAGGCCGTGAAGGGCGAGGCACCCCTGGACCGGCTGCGATCCCTGACGGCCGAGCTCCAGCAGGTCTACCACGGGCTCGGCGCAGCGGCTCAGGGCGCACGCGCAGACGCCGGCGCCCCGGCGTCCGACGTCGGCGGCGTCCATGACGACGACGTGATCGATGCCGAGTTCACCAACCGGTGAGGCAGCCATGGCGGACGAGACCGTGGACGTCGCGCAGGCGGACACAGCGCAGGCGGACACAGCGCAGGCGGACACAGCGCAGCTCGAGGCCCGGGTCGCGGAGCTGGAGGACCGCTGGCGGCGGGCGCTCGCCGACCTGGACAACCTGCGCAAGCGGGTCGCCCGGGACGCGGCGCAGGTGACGCTCACCGCACGGGCGCGCGCCGCCGCGGAGTGGCTCCCGGTGCTCGACGGCCTGGACCTGGCACTGGAGCACGCCGGGTCCGCCCCGGGCTCCTTCGTCGACGGCGTGCGTGCGGTGCGCGACCAGGCCCTCGCCGTCATGGAGCGGCTGGGCTTCCCCCGTCGTGACGACGTCGGCCGGCCCTTCGACCCGGCCCTCCAGGAGGCGGTCGCGACCGTGCCGGACCCGCTGGTGCAGGCCTCGACGGTGGTCCACGTCGTGCGGCCCGCCTACGGCGAGGGCGAGCGCCAGCTGCGGCCGGCGTCGGTGGTGGTGGCCACCAGGGTCCCCTGATGGCGACCGGCCGCGACTTCTACGAGATCCTTGGGGTCCCGAGGAACGCCGGGCAGGAGGAGATCCAGCGCGCCTATCGCCGGCTGGCCCGCAGCTACCACCCGGACGTCAACCACGATCCCGGTGCCGAGGAGCGGTTCAAGGAGGTCTCCGAGGCGTACGACATCCTGTCCGATCCCGACACCCGCCGGCGCTACGACGCCTTCGGCCGGGACTTCCGGCAGGTGCCCGAGGGGGTGGACCCACGGACGTGGGCCCGCGCGCGGGCCGGTGAGGGCGGACGCGCGGGAGCCGGGCCGGGCCGGCGGACCCGAGGCGGCCGCGAGCCCGGTGACGAGGAGGTCTGGATCCGCTCCGGCGGCACGGGATCGGTTGCGGGCTCGAGCGGCATCGGCGAGGACATCGATCTGGACGACCTGTTCGGCGGGATCTTCGGCGGGGCCCGGCGCGCGCGGCGCGGCTGGGCTCCGATCCCCGGTGCCGACCAGGAGGCCGAGCTGGAGCTGACCGTGGAAGAGGCCTACCACGGCGGCCGGCGGTCGATCACCCTGTCCGGTCCGGACGGCCCGCGCACGTTCGAGGTCACCGTCCCGGCCGGTGTCGTCGACGGGCAGCGGATCCGCCTGGCCGGGCAGGGTGGCCGCGGCACCAACGGTGCGGCGCCCGGCGACCTGTATCTCGTCGTCCGGATCGCCCCCCACCCGCGGTACCGCCTCGAGGGTCGCGACCTGTACGTCCTGCTCCCCCTGACGCCGTGGGAGGCCGCGCTCGGGGCCGGCGTCCCCGTGGAGACCCCGGACGGCGAGGCGAAGGTGACCGTGCCGCCGGGCAGCTCCAGCGGCCGGCGGCTGCGCCTGCGCGGCCGGGGTATGCCGAACCCCCGCGGCACGCCCGGGAACCTGTACGCCGAGGTGCGGATCATGGTGCCTCCCCGGCTCACGGACGCCGAACGGCGCCTCTTCGAGCAACTGGCCACGACCTCGACCTTCGACCCGAGGAGGTAGCGGTGACCTACACCCTGGTCCGGCAGCGGGCGGTGACGCGCCGCCTCGATCTGGACTCGTTCGCGCGGGCCGCGGGTCTGCACCCCGGGTTCGTGGGGCGCCTGGTCACCCTGGGCCTGCTCGAGGCGAGCCGGGACCCGACCGGTGGCCTGTGGCTCTCCCCGGGGGAGCTGGCGGTGGCGGCCCGGATCCAGCGCCTGCGGGCCGGCTTCTGCCTCAACTACGCCGCCGTCGGTCTCGTGATGGACCTGCTCGACCGCATCGCCGAACTGGAGGAGTCCGCGCGCCGAACCGGGCAGGCGCGGACCCGACCCACGAGAGGGTGACCGTGGACCCGAACCGGATGACCCAGAAGTCTCAGGAAGCGCTGCACGACGCCCAGACCAAGGCCCTGCGCCTGGGGCACACCGAGGCCGACGGGGAGCACCTCCTGCTCGCGCTGCTGGAGCAGCCGGAGGGTATCGCCCCGCGACTGCTGCGCGGCACCGGCGCCGACCCGGACCGGGTCCGCACGCGGCTGGAGACCGAGCTGCAGCACCGCCCGCGCGTCACCGGCCCCGGAGCCGCACCGGGGCAGGTCTACGTCACCCAGCGCCTGAGCCGCCTCGTCGACGTCGCCGACCGCGAGGCCAGACGACTCAAGGACGAGTACGTCTCGGTCGAGCACCTCGTCGTCGCGCTGGTGGAGGAGGGCCCCCAGACGGCCGCCGGGCGGATCCTGCGCGAGGAGGGCATCACCCGGGACACGCTCCTGCGGGCGCTGACGTCGATCCGCGGCAACCAGCGGGTCACCTCCGCCATGCCCGAGGTCGCCTACGAAGCCCTGGAGAAGTACGGCCGGGACCTCGTCGCCGACGCACGGGCCGACAAGCTCGAACCCGTCATCGGACGGGACGTCGAGATCCGCCGGGTGATCCAGATCCTGTCCCGCAAGACCAAGAACAACCCGGTGCTCATCGGCGACCCGGGCGTCGGCAAGACGGCCATCGTCGAGGGCCTCGCCCAGCGGATCGTCCGCGGCGACGTCCCCGAAGGCCTGCGCGACAAGACCGTCTTCGCCCTCGACATGGGTGCGCTCGTGGCCGGGGCGAAGTACCGGGGCGAGTTCGAGGAACGCCTCAAGGCGGTGCTCGCCGAGGTACGGGCCGGGGAGGGACGGATCCTGCTCTTCGTCGACGAGCTCCACACCGTGGTGGGCGCCGGCGCGACCGAAGGCGCGATGGACGCGGGGAACATGCTCAAGCCCATGCTCGCGCGGGGCGAGCTGCACCTGATCGGCGCGACGACGGTCGACGAGTACCGCGTGCGCATCGAGAAGGACGCCGCGCTGGAGCGCCGGTTCCAGACGGTACTGGTGGACGAACCCTCCGAGGAGGACGCCGTCTCGATCCTTCGGGGCCTGCGGGAGCGGCTGGAGGTGTTCCACGGCGTGAAGATCGCCGACGGCGCGCTCGTCGCCGCCGTGGTGCTGTCCCACCGGTACATCACCGACCGGTTCCTGCCGGACAAGGCCATCGACCTGGTCGACGAGGCCTGCGCCATGCTGCGCACCGAGATCGACTCGATGCCGGCCGAGTTGGACGAACTCAGCCGGCGGGTGATGCGCCTGGAGATCGAGGAGACCGCGCTCGCCACGGAGACCGACCGGGCGAGCCAGGCACGGCTGGAGGACCTGCGCAAGGAGCTGGCCGACCTGCGCGCCCGGGCCGATGCCCTGCACGCCCAGTGGGAGGCCGAGCGCCAGGCCCTGCGCCGGGTGCAGGACCTGCGCCTGGAGCTGGAGCAGGTGCGCCGCGAGGCCGACGAGGCCGAGCGCCGCTACGACCTGGGCCGCGCCGCCGAATTGCGCTACGGCAGGCTGCAGGACCTGGAACGGCGGCTGGCCGCCGAGGAGGAGCGGCTGTCGAGCAAGCAGGGCGGCCGGCGGCTGCTGCGCGAGGTGGTCACCGAGGACGAGATCGCAACCATCGTGTCCCGGTGGACCGGCATCCCGGTCAGCCGTCTCCAGGAGGGCGAGCGGGAGAAGCTGCTGCGACTGGACCAGGTCCTGCACGAGCGCGTGATCGGACAGGACGAGGCGGTCCAGGCCGTCGCCGACGCCATCGTCCGGGCCGGGTCCGGGATCAAGGACCCGCGCCGTCCGATCGGCTCGTTCATCTTCCTCGGCCCGACCGGCGTCGGGAAGACCGAGCTCGCCAAGGCGCTCGCCGCCGCGCTGTTCGACACCGAGGAGAACATGGTCCGCATCGACATGAGCGAGTACCAGGAGCGGCACACCGTGTCCCGCCTGGTCGGCGCGCCGCCCGGGTACGTGGGCTACGAGGAGGGCGGCCAGCTCACCGAGGCGGTCCGGCGCAAGCCGTACTCCGTCGTGCTGTTCGACGAGATGGAGAAGGCGCACCCGGACGTCTTCAACACCCTGCTGCAGGTGCTCGACGACGGGCGGCTGACCGACGCCCAGGGGCGCACCGTGAACTTCCGCAACACCGTGATCATCATGACGTCGAACATCGGCTCGCAGTACCTGCTCGACGGGGTGACCCCGGACGGCGAACTCAAGCCGGAAGGCCGCAGCCAGGTCATGGCGGCGCTGCGCGCGCACTTCCCGCCGGAGTTCCTCAACCGGGTCGACGACATCGTGCTGTTCACGCCGCTCACCCCGCGGGAGATCGAGCGTGTCGTCGACCTCATGTTCGACGACCTGCGCGCCAGGCTGGCCGAGCGCCGGATGACCCTCGACGTCACCGAGGCCGCACGCCGCTGGATCGCCCAGCAGGGCTTCGACCCGGTGTACGGGGCACGACCGCTGCGCCGGTACATCGCACGCCAGGTGGAGACCCGGGTGGGCCGGGCGCTGCTGGCCGGCGACGCCCGTGACGGCGCGGTCGTCCACGTCGACCTGGCCCAGGGCGAGCTCGCCGTGACGTACGAGAACCCCCCGGACGGCGACGGCGCATGAGGTGGTGGACACGATGGCGGCAGGCCTCGCGCGCTGCCACCTTCAGCGCTGTGCCTGTTACCCGCCAGAGGTGGATACGTGTGGAGAGCGTCATGGGCGCGACTCATGGGGTAGTACAGACCGCTCCGCGCCGGACGAACCGAAGGGAGTCCCTGACATGCTCGAACTTCTCTCCCGTTACTGGTGGGGCGTCATGCTGCGCGGCGTCGCAGCGATTCTTCTGGGAATCGTGGCCCTGATCTGGCCGGGGATCACCCTGACCGTCCTGGTGGTGCTGTTCGGCGCCTATGCCCTGGTCGACGGCGTCCTCGCGCTGGGAGCATCGATCTTCGGGCGCGGGTCGGCCCGGGGACGCCGCGGATGGCTGGCCCTCGAAGGTCTCGCCGGAGTGATCATCGGTGTCGTGACGTTCGGGTGGCCGGCTATCACCATGCTCGCGCTCCTGGCCCTGATCAGCGCATGGGCCGTGGTGACCGGGGTGCTGGAGATCGCCACGGCGGTACGGCTCCGTCGTGAGATCGAGAGTGAATGGCTGCTCGCGCTCAGCGGTGCGCTGTCCGTGCTGTTCGGGATCCTGATCGCCCTTCGCCCTGCCGCCGGTGCCGTCGCGGTCGCCTGGCTGGTCGGGGTCTACGCGATCATGTTCGGCGCCGCGCTCGTCCCGCTCAGCCTGAAGCTGAGAAGGCTCCACCTCGGGGGCGCGGCACGTGGCACCGGGCGAACGGTCCCTGCCTGAACGGGATGATCCTGGCATGCCCCCGACCTTCGACCCGACGGCGCCATCCGCGGCCGGCCGGCTGATCAGATGGGGTTCGAGGGTGGGGACGGTGCTGACGTAGCTCAGGCGCCCGAAGCTGGGGCCAGGGAGCTGCGCTGGGGCTGGGACCGGCGCTGCCGCTCGGCAGTGGCCAGGTAGAAGGCCCAGGCGAAGGCGAAGCTGGTGAACAGGCTGGCGACGAAGTACAGCCAGGGACGAGCGATGCTACGCCGGCGCCCGTCGACGACGGCGAACAGCGGCAGCAGGATCACGTTGCCGATCGTGTAGTCCTGGCTGGCCGAGCTCGCTGCCGGGTTGACGTACATGAGCTGCAGGTACTGCGCCCAGCTCCCGTTGCCCCAGAGCGGGTTGCTGCCGCCGTCGGCGTACTGCGTCACGAACCTGACGTTGAAGTACCAGCCCGCCAGTACGGACGCTCCGCCCGCCAGGTAGTAGGCGCCCTCCAGCAGGGAGACGGCCGGCCCGGTCGCCGGGCGGCGGAAGATGGCCCGGTTGCTGGCGACGGTGAGCCAGATGACGAGCACGCCCAGCATCGCGTGAGCGACCAGTGACAGCATCCCGTCAGGGTGATCTGATCAGGCAAGTTTTGTCAACCTTGCCAAAATAGTGATCACGCTATAGTCGGCGCATGGTTCGGCCCGCGCACACCGTCCGCAGCGAACGCACGCGCGAGGCGCTGCGCCGGGCGGCGCTGGCCCGGTTCGTCGCACAGGGCGTGGAGGACACGTCGGCAGAGCAGATCGCCGCGGATGCGGGGGTCTCGCTGCGCACCTTCTACCGGCACTTCACCTCCAAGCACGACCTGCTGTTCGCCGACTACGACGCCGGTCTGCACTGGTTCCGGCGTGCTCTGGCGGCGCGGCCGAAGGGCGAGCCGATCATCGAGTCCGTCCGGGCGGCCATCTTCGCCTTTCCCTATGACGTGCAGGCGATCACGCAGATCGCCGCGCTGCGCGCCGGGGCCCTCGACCCCGGGCGCATCGTGGGGCACATCCGCCAGGTCGAGGCCGACTTCGGCGAGGCCGTCGCCGAACGGCTGGGGATCCGCACGGGTGCGGCGCCGGGTACGTCGCTGGCCGTCACCGTGACCGCACGGTGTATCGCAGCCGCCGTCTTCGGTGCGATGGAGCTCTGGATGCTCGGCAACGACCGGTCCCTGGCCGAACTGGCGCGACTGTGCAACGCGGCGCTCTCCGCGCTGGAGGGCGGCCCTGACGACGCCGGCATGTTCCGTCATGATTGACGAAACATGACCGACGTGTCAGCCTGACGGCCATGCAGGGCTACGACGCGATCGTCATCGGCGCTGGACACAACGGGCTCACGTCCGCACTCTTGCTGCAGCGAGCCGGCCTGCGCACGCTGTGTCTGGAGGCCAAGCGCTACGCGGGCGGCATGGCCTCCACCGTCGAGCTGTTCGACGGCTACAAGTTCGAGATCGCGGGCTCGCTGCAGTTCCCGACCTCGACGACGGTGAGCCAGGAACTCGGCCTGGACACCTTGCCCACCGTCGACCTGGACGTCATGTCGGTCTCGACGCGGGGCATCGGAGACGCACCCCTCGTCTACTACACCGATCTGCTGCGGTTGATGACCCACCTGGACGAGGTGCACGGCAGCGAGGTGGTCAGCGGCATGGCCGGACTGATGGCCTGGAGCCAGGCGCCGTCCAGGGCGCTCGGCCGGTTCGAGGCCGGGCGGCCACCGAAGACGCTGGACGAGATGTACGCCTGCGCAACCGACGAGTTCGAGCGGTCCAGCATCACCGACCTGCTGTTCGGTTCGGTCACCGACGTCCTCGACCGGTACCTGCCGGACCGGGAGAAGCACGGCGCGCTGCGCGGCATGCTCGCCTTCCTGGCGGTCAACAGCACCTACCGCGGCCCCGCGACGCCGGGCAGTGCCGCCGCCCTGGCCTTCGGCCTGGCCGTTCCGGACGAGAACACCACCCTGATGAAGAAGCTGCGAGGCGGTATCGGAACGCTCACCACCCATCTACGTGAGCAGTTCGCGGCGGCGGGTGGCGAACTCCGGCTGCGCACCGAGGTCACCCAGATCCGGGTGGACGGCGGCCAGGTGAGCGGTGTGACGACCGGCGACGGGCGCACCATCGACGCCCCCGTCGTGGTGGCCTGCATCGCCCCCGACCTGACGATCACCCAGCTGGTCGCCCCCGGCGCCGTCGCACCCGACGTGCGTGAGCGGTTCTCGGGGATCGACCATCGCGGCAGCTATGTCCAGATGCACTTCGCGCTGGACGGCGCGCCGGAGTTCGCGGCACCCTACGAGCTGCTCAACGACCCCTCGATGCAGGCTGCCATCGGCCTCTTCAGCACCCCGGAGGAACTCCAGCAGCAATGGGAGGACTGCCGCCGTGGCGTCGTCCCGGCCGACCCGGCCATCGCGTTGCAGATCCCCTCGGCGCAGGATCCCGGGTTGGCGCCGCCCGGAAAGCACGCGGCGTCCGCGTTCTCGCTGTGGTTCCCGATCGAAACCGGTTCCGCCGACTACGGCCGGCTGAAGGCGGAGATGGGGCGGCGGGTGGTCGAGAAGATCACCCGACTGGCCCCCAACTTCGCGGGCCTCGTCACCAAGCACACCACCTTCACCCCCCGACACATGAACACCATGTTCGGCGCACCGGGTGGCGACTACTGCCACGGCCTGATCCATCCCGACCAGATGGGGCCCGGCCGCCCGGGCCCCACCGGGTACCGTGGGCAGCCCCTCGGCATCGACGGTCTCTACCTCGGCAGCGCAGGTTGCCATGGCGGCCCTGGCATCACCTTCATTCCCGGCTACAACGCGGCCCGAGCTGTTCTCGCCTCGCGCTGAGTCCCGGCGTCGAGACGTCGTGCAGAGCTCGCGGTTGGTGCGGTCCACCGGTGTTCCGCAAGGCTGTTGCAGGTGACGTCGAGTGCAGGTGACGTCGAGTGCAGCTGACGTCGAGTGCAGGTGACGTCGAGCTGGTCCTGGGGCTCTACCGGCAGCTGCACCCCGAAGTCCCCGCGTTGTCGAACGCCTCGCCGCGTTCGAATTCGTCCGATCGGGTGTTCCCTGCGGGTCCGGGCCTCGCGGCGGCGGTGCCGTGGATAGGATCCGGCGCGCCCGACTCCCTCGACGGACAAGGATGGCGATGCGCATCGGCTCCTCGCTGCTGCCCGCCCTGCCCCTGCTCGCCCTGCCCCTGCTCGCAGGCTGCGGCGGCGCGTCGTCCACGAGCCCGCCACCGGCCGGCTCCGCCGCGCCGGCGTCCGCCGCCGCCTCGTCGGCCGCGCCGTCCGGAGCCGGTGGTGGTGCCGCCGGCGGTGGCAAGGCCTCGTGCGCCCAAGCCCCCGCGGCCACGGTGGGCGGCGCGCTGGGTGACACGTTCGCGGACCCGCAGCAGACGCTCAACGGCGACACCGTCGCGATGTGCCAGTACCTCGGCAAGAAGCTACGCGTGGTGATCATCCGGATCCAGACGGATCAGACCGCGGCCGGCTTCACCGCCGAGAAGCAGGGGTACCCCGCCCAGGGCCTGAAGACCACGGACGTGCCGGGGTTCATGGACGCGGCCTACTCCAGCGTCCACAAGACCACGTACACGGACAACGCGACGCTGGTGGCGCTCAAGGGGTCCACCGAGATCCTGGTGACCGGCGACACCACGTTGGACCGGGAGCGCCAGCTGCTGACCACCCTCTTCGGCTCCCGCTGAAGGTGTCCGAGGTGTCCGAGGCCGGTGGCGACGTCGCGCAGCCCATCTGGCTGCACGCCGCAGGGGGATACCCGCGACACGAGAGGTCATCCCCTGACCGGGATGCAGGCGGCCGAGGCCGCGGCCCCGACGGGGGAGGGTCGGTGCTCGGTCTGCGGTGCTGGGCTGCCGGCTGCCGTCCCTGTGTATCGGATGGGTGCGGTTGCGGGGTGGGCCGTCTTCCTGGGCTGCGCGGCCGGTCTGCGGGATGGCGTCTGCTGGCAGGTCGATCGGCCCAGGGAGAGAATGAGTGTGCCAGCGCCGGTCCCGGGGGGCGGGGCCACGGCCTCACCGTGCCGGTCTGGGGCGCCGGGTGTCATCCGCGCCGCGACGGATGTCGGCGCGGCCGTCGGGGTGTGGAGGCTGGCAGTCAGCGGGAGGGGGTGCCCGCCGTCGACCAGGCGGAGCATGGCCGCCAGACCGGCGATCAGAAGGACGACGCCCACGCCCACGCCGGTCAGCCGGGTCCTCCGCCGCCGTCCACGTCGCTGCCGCGTGGTAGCCCGGGACGGGGCTGCGCCCGAACCGGTCACCTCGGTCGCCGTGGCGGCCGCCCGGTGGCGTGCCGCTGCCGGGGTACTGGTCTGGGTCGCCTGGTCCTGCCCGCTGTGCTGCAGGAGGAGCGCGGCCGCCGCGCCTTCGGCGGAGAGCTCGCCACCGGCGGAGGCCTCCGCCGCCACGATCTTGGTCAGGGTGTCCCTGGCCGCCGCGTCGAGGGCCGCCCCGTTCGCCGACCCGCCGTTCATCGTCGTGGCCGTCCGGTGGCGCCCGATGCCTGTCCCGGCAGGCCGGGACGTCGGAAAGGGCGTCCCGGATACCTGGGGGACGTCTGCGGCGAGTTCCGAGCCCAGGGTGAGCTCGACATGCTGCGCCGGTTCCGCGCGGACGACGATCTGCTGGGCCACCGGCGCCGGCCCACCAGCGATCAGTGTGTAGGCGCCGGGCTGGACGTCGGGGAAGTGGAAGGTCCCGTCGGACCGTGTGAAGGACGAGAGTGTGATCTGGCCGCTGCTGTCCATCAGCAGCACCCAGGCCCTCAGCGGCTCGCCGGTTCCGGCGCCCACGAACTGCACCGTTCCGGCGAGTTCGGTACCGGTGTCGACGTGCACGTCGTTGCTGAGGTCGGTCCCTGCCGGCACGGACACGGTCTGCGGGGCGCTCCGGCGACCGGAGCCCGTGCTGATCGTGTAGGTGCCCGGCCTGAGGTGGCCGAAACCGTAGTGCCCCGAGGCCGACGTGGTCGCGGCGGCGACGACCTGTCCACGGGCGTCCGCCAGCGCGACGGCCACGCCCCCGAGTGGAGTGTCCTGACGCCAGACCGTGCCGGTGATGCTGCTGGAGCGCACCAGGGTCAGGTCCCGTCGTAGGTCGGCCTGCGTGGCTACCACGATCGACGCCGTGGGCTGGTAGCCGGGTGCGGTACACAGCAGGAGGTGGGCGGCATGTCCTGCCGGGGTGTCCAGTCGGTAGGTGCCGCCGGGCCCGGTCCGGGCCAGGCCGGCCTGCCGGCCGGTGAGGTCGATCAGGACCAGGGCGACCCCGTCGACGGGTGAGCCGGCGGCATCGGTGACGATGCCGGAGACCGAGAGCGAAGGCTGCGGCTCGGGGCCGGCTCCCGCCCCGGGGGCGCCGCCTGCCGCGCGCGGATCGGGGCCCGCCGCCGTCCCAGCGG
>DATDMG010000083.1:0-9330 GCA_036518955.1 Kineosporiaceae bacterium | reverse complement strand
TTAGGCCCACCGCGTCCCACCAGGGCGAATGCCCTAAGTTGAGATCTTCAACCCTAGAGCTGGCCCTACAAGTTGTAGGGCTGACAGGGCGAGAGCCCCGGTGGCCCAATCACCGGGGCTCTCCCCACACCGTAGCCACGTCCTGTCGGGCCAGGGGCTGCTAGGCCGCTTGCGTGTCTCCAGGCTCCTCGTAGGCGGTGAGACGGCTTACGGCCGCGTTCATGGCGTTGAGGATCTCCTGGCGGTCCTGGGCGAAGAGGTGGCCGTAAATGTTCTTCGTGGTCTCGACCCTGCTGTGGCCCATCTGCGCGGCCACCTGGTAGTCAGCCGCCCCGGACGCGATCAGGAGAGAGGCGCAGACGTGCCGCAGTTCATGCGCCGTGTAGGTGATCATCCCGTCCGGGTGCGAGGCCGTGTAGCCCCGGGCGAGCCCGAGGTAGTTGCGCCAGGTGGCATAGCCCAGGTACCCACCACGGTCGCCGTTGACGAGCCGGCCG
Source organism: Kineosporiaceae bacterium (assembly GCA_036518955.1). GTDB lineage: Bacteria > Actinomycetota > Actinomycetes > Actinomycetales > Kineosporiaceae > DATDMG01. Next base: position 8,833 of record DATDMG010000083.1, on the reverse strand, counting down.
TACCGTGCGCCCTCGCTCCTGGCCCGTCCTGCCTCGCCGGCCGCCAGGAGCCGGCGCACGGCCGCATGGCGATGTCGGGGATGGACGCCACACGTTCGGCTGCTCGGGTCTTGAGATCTTCACGGATGTCGCGGCGTCCGCCGGATTCACTCGCCGTCCGGTCGACCCGGATGGTTTGCGCCTCCAGATCGACATTCTCAGCTGGTACTGGGCGTTATGCCGATATCGGCATAACGCCCATCTCCTTCGGGACCTGGAATCCGCGGCCCAGACCTACCCCGAGGCGATCTGGCCCACCCGGATCGCCACCGTCCTGCGCGCCCTGATCCACGCCACCAACCTCGCCCGCGACAACGGGAAGGACGCCATCGACCCCAGCGTCCGCACCAAGCAGCTGTACCTGCTGCGCCAAGGCGTCAAGGTCGGCCTGTCCGCCACCCTCAGCGACGGCAACGCCCCCGGCGAGAACACCGCCCGCCTGCTGCTGGAAGCCTTCCGCGACCGCGAGGCCGGCATCCTGCGGTTCGTCGACAACCTGGCCATCCCCGCGACCAGCGACGACGCCGAACGAGGCCTGCGGCTGTCCAAGATCCAGCAGAAGATCTCCAGCCGCCTCACCAGCACCGCCCGGACCAAAGACCGCCACCTAAACCCCAGCACTCGATCATCACGCCACCGGCAGCAGACTCGCTACCCGGCCGCAACACACTGCCACAATAACAGCGCAGCGTGATTGGGCTGAAGGTTTACGCCACCACGTCCCACTTCCAACCTTCACGTTGCACGGCAGTCTCGAGCCCAAGCGTGTCCGGGGAAACCGTTCCACAACCCGGCGGCACCCAGGTCCTCGACATCGGCACCCGAACGTCTCGTGGGGTACTCCTGACGGGTGGCTTGTCGACCCCGTCAGGAGTACCGACAGCTCCGCCGTCAGTACTTCGTGTAGGAGACCCAGTCATAGCGGTCGGTGAGTTGGCCGGAGTAGGAGAACGTCCCTAACCAGCCATCTACTCCTGTTCCTGGCCAGAAGTTCGTCATAATTCGCTGAGGATGGGTGGGAAGCGCTCCTCGAGACCCGTTCTCCTGGTGCACCAGTCTGCCGTCGACGAACCAGTTAATAGTGCCCCCGTTCCACCACTCGAAGGCGTAGCGGTGGTACCCGGCCGAGGCGTCGAATCCCAGATCGATGATTGTCTCGTGCCCGCCCACTCCGTTGGTGAAGTAGTTGAGCTGCACCTGGGTCGTGTTCTTTCCGAGGATCTCCACGTCGATCTCGTCCCAGGGCTGGTCGTCGCTCGATCCCGTGTAGGTGAAGAACGAGGAGACGGTCCCGGACCCCTTGGCCGCCATCATGCTGGTTTCGAAACGTCCGTAGGAGTACAGGTCGGTGGTTCGGTACTCGCCGGAGGCGTAGGGCCTGCCCGAGCACCCGCCGGGGCAGGACGTCGTATCCAGGTTGATGCCCATGATGCCGCCATTGAACCAGACATGATCGGCCCGCCAGCCCGCGTTGAACATGCCGCCATTGCTGTAGCCGTCAGCCATGTACCATCGACCACTGTTCAAGGAGTCGAAGTTGTCTGTGAAACTTCCTCCGATGGCCGCCCGGGCGGTTGGGGCAAGCGCCACCGCAGAAATCAACCAGACGACGACGGACGACAGTGGGAACCAACGACGATGGTTGGCGCGACCAGACACCTTTGGTGATCGCATGGTGGCCTCTCCAGGGAAGGCGAAGGTGTGTTTCGGAGAGCCTTTCTGGGGCATGATGCGGACGTCGGACGGGGAGCGTCGAATAGTGCTGGGGCAGGATCGTGGCTCGTGAAAATCCGGGAGGTACCGGCCCTGCGGCGCAATGCCGGTGCCGTGTCGGGAGCTAGATGGGGGCGGTCTCAGGATTGCGCCACCCGGCCCTAGCGTCAAGCGGTGGAGGCCGACGGCGGGTAAACCTTCAGCCCAATCACGCTGCGCTGTTGTGGTGGCAGTGTGTTGCGGCCGGGTAGCGAGTCTGCTGCCGGTGGCGTGATGATCGAGTGCTGGGGTTTAGCCTCAGGTAGTACTGGGTGCCGCGCAGGTCGGCGTGCCCGTGTAGCACGCCAGGTAGGACAGCATCACCGCCAGTCCGCGCCGTGCGCGGCCCAGCGCCGCAGGTTGGCCACGGCGAAGCCGTGGCGCAGCGATTGCGGGTGCGGGCCGCCGGTGAAGTGGGGGATGCGGGCGTCGGCCAGGTAGCCGCGGAACCCGACCACAGGCGCACCGAACTTGTCATTGAGGCCCTCGACATGTGCGCCTGAGCGAAGGTCAGGGTCTTCGACGGGCGCCCCGGTTGGCGCTCGGGAACCGAGCAGAGCATGACGACGTTGCGTGCTCTCGCAGAGGAACGTGTTCGTGGCCACAGTGCCGTCGTCCCGCCCGCTGAGTCCGTACTCCGACCAATCGCGAATTGCGTCATCCACGGTGTAGTTCGTCGGGGCGATGGTGGGGACGTCTTCGTAATCGCGGATGATCTCCTTGAGCTCGTTCTTGGCCTCGGTCTTGGTCTGGCCGCTGCCGCGCTTGACGATGCGCTTGCCGGCCGGGTCGTAGCTGAGACTGGCAGTGGCGATCCAGCGCTTGCGGTTCTCGTCCCAGTGCAGGCCGCCGTCGCCCTTGCTGCGTCGGGTGGGCATCAGGCTGCCTCCCTTTCGAGCAGGGCGAGGTACTCGTGGACGGCGGCGGCCGGGATGAGCCGGGCGCGGCCTTCCTTGACCGGGGTTGCTGGGGGGTGACGCGCGAGGCCGATCACCTCGGGTGGGGCCTGTCACCTTCCGGTACCACGGCCCGACTCCCGATCGACCCCTCAGCTCCAGCCGGGTCCGGGAAGGTGCTCCGCACCTGTGGGTGGCCGGGGCCCGCGGGAGGGGGAGGGGTTGATCGCGAGTCTCCCGGGCCGCGGTCCCTCGCGCGCGCCGGCAGGGGGCGAAACCGGCCCCTCGCGCTCTTGACCCACGTGGGCTGGACTTGTCGTCCAGGCAACGTACGAGGTGTCGAGCGCTCACAGGACATGTGAAGTCGCCCGAAGCCTGAAGCCCCGGCGTCAGCGCCTTCGCGCATCGCCGGGCCCTGCCCCTGTCCATGGGGGCGAGCCAGTAGTACTGCAGCCAAGTACTGCATCGAGGTCGGCGGCCCACGATGCTCGGCTGTGCCGCTCGTGCTCCTGGCCTGCCTGACGATGCTCCGCGTCGTTGTCGCCAGTTCCTTGCATGCCGCGGGCCTCGGCGTCCCCTGCCCCCCACGGCGACCCGGCGCTCCCGGCCCGCTCGTGGCAGCGGCGCTGGCACGCCTCGGGATCCTGGCCCAGGCCGGGTGTTCCGCCGGGCGCCGATCGAGTTCGCTCGTCCCAGCGCCACTGGCCGGGGACGAGCGAGCACGGGCCCGGCGTCAGCAGGGCGGGACCCCCGAGTCGTCGTACGGCGCGGCGATATCTTTCGCGCTGGTCCGCCATTGACCCGTCCAGCCATCGACGGTCCCGAGGTAGTTCGTGGGCCCGACGCCCTGAATCTTGCAGAGAAGCAACAGGCGGTGCGGTTCGTTGGCGATCAAGAAGGCGTGGTTGGAGAAGTTGTTCCCGTAGTCCTGCGCCGTGCACCGGTCGGAGGCGCAGGTGAACATGGCGTACTGATTCGTCATGACGGAATTCGGCTGTCCCTGGCTGGTCGGCCCGCCTGGGGATGTGCCCACGTCGGCCTGGGCCGAGGACCTCGCGAAGCCCATCGCGCCGGCGCCGAGCAGGAGGGCGGCCGCAAGAAGCTTGGCCGAGGTGGTGAGGGGGCCGCTGCGGAGTGTACGCACGGTGGTCCTTTCTCTCTGGCTGATGTCCCTAGCGTCCTGATGTCCCTAGCGTCACAGCCGGCGCCGCTGGCAGCCACGTTCGCGCGCTGTCCGGAACGCGCCACGAGAGAAAGCAGACCCTGTCCCGGCCAGCTCCCGCGCCCCCGGGCCATGGTGACGAGCGTGCGGCCGGTTGATCGTGCGGTGGGTGCATGAGACCCGACCACAGACGAGGCAGCTTCCGACCCAGCCCCAGGACTGCCCTACCGATCGGCTGTCGATTCCGACAGCAGCTGGAGGAACTGGCGGCTGAACAGGTAGGCGTCCCCCGGCCAGCGGGCGGACAGGTAGTTGCGGTCCCGGACGGTGAAGGCGGGCCGGTCGTCGTCCGCGGTCCCCCTGCGGGTGAACGCCCGGGGGCCAGGATCGAACTGGCCCGCGTCGTCGAGTGCGGCGACCACTTCATGCTGAACATAGGTCGGATAGGTGCGGTAGTAGCGGCCGAGTCGCCAGGCGGTGGCCAGGTAGCCGGCCCGTTCCAGCCGCGCCGTCAGGCAGGTGGTCCGCCGGTCGGCGAGCACGCTACGACCGGTGGCTGGATCGATGGTTCGCGCCAGCACCAGCACCCCGTGGCAGATCGCCCCGACCGGACGGCCGAGCTTCCAGAACGCCGCAACCGCTGTCCGCAGTTCGGCCGACCCGAGGTACTGGCGCATCCCCGGCGCATGGCCACCGGGCAGGACCAGACCGTCGAAACCGTGGACGTCGAGTCTCCGCCAGCTCACCGGCGACCGGAACCCGGGGTCGGTGGTCATGGCCCGATAGAACGCCAGCGGTTCCGGGGCCGCCCCCAGCCTGCCGAACACCACACCGGTGATCAGTCGCGGGTCCGCCGCCGGCACGACGCCGGTCCCCTCGGTGGCGAACACCACCTGATGCCCGGCGTCGGTGAGCAGCCGCCATGGTACGGCCACCTCGGTGACGTCGAAATCCCGGTCCGGCAGCGGAAGCAGCACGCGCACAGTCGCCACTATGACACCCCTATTTTGTGGTGACATCATCCCTTTTATCCCTAGCGGCGCCCGGTGTCCGGTGGTACGATCGATTTCTGCGTAATCCTCTGATAACAGTGAGTAAGGGATGGGGCCGTGGCGCACCGGGCCCCGGCGGGGTGACTGTCCGCCCTTCCTCACCGGGGGTGCCTCGCCTGGTCGGGCGTCCGGCCCGAGACAGGTGAGTCGTGGTTGCCGGCGTCCGGAGCCGGGCGCCGACAGCCGGGAGTGACGCGCCGCGGGTTCGGCCGGGGGTGGTCCACCGCGGGGTGTGACGGCAGAGTCCTGGACGGCACGAGTCCTACCCCGGGGGGGTAGCAGAAATGATGACGGCTGGGAATGAACATGTCGACGTGGTGGTGGTCGGCTCCGGGTTCGGCGGTTCGGTGTCGGCGTACCGACTGGCGGCAGGGGGGCTGCGGGTGGTGCTGCTGGAGCGTGGTCGCAGCTACCCGCCGGGCTCGTTCGCCCGTACCCCCCACGACCTGGGCGAGGCCTTCTGGGATCCACGCTCGGGGAACTTCGGGCTGTTCGACGTCTGGTCGTTCACCGGCCTGGAAGGGGTGGTTTCCAGCGGGCTCGGCGGGGGGTCCCTGATCTACGCGAACGTCCTCCTGCGCAAGGACGAGAAGTGGTTCATCCTGGACGACGTTGACGGCGAGTCCTCCGACGGCCCCCGGGAGTGGCCGGTCACCCGGGCGGACCTCGAGCCCCACTACGACGAGGTCGAGCGCATGCTGACCCCACAGCGATTCCCGGTGGGGGCGAGGGGTTACCAGAGCTCCGGCAAGACCGAGTTGATGCGGGACGCGGCGCGGCGGCTGGGCCTGGAGTGGGAACTGCCGCCCCTGGCGGTGACGTTCGCCGTCGGTGAGCGACCCGAGCCGGGGGTGGCGATCCCGCCACCGGAGTACGGCAACCTGTTCGGCCGCCCCCGGACCACCTGCCAGCTCTGCGGCGAGTGCGACCTCGGGTGCAACTTCGGCAGCAAGAACACCCTCGACCACACCTACCTGTCGGCGGCGGCTCACCACGGCGCCGATCTGCGGACGCACTGCGAGGTCCAGTCGTTCGAGCCGACGCCGTCGGGCTGGGCCGTGCACTACTGCCGGTACGACCCGGACGCCCGGCAGCCGGTGGACATCCCGGGGACGGCCATCACGACGATCACCTGCGACCGGCTCATCCTGGCCGCGGGCACGTTCGGCACCACGTATCTCCTGCTGCGGAACCGGTCCGCGCTGCCCGGCCTGTCCCGGACGCTGGGACATCGATTCTCCGGCAACGGAGATCTGCTGGGCTTTGTGCTGGACGCCCGCACCAGCGACGGCAATGCCACCCGGTTCGGCAGCACCGGGGCTCCGGTGATCACCAGCACCGTCCGGGTACCTGACACGCTGGACGGCGGGTCCGGCCGCGGCTACTACGTCCAGGACGCGGGCTACCCCGGCTTCGTGGACTGGTTGCTGGAGGGGACCAACCTGCCCGGCTCCGTCCGGCGGATCGCGGACACCATTCTCGACTGGACGGTGGCCCAGCTGCTGAATCGACGGCGTAGCGAGATCGGCACCCGGCTGTCAGAGCTGCTCGGGCCCGGTGACCGATCCACCGGCAGCATGCCGCTGCTGGGGATGGGTCGGGACATCCCGGACGGCGTGATGCACCTGCGTGACGGTTGGCTGGACATCGACTGGAGCATCCGTAGCTCCGCGGAATACCTCAACCGGGTGCGGACGACCATGTCCGGCCTGGCCCACGAGTTCGGTGGCCGCTTCGAGCCCAATCCCTTGTCCTGGCTGCAACGCGTGGTCACCGTGCATCCGCTCGGCGGCGCACCGATGGGCCGGTCGGCAGCCGAAGGCGTCGTGGACTCCTACGGCGAGGTCTTCGGCAACCCAGGGTTGTTCGCGGTCGATGGCTCGGTGATGCCCGGCCCGGTGGGCGCCAACCCGTCGCTGACCATCGCTGCCTTCGCGGACCGCGCGGCCACGGCGATCCTGGAGGGCCGCTCGGGCACGCTGCGCGCACCTTGGGCGCAGCGCACCGGCGGGCGGCGACCGGCTCCGGACCCGACGTCCGTGTCGTTCCCCACCGCGGATGCGCAGATCCGTTCCGGCGTGTCGTTCCAGCTGTCGGTGCGGGGGTTCGTCGGGCTGACCGAGAGCGATCCGGTGGACGGCCTGGCACGAGGGAGGGCCGACCACGCCCACTGCGCACTGCACCTCACCGTGCCCTTGGACCTCCTGGGCCGGCTGCAGACCGACCCAGCTCACCGCACTCACGTCGTCGGCCGGGTCGAGTGCGACGTCCTGGGTGGCACGTTGGCGCTCGCCGGCGGCTGGATCGGCGGGGAACCTGGCCCGAGGGCCGACCTCGACAACGCGCCGGACCGCCATCGGACGCGTCTACGCCTGTACTTCACCGACAGTGTGGGGCATCCGCTCACCCTGGTCGGCGCCCTGGATCAGGAGCCCGGCCTCGACGGCGTGGTCCTGCCCTGGCGGGGGCGGCACCACCTCGAGTTCCGGTTGCTGGCAGGGACCGTGCCGCCCGGTGAGGAATTCCTGGCCCGGGTGGTCGGTGCCGGGCAGGCCGGCTCCGACCTTCTCGAGCCGGTCCGAGAGGTGGTCAGCCTCCGGCTCGGTGGCTTCGACCCGATCGAGCCGGCGACGGCGCTCGCACGGTCCGGTTCGGCGCTCGTCGGCGAGGTGCTGCGCGGGTCCCGGTGGCGAGAGCGTCCCCGGCACGGACCGCCTGTCGGAGCTGGCGGCGACGGTGTCGGGAGCGGCACGGCGGGCACAGGGCCCGGCACACGCGAGGACCGGGTATCCGAGGCTCGACCGGAGGGACGACGATGACCGATCGACCGAAGCGTTCGCTCGTCCTGGCGGGCGGCGGCATGAAGGTGGCTTTCCAGGCCGGCGTGCTGCAGGTGTGGCTGGATGAAGCGGGTCTGGACTTCGACCACGTGGACGGCGCCAGCGGCGGCACCTTCAACCTCGCGCTGTACTGCATGGGCAGGTCGGGCACGCAGATCGCGGACGCCTGGCGAGCCCTGGATCCTGTCGAGGGAGCCGAGGTCAGCATCGGCGAGATCCTGCATGGTGACGGGCTGCTGTCGATGGACCGCTACCGCTCCACGGTGTTCCCGTCCTGGGGCCTGGACTGGGACACGATCCAATCCTCCGGCAAGGAGGCGACCTTCAACGTCTGCCACTTCAACGACTACGAGCTCATGGTGGTCACTCCCGACCGGATGTCGGAGGACTTCCTGGTGGCGTGCGCGGCGCTGCCGATGTGGTTCCCGCCGGTGGACATCGACGGTGAGACCTACCTGGACGCGGTCTACCTCAGCGACGGGAACCTGGAGGAGGCGATCCGCCGGGGCGCGGACGAGATCTGGGTGATCTGGACGGTGAGCGAGGAGGGGGCGTGGCGTCCCGGATTCGTGAACACCTACTTCCAGGTGATCGAGATCGTCGCCAACGGGAACTTCCGGCGCGTGCTGGAACGGATCGACCGCAACAACGCCGCGGTGGCGGCCGGTCGGGCCGGGGAGTTCGGCCGGAAGATCGACGTGAAGGTGCTCCGCGGCGAGGTGCCGGTGAATTACCTGCTGGAGGTGGGCGCGGACCGGTTGCACGAGGCGGTCGAGCGCGGGGTGGAGGCGGCCCGGGCCTGGTGCGCGGCCGCCGGGATTCCGCTGCGTGACCCCGCATCCGCGCAGGCGTCGCCGGTGACGACCGCTGAGCCGTCCGAGCGGGTGGCGGAGGGGCGGCCGGGCACGACGGGCACGACCGCCGGCCTGACGGGGACGAGCGCTGTCGCGACGACGGAACCGAGCACGCTGTCGTTCACCGAGGAGATGAAGGGGTTCGTCACCGCGGGGGAGATCGACTTCCAGGAAGGGTTCCGGCGCGGGCAGCGTGCCGCCGATCGGCTTTCGGTGCGGCTGACCATCTCGGTGGACG
>DATDMG010000082.1:0-2739 GCA_036518955.1 Kineosporiaceae bacterium | reverse complement strand
TCCTGCTCCTGCAACGAGACCCGGTCCCAGAACTCCACCAGCATCCGGATGACCCTGATCACCTGGTAGCTGCCGCCCGCCGCCCAGCCCCCCGCGGCGGGGATCCAGACCAGCCGGTCCATCTCGGCGACGTCCGCCACGTCGGGGTTGGCGATGCCGTCCTTGAAGCCCATCAGGTTGCGCTGGGTGCCGGAGGGTCGCGCCGGACTCTGGAAGCCGTCGATGCGCCAGCGGATCTGCATCCCGCCTCGGGTATGGCGGGCGATGTCCCGGAGGGCGTGCAGCAGGGTGTCGGTGTTGCCCGCGCGCAACTGCACGCTGAGGTCGCCGTGGCACTGCGCCGGGTCGAGGTTGTCGTTCGGGAAGGTCCGCATCGGGACCAGCCCGGCGGGCCGGCGCGCTGCGAGCCCGTACCGCTGGTCGAACAGGGACGCCCCGACACCCACCGTCACGGTGAGCCCGTCGGCGGGCAACGTGGGCCCGAGGATCCCGGAGTCGGACGGCGGCGCGGACTCCGGTTCCGGGGGCGGCGTCCCGGCGCCGGTCAGGAACCGGGCGCGCTCGGTCAAGGTGTGCATCAGGTCGGTCAACGCAGGGCGGCCGTCCGCCAGGACGTCGAACGCGACGAACAGCGCCCGCTGCTGCGGCGGAGTGAGCACACCGGCCTGGTGCCCGCCGTGGAACTCCACCACGGCGGGCGGGACTCCCGGCGCGGCCAGGCCGTCCCCGACCGGGCGGGGACCGCGCGACACGCGCTCGGCGATCGCGTAGCCCGCAGTCCCCGCCGCGACAGCCGCGGCGCTGACCCCCACGACCCCGCGCAGCACCGCCCGTCGATCCGGTGCAGGTCGCTCGTCGTCCGGTGCAGGTCGCTCGTCGTCCGGCGCAGGTCGTTCGCCGTCCGGCGCAGGTCGTTCGCCGTCCGGCGCAGGCCGTTCGCCGTCCGGCGCAGGCGTCCGGTCGGCGGGGCCTGGCGCTGGCTGTGGCACTCGGTTCTCCTGGACGTGCTGGCGGTCGACCCGCGGCCGGGACCGGCGGGCCGGGACGTGCGGGGGCCCCGGCCCGGGCGGCACGGCCCCGCACGACACCGTAGCCGGGATCGCGCGCCGGTCCGACGTCAGGCCGGCGCAGGGACGGCGAACAGTGCCAGGTTCAGAGCCGCCAGCAGGACGACCAGGCTCCCGAAGGTGAGCAGTCCGGCTCTCCGCTGCCGACCCGCACGGTACCGCCGGCCCAGGATGCGCCAGGTGACGTACAGCGCCGCCGCCGTCCCGGCGATGATCAGGCACCACTGCACCGTCCGGATCGTCCCCGGTGCGGCCAGCGCCGGCGCGACCGCCGTCGGGTGCGCGCCGACCAGCCGGGCGACGGACCGGTAGAGGTCGCGGCCGTGCCCCAACGCGTCGGCCTGGGTGTGCGCGACGAACGCGGCGACGTCCAGCGGGATCAGCGCGTACCCGAACCGGGTCAGGTGCACGCGGATCCCGCCACCGGCGGTACGGCCCATGACCGCGGACGCCGCGACGAGCAGGACCACCGGCAGGCTGATCGTGACGGCGAAGGTCACGGTGAACACGGCGAGCACCGGCCAGCCCAGCGCGGCGCTCGTCCGGGTCAGCCAGGACCGCCACCCGGGCACCTCGCACAGGTTCTGGACCAGTACCACGCCCATGATTCCCATCGCCAGCACCGACTGCTCCAGCTGCGGGCGGCGCACAGACCACAGCCCGGCGAAGGGCGGCCGCAGGTGCACTCCGATCGCGTCGCGCGGGCAGGTCCGCAGGCACTGGCCGCACAGGGCGCAGACCCCCGCGGTGTCGCCGGCCGGGGGGACGGCGAACAGCGGGCACCCGGCGACGGCGGCGGTGCCGTGGCAGCACGGTGCCGAACCGATGCAGCCGCGGCACCCGGCACGATGAGTCCTCAGCTCGACGATGCCGGCCCGTGCGTAGTTGCCGCACAGGCCACCGAGGAAGCACAGGTAGCGGCAGAACGCCCGGCGCGGCAGGAACGCCCCCGAGACGACGACCGCGCTGGTGAGAGCCATCAGCAGCACGGCCGAGCCCCAGGGCGAGCCGACGATCCCCCAGACGTGGTCGGCCCAGGTGATGGCCAGGAACTGCGCGTCGACCACCCACACCCCGGCGGTCCGCAGCAGCCGGGGCACTCCCGACTCGACCCCGACCACCCGGTGGACGACATCCGAGATCGTGCCGAAGGGGCACACCGCGCACCAGAACCTCCCGGTGAGCAGGAGCAGCACCGGCAGGGCCGGCCACCACAGCAGCCACATCAGCATGCTGCCCGGGTTCGCCGACGCCGTCCGGGGACCGCGGAGCAGCTCGTACGCCACCAGCCCGAACCCGGCCGCCACCGGCACCCGGGCCACCCCCGGATACCAGCGGCTGCGCGCCGCCCGCGCCACCGGCCCGTACCGGAGCAGATCCGTCCACGATCGCCACCGGTCCCCCGGCCGCCGTCCGGCCGGAGCCCCGGCGGCGAGCCCGCGCCGCGGACGGCGCGCGGGCCGCCAGGCCCGACGCCGGTAGGAGAAGGCCGCGGCCGAGAGCAGCAGGCAGTTCGTGATCACGAACCCCTGGATCACGAGCTCCCGCGCCGCGCGGCCGCTCGGGCGGGCCTGGCCGGTGGCCGGGTCCGCGACGGCGGCCGAGCCCGCCGGGTCCGCGACGGCGGCCGAGCCCGCCGGGTCCGCGACGGCGGCCGAGCCCGCCGGGTCCG
>DATDMG010000081.1:0-9433 GCA_036518955.1 Kineosporiaceae bacterium | reverse complement strand
CCGCCGGGGTGCCGGCGAGGAGCAGCGCGACGGCGTGGGCGCAGGGCACGGCGCGCCCGCACTCGCACCACCCGTCGATCCCGACGAGGCGGCCGTCGGCCCCCTGCCGGACGTTGACGGCGACCTGGAACGAGCCGTCGTCGTCACGCACCGTGCCGACCACCCGGCCGAGGTCGCGGCTCCGCGCCACGGCCTGGACGCCGCCGTTGCGGGCGAGGACCCGCCCGCGGAGCAGAGGCTGGGTGCCGACGAGATCGCGCAGGGCGATCTCGTCCTGGGTCAGGGTGACCACTGCCACGCGCGCTCCTCGGCTGACTGTCGGATCGCGATCAGGCCCCAGGCTAGACGACGGCACCGACAATCCGGGTGGAGACAGTCACGCGTCCCCGGCCCGGCAGGTCAGCGTCGCGGCGTCAGCACCACCACCGGGATCTCCCGGTCGGTCTTCGCCTGGTAGTCGTCGTAGGCGGGCCAGATACGGCACATCAGGGCCCACAGCCGGGTGCGCTCCTCGCCGTGGACCGTCTCGGCGACCGCCGGGAACACGTCGTCCATCACCTGGACCTCGACCTGCGGATCCGCCTGGAGGTTCAGGTACCAGGAGGGGTGATCCGGCGCCCCGCCCTTGGAGGCCACGACGACGAACCGGTCCGTGTCGCGGCCGTAGATCAGGGCGGTCCGCCGCTTGACGCGGCTCGTGCGACCCGTCGTCGTCAGCAGCAACGTCGGCACCCCCGGCCGCCACTCGTGCCCGTCCTGGCCGCCCGACTCCAGGTAACGCTGGGTGTGCTCGGCGACCCAGTCGGTCGGGCTGTCGGTGACCTGCTCGCTCATCGCGGTTCCCTCCTGTCCGTGCGGTGGTGGCGACCGCACCATCCAGACGCTAGGTCGGGCCGCCGTTCCGCGCAGCCCGGCCGACGGTGCCGCGGCCACAAGGAGATCAGGGGGCGCACCCCGCCGCCAGCCCCAGCCGGGCCAGCCCGGCGAGGTCACCCTTCTGGTATCGGGCGGGAAGATTGTAGGCGCCCGAGCTCATGATCTGGTGCCCGTCCGCCGGGTGGTCGAGGCCGACGACGTGACCGATCTCGTGCAGGTAGAGGACGGTGCGGTCGTGCCGGGTCATGTCCCGCCACTTCGCCGCGTCGATCACGACGGACCCGTGCGTGGGCCGCTCGACGACGGTGTCGGTCGAGCCCGGCTCGCCGGCCGCCGCGAACCCACCCCGGCCCGCCTCCCAACCGGACAGCAACGCCGAGCGCTTCGGGCCGCTGCCGGGGAGCGCGAAGGCGAACACGATGTCCACCCCCGCGCGCCCGGCGTCGTCGACCGTGTCCGGCACCACTGGGGTGATTCCGTCGTCGACGAAACGGACGCCGCCGAGGGCCGCACCCGCGGTGGCGAAGGCTGCCCTCACCCGCGACACCTCGCCGGGCGGAACCAGCCCGCCCAGCGAGATCCGGTAGTGGATGGGGCGGCAGGGATTCCAGCGGATGGGCGTGCCGCCGTCCGGCTGCATCAGCAGGAAGCGGTAGAGCTTCGAGGTGGGCGTCACCGTGCCTCGCCGGGACCGGGCGCCGGTGCGCCGGGCCGCAGGCCCGGACCGCGCGGGCAACGTCCCGTGGAGCGTGGCGGCGACCGGGGCCAGGTCCGAACGACCCGGCTCCGGGCGCCCGACCGGCGCGGGTTCCCTGGCCACCAGGTAGCCCGCCACGGCGGCGATGGTGAGCATCGCGCCCAGCGGCAGGAGCAGCGGGCGCAGGCGCAGCGGCCGGGCATGGCTCATGGGTGAGGTCTCGGACGACGTGGTGCGCGGCTGAATCGGAGGAACGTCCGGCCGGGGGTCGACCGAACGCGCCACCCCGGATCCCCTGGGGGACAAGGGTTTCGGCGCGAACGGCCCGGCACCGCGACGGCGCGGACGCGACGAGCCGGGGCGGCCCTGGGGACCGCCCCGGCTCGTTCGGAGCGACGTGCTGGTGGAGCTCAGCGGGTCACTTGACGGTGACGGTCACCGTCTTGCTCGTCGCGGTCTTGCCCGGTGTGGCGTACACGAGCTTGAGGGTCCTCTTGCCCTTGCCGAGCTTGACCTTGGCCGAGGCGGCACCCTTGCTGCTGACCTTGACCGTGGTGACCTTCACCCACTTCGTGCCGACGAGCTGGTAGACGGTCACGACCGTCCTGCCGTTGCCGTTGCCGGTGATCGAGACGGCCACCTTGCCGGAGCCGAGCGCCGTGCAGCCCGCCTTGGCGATGGTGTCCCGTGGGGTGTGGGACGGCGCGGTGACGACCACCGTCACGGTGCTGCTGCTGGAGACCGTGGTCTTGGCGTAGAACGTCGTGGTGCGCGCCACGTACTCCGAGTCGCTCCAGTCACCGTCGGTGCCGGCCGTCGCCACGCCCACCAGAGCGAAGGGGGTGCTCGTCCCGGTCGGCTTGGCGTAGACCTCCACGGTCGCGCCCGGCTTGGCGTGACCCGTCAGCCGGACCATGCCCGCGCCCGCGTGGCTCGCGGGGGCGCTCACCGTCGTCCGGTTGATGTTCGGGTCGACCGTGATGGTGGCCGTGTCCTGGTACTCGCCGTGCGGGATGGTGAGCCCCGCGTCGTCGAGCCAGGTCGTGTCCGCGGTCACGTTGGTCGTCTGGCCGTGGAGCGTGGCCGTCAGAGTCGCCTGGCCGTCGCCGTCCGAAGCACCGGAGAGCGTGGTGCTCCAGACACCGTCCGAGCTGGTGGTCACGCTGGTCGCGCCGAGAGCCGCGAGCGTCGAGGCGCCGAGGCTCAGGTCGACCTGAGCGCCGGACACCGGGAAGCCGAAGCCGTTCTCCACCCGTCCGGACACCACGGAGGTGCCGCCCGGCTGCACGGCGGAGTCGATGGCGACGACCTTGTACGGGTCGGCCGTCTGAGTCACGGACACGTCCACGGACTTCGTGGCGGTGCCGGACGTCGCCGTGATCGTCGCCGTGCCGATCCTGGTGAAGAAGGCGTAGGCGGTGTACGCGCCGGACCCGTTGGTCGCCACGTCGAGCGAGGTCTTCAGGTCGTCCGTGCTACTCGTGGTGGGGTTCGCCACCGTCGAGAAGTAGACGCCCGGAGTGCCGCTCAGCGTGACCACCTTGTAGGCCAGGCCGGCGCTGCTGGCGTCCAGCGTGGAGCCCGTGACCACCGTGCCGGCTCCATGAGCTGCCGTGGCAGCCTTCTGCGTCACCGTCGCCGAGGCGACCGGAGCGGTGATGGTGACCGACGCCGGCGTGGCCGTGCTCGCCCAGTTGATCGCGCTGTCCGTGCCGTCCACGGGCGTCGTCGCGTTGTAGTAGAAGTCGAACGACGTCTGGGTGCCCGCGGTCGGGGTGGTGGCCGGCGTGTAGGTGTAGCTGAAGCTGCCACCGGACAGAGCCGCGTTGCCGTCAGTGGCCCCACCCGCCGGGATGCGCACCGCCACCTGCAGCGGGTCCGATCCGGTGGGGACGAACGGAGCGTCGAACTGGTCCAGCAGCCGGCCCGTCAGGGTCGCGCTGCTGCCGGGCGTCACCAGCAGCGACGCGGCGGAGTTCGTGTTCTCCAGGGTGGTCGCCGCCACGGTCTCGTAGCTGGCGCTGAGCAGGTCACCGTCGTGGGTGTTCGACGACGGCAGGACGGTGTAGGTCGTGCCCGCGGTGGTCGTGTCACTGGTGACCTTGAGCGTGGCCACGCCGTCCGAGTCGGAGACGGCCGAGTACACCTTGGTGGTGCTGTTGCTGCTCACCAAGGTCCCGTCAGCCGTCAGGCCCGGGCTGTGCGTACCGGTGGTGAGGGTGAAGTAGACGAGTGCTCCGGAGACGACGGTCCCGCCGTGCTTCACCGTCGCGGTGTACGTCACCGTGCCGGTGCCGGTCTTGATGTGGACCGTCCGCGCGCCCGCACCGGCGTCGTCCTTCACCGTCCCGACGACGTTGGTGACGTCCTCCGCGACCGAGTTGACGGTGTTGTCGACGAAGGTCGTCTGGGCCGTGCGGGTGATGCCGGAGCCGATCGTGAAGGTCGTGGTGTCGGTGTCCGCGACGCCCGCGACGTCCGACTGGCGGTAGATGTTCGTGCCGTCGAACGCCCGGGTGCCGGCGCCACCGCCACCGATCCCGGAGTTGTTGGTGAAGGTGATCGCGGACGCGGTGGCCAGGGCGGACCCGAGGACGCCGACGCTCGGCGAACCGCTGCTACCGCGGGTGTCGATCGACGAGAGCCCACCCAGGGACACGGTGGGAGTGATCGTCTGCCCCAGGGTCACCGACGGCGGCACGGTGAGGACCGGCGCGAGGTCGTCCGAGGTGTCCGCCGTGGTCGTGTTCACGTCCTTGACGGTCAGCGTGAACACGGGAGCGGCGTCGTCCTGCGACGAGTCGTAGACGGAGTTGCCGTTGCGGTCCTTGTAGAACTGCAGGGTGTACGTGCCGGGCTTGGTGGCCGCCAGGTACATGTTGTCGCTGTTGGTGCTCGTGCTGTAGTTGACGACCTGGTGCGAGTACCCGACCGCCACGGGCGAGAAGCCCACAGCCGTCGACTGCAGCTTGACGGCGAGCGAGCCGACCGCGTGCGCGAAGCCGAGCGGATCGGCGAGCGTCAGCGTGGTGGCATCCGGGACAGCGGACACCAGCGCGGTCTCGTTGGTCGTCCCGTCACTGACGAGTACGGAGTCACCCGCCGAGATCCCCTTCGAGGTCGTCACGGTGAGGGACGTGTCCCCGGCGGCGGCGGCGCTGGCTCCGGTGCCCGTCGAGCCCAGCTTGACGAAGTCGTCACCCGCGCCGTGGAGGCCACCACCTTGCAGGGCAGCGTTCAGCGTGAACGTCGTGCCGCTGATTGCGGTGATCTGACGAATGTCGTTCTTGGCGACGGCATCGGCGTCGCCGTCGACCCGCACCCAGTCACCCACGGCGAAACCGGTGGCGGCGGCCACCGTGACGGAGGCGTTGCCGGACTCGTCGCCAGGCAGGGTCGTCGCGGTTCCGTCGGGAGCGCCCAGGTCGTAGACGACCTTGCCCGAGGCGTGCGTGTTGACCAGGTTGGTGTTGGTCGTGAGCGTGTTGGCAGCCACTGCGGACACCTGGGCGAACTCGGTGGTGGCCGAGGTGGTGCCCAGGAGGACGATCCAGTCGCCGACGGAGAAGCCGGTTTCATCCGCCACGGGGATGGTGTTGCCACCGCCGGCCGCGCCGCCTCCGTTGACGGTGGTGGCCGCCGTGACGCCGATGCGTGCCGATGTCGGCGCCCCGTTGCCAGCACGCCGCTCGACGGACACGGAGCCGCCGGTTGGGCCAGTGAGAACTGACAGGCGCATCGGGTCCGGGTCGGAGGCCGTCGCGCCGGTGACCTTGAGGCCATAGGCCGTGGCGGCGTTGGCGGCGCTGGCGAGGGGGTTCAGGTTCGTGATCGTGGCCGAGGTGCTGGTGGGGCCGTAGGCGAGGGTCACCCCCGCCGCGTGCGCAGGCGCCGCGAAGAACGACGCCCCCGCTGCGACGACGGCCGCGGAGCAGACGGCCGCGAGTGTTCGCCGCGCTCCCTTACTTTGGACGTTCATTTCTGAGCCAGTTCCTTTCTCCAGTGACCCATTGGTCCCAGGACACCCCGTTCAGCCCCTGCGGCCTGGGTGTCGGAGATCTTCTTCATCTGGGGGCCTTCGTCGTACAGCTGGACTGCGAGAGATGCTCCGGACCGGAAATGCGGCCGGTGCACGACGCCTCCTTCCTCAATCCGGAGCGTTGACCGCTCGCCGTTCGCGCGGCGGCGCCCGTCCAGGGGCGCCATTCCGACATCCGGGTGATCCACGGGTGAGCCCGTGGCATTTCCGGCCATCGGCACGCTCATTGCTCGCGTGCACCTGGTGATCGATGTGCCCCCGCACGTGGGTATGACCAGTCCCGGTGCTGCCGACCCCTCGCGGGATCTGACAGTGGCCCGAGGCAGCAGTTCCTGCCGCCCCGGCCCTACGTCTCAGAACGTCTGATTCGCCCCAAGCGCACCATCTACTTCGGAACAGCATGTGACTGTAGCACCACGGAGAGCGACTGCCCTGGGTCGAATCCCCGATGAGGGCGTGTCGCTGGACGCCGGAGTCCGGCACCGGGAGATCGGCGGCGGACGCGGCCGGAGGGGATGCCGGAGCGCGATCTACACCCGGCCGCGAGCACTTCCGATCATGAACGGAAAGCCGGGCGGAACGTCGGCAACCCTGCCGGCGACCGCGGTTCGGCAACCCCTTCGGTCGCCCTCCAGGACAGGGCGGAGGTCACCGTGAGCCACTACGGCGGAACGGCGCCCGCGGGCGCTCAGTTGCGCTTGCCGGCAAGTATCTCAGCCCGCGCATTCCGTCGTCCCTCACACACCCCGCCCGCTTTAATACTCCTTTGGTAAGAATCACCTGGAGTACTCGCAGTGGAATCAACAAAGACCATTGATGGCTGCGTTCCGTAGCCTCACCGTCACGTCATCCCGAGCCGCAAGCACGGGGAGACCGAACCCGGCGACTACAGAGTGTATCTACCAGTCGCTCTCCGCAGGCATCGCCACGCCCGGCCGTCGTGCGACGCACGCCCTGCCATCGGGCGACCCCGGAGGCCCGGCGGCGGACGCCGCCCGCGGTGCGGAGCGCGCGCAGAGCGCCGAACGCCGCTGCGCCCCTGGCGACCGCACCGACGGCACCTGCCGGGGCAGTTCCGACCACGCCGGTTCCGCCACGACGAGCGATGGCGGTGCCCGGCCCGACGTCCACCCCCGCACCCGTGGTGCGCGGCGGTCGTGACAGGGCGCGGCACCGGGTCCGCGGGCGATCGCGTCCCACCGCGTCCGGGCTCGTTGCGCCGGGCACAAAACACTGCGGGAGTGGCGTCCGAAACTCCTGACACCCTGGAACTCGTCGGCGTGTCGCGACCCGTGTCGCCGCCGTTCGGCCGACGGCTCGCCGACGCCTGATCGCTCGCTGATGAGCCGGGCTTAACCGAGCGATCACGCACCCACAAGGCGGGGCACCGAACCGTGGTGAGACGGCTCGCCGGGTCCTGAAGTCCCGGCGACCCGGAGCGCCGCCGAGTTCGAACGAGTTCGAAGAGGACCTGTGATGGCAACGACGTCCTCCGGGACGACGGGCCCCCGACGTCGGTCCGTGATCACGCTCGTGACGGTCGCGGTCGCCGTCCTCACGGTGGGGTGCGCGGCGAGCGACGCGCTGCGGACCAGGATCGAGAGCGTGCTCGTCGCACCCTTCCACCTGAGCGCCCGCAACCACGCCCTCACCGGCGGGCCCGCCGGGCCCGCCTCGGCAGACCTGCTCTCACCAGGCTCGGTCGCGGACGGCGCGGTACCGACGGACGGTGCGCCGTTGGCGGACGGCGAGCCCGCCGCCGCGGCGGGCCCCGCCGCCACCTGGTGGCGGCCGCGCGTCGGCGCGACCTGGCAGCTCCAGCGGCGCGGTGCCGTGGGGACGTCCCCGACGGTGGACGTCGTCGTCCTGGACCTCGACGCCACCAGCTCCGAGACCGTCACCGCCCTGCACGGCGCCGGCGCCAAGGTGGTGTGCCGGATCTCGACGGGTGTCTGGGACTCCGGGGCCGCGGACGCCGACCAGTTCCCGTCCAGCCTGCTCGGCCGCAGCGTGGACGGCTACGCCGCCCGCCGCTACCTGGACGTCCGACGCCGGGACGACCTCCGGCCGCTGATCGACCGGCGGCTCGCCCTCTGCCGGGCCCGAGGCTTCGACGGCGTCGATCCCGAGGGCGACGACAGCGTGGTGAACGTCGGCGCGGACGACATCGGCTTCCCGGTCACGTACGCCGACCAGCTGGCCTTCGACCAGCTGGTGATCGCCGACGCGCACGCCGCCGGGCTGGCTGCGGGTCTGCACACCACCGTGCTCATCGACACCCTCCGGCGGTTCGTCGCCGACCTGCTGCCCCTCACCGACTTCGCCGTCGTCGAACGCTGCGCCGTCGCCCGGGGGTGCGCGCCCTTCAGCGCGTTCCCCCGGCGGGCGAAGCCCGTCTTCCACGTCGAGTACCTGACCGACTATCCCGGTGCGACGCCGACCACCTTCCAGGGTGCGCTCTCCGCGTTCTGCGCCACCACCGCGGCCCTCGGGTTCAGCTCCATCCTCAAGGCGGGCCCGGACGACGACACGGCCTGGCGCCGCACCTGCTGACGCCCCGACCGGCCGGGTCAGCCCGCCAGGTGCTTGCGCAGGAACGCCAGGTCCGCCGGCTGGCCCTCCGCCGGCGTCTCGACCAGGACGTCGCACCCGGCGTCCCGGGCGACCGCCGCGATGAGCTCGGAGTCGAACGTCCCGGCGTCGAAGTTCGCGTGCCGGTCGGCACCGGAGCCGAAGGCATCGCGAGAGTTGTTGGCGTGCACCAGATCGATCCGGCCGGTGATGGCCCGGACCCGGGCCACGACGTCCAGCAACTCCTCGCCGGCGGCGTGGGCGTGGCAGGTATCCAGCACGAAGCCGGGCCCGAACTCGCCCACGGCGTCCCAGAGCATGGCCAGCCGGTCGAACTGGCGCGCCATCGCGTTCTCGCCACCCGCGGTGTTCTCGATCAGGATCGGCAGGCCGTACCCGCCGTCCGCCGTCGCCCGCTCGAACGTCTTGCGCCAGTTCTCGACGCCGACGGCCGGGTCGTCCTTCGCCGTCACGTGCCCGCCGTGGACGACGAGACCCTTCGCGCCGAGCTCGGCCGCGGCGGCGGCGTGCTGCTGGAGGATCTTGCGACTGGGGATCCGGATCTTGTTGTTCGTGCTCGCCACGTTCACCAGGTAAGGGGCATGCACGTACACCGCGAGCCCCGCCGCACGCAGCGCCTCCGCGTGCGGATAGGGTTCCGGTTTCTTCCACCCCTGGGGGTCCGCCAGGAAGACCTGGACGACCTCCGCCCCTACCTCCTCGGCATGACGGACCGGGTCGGCGGAGTCGACATGCGCACCCAGCAGAGGCATCCGCCCAGCCTAGGACGGCGATGAAGAACGTGGGTGGGAAGGGGTAGCGGCGAGGAGGGTCTCTCAATAGGGCCGTCGAGCGGCAACGTCCAAGCCCTTGCGGGTGGACAACGAGCTCACCCTCCTCGCCGGGGTCGAGCCTTGTCGGCGAGCTGAGGGGTGTCAAGGCGGCCTGTTGCGGTGGTTGGCCGGCCCCGTGGTTCCCGGTCAGGACGCCGCGACGGCCCAGGCGCCGTTACGGCGGGTCAGGCCGTGGCGCAGCATGCTGCGGATGTTGATGGCGGCGGCGCGGGTGCGCAGCCAGGCATGATTCTTCTCCACGCCGTGGTAACGCAGCTTGACCCGGCGCCCGTTCTGGGTGGCTAGGTGCGCGATGGTGCGTTCGACGTTCGAGCGGGTCGGGTAGGCGGCCTTGAACTCGGCAGTGCGCCCCTGTGCGCGGGCAGCACGCAGGAGCGACTCGTGCTCGTGGACGGA
>DATDMG010000080.1:0-5703 GCA_036518955.1 Kineosporiaceae bacterium | reverse complement strand
GCGGCGGTGGACCGTGGCTGAGCGCGCGAACCGGCCAACCTGCACCCTGCGCCCAACGCGGGGAGGGCTGGTGAGCCCGCAGCGGATCCAGCTCCGCCGCACACGCAGCTGGCGGCTCCCGGACGGCGCGGTCGTCGTCGCGCGGCCGACCCGGTGGGGCAATCCGATCAAAGTCGGGACACCGGTCGTCGACCAGGACACCGGGCTCGCCCACGCGATCACCGCGGTGGAGGCCGTCGCCACGTACCGGGCTGCGTTGCTCTCGGGTCGGCTCGGGATGTACGGCGGCGCCGAGATCACCGCTGACGTCGTCCGCCGGGAGCTGGCTGGCCGCGACCTGGCGTGCTGGTGCCCGCTCGACCAGGCGTGTCACGCCGACGTCCTGCTCGAGCTGGCGAACCCGCCATCCGCCGAAGGCCGGGCGCTGTGCCGTTTCACCCGGGGCGGCCAGCGGCACCCGGCGGACGCCCGGTATACGCCCTGCTGCTCGTCGCACGGTGCCGACCTGTGCTGCCGCTGTTACCGGCTCACGCACTTCGTCGAGACCGGCTGCGACTGCTGCCCGGACGGCATCACCATCCGGGCAGCGATGGCCGCCTCCGCGGCGGGCGGGGTGCGGTCGTGACCACCGCTCGGGACGTGATCGAGATGCTGCGACGGCACTACCTGCCGGAGAGCCGGCCACCGGGCGGGATCTTCGCCCCCGAGATCGAGTCGCCGTGCGGGAAGCGGCGCGCGGACCTGATCTGGATGCCCACCACCATTGCCGGCGGCCGGGGCCTGGTCGGGCACGAGGTGAAGGTGACCCGCCCGGACGTCCTCGCTGAGCTCGCCGACCCGACGAAGGCCGACCCGTGGGCCCGGTACTGCTCCAGGTGGTGGCTGGTCGTCGCCGAACCGGAGCTAGTTGACGGGCTGGTCATCCCGGACGCGTGGGGGATCATGGCGCCGCCGTCCGGGCGGCGCACGCGGTCCATGACGATCCTGCGCCCTGCGCCAACACTGGACCCGCTGGACGGGGCCCGTGGAGTGGAGAGGCTCGCCGCGTGGATGCTGTACCGGCACCACGGCGTCGAGCATGAGTTGCGCGCCCAGGTCGCCTACCGGGACCGGACCATCGTCGGGAAGGACCAGCAGATCGAGCGTCTCCGCGCCGAAGGCCCCCGTGGCACCCACCCTGAATCGGCACGTGTCGGGAAGATCCTCGCCGCGGTCGAGGCTGGAGCCACCAGTGAGCACCTGTGGTCCCGGGTCAACGACGAGGCCGTGGTCCGGGCCGTCCTCGACACCGAACACGCCCGACGCGCCGCCGCCGAGGTCCTGCGCGGCATCAACCTGCTCGCCGAGGCATTGGAGGAGGACCCGCTGCGGCTTGCCCGAAGTCACCTGCAGCGGTTACGGGAGTCGGCGGCCTCGGGCCTGGCGCTCCGGACCGGAGGAGAGCAGTGAATGCGACGCGCTTCGGTGGTGTGGCATGACCGCCCTGACGCTCCTGCCGGCGTTGGTCAGCGGCGGCGTGCCGGCACGGTGCCGGGCTCCGCGGCGGGATGGGTCGGGGCCCTGCAACCGGACCTTGACCGATGAGACGTCACGGGCACGGGGGATTGGCCCGGACTGCTGGGACCGGCTCCATCCCCTCCGCCGCGGCCGGTGGACGCGTCCCGTGGCCCGGTTCCCGGCGGGGCCGGATCAGGAGGAGTTGCCGTTCGAGGAACTGCTGTTCGGGGAGCTGGAGGGGGTCGGCTGATGTCGGCGGGGATCACGTTCTATTGCGATGTCGGCAGCGGGTACGGCACGTGCCCGCAGTCGATTCACCTGTGCACCACGGACCTGGCTGAGGCTCGGGCCGCGGCGGAGCACTACGGCTGGCGGCTGTCGGAGGCCGGGGACCGGTGCGCCCTCTACCACAGCCCGAAGCCGCGACCGCCGGCCCCGACGAAGCTCGCCGGCCGCAAGGCTCGGCGCGGACCGGTCCGGTGAGCCCGGTGACCGATCGGCACGTCGAGCTGGTGGATCAGGTGGCTTGGGCGGTCCACTGCTGGTCTTGCCCGCTCTGCTGGGAGAACGGAATGGAGGCGATGGCGGCCTCAGGTCAGGACCACGTCACCGAAGACGATCGGCTGATGGCCAGCTTCCTGATCGGGGCGCTCGGGCTGGTCGCCCAGCCGCAGACCTCTCGTTCCTGAGGCGTGGCCTCACCCGTTCCCCCCGCCGGTCGGGCGTGGCGTAGGTGCTGGCCCGGAGCAGTCGGGGAGCCATGTCGACGGGCAGCCCGTCTTGGCGACCGCCATCGACGAGCTGCTCGTCGTCGTGTTGGTCGTCGTCGGCGCCGGGTTGGTGCTGGCCGCAGTCGTACTGGTTGTCGAGTCCCCGGCCGTCGGCCCGACTGGCTGGCTCTCCGACTGGGCGCCACGCGCGTCGGCTTCCCCGGGCGGGGCGGGCGCGTGGGTAGCCTCGGGCCGGCTGGGAGGCGCGGATGCCAGCCGGATGCCTGGCATGGCCGTGGTGCGCTTCGCCGCCGGCGTCGTGACCGCCGGGGCGGCCGCCGTCACACCCGCACGTGCGGCCACAGCGCGGATGACGGGCACCTGGATGGGCGCAACGGCGCTCGACGAGCCCACGGCCGGGGCTACGACTGGAGCCACATGCGGGCCGGTCGCGCTGGCCGAGTCCAGTGGTGTCGCCGCCGGTGCGCTGCAGGCCGCCAGGGCGAGCGTGGCTGCGACGGCCAGCGTGGTGGCCTCGTGCCTCATCCCGCCCCCGATCGATCGTGATCAACCCCAGGGGACGCACGGTAGTCCGGCGGCGGAGGTCAGGAGGGGGAATCGGGGGAAACGATCGCGGGAAGCCGGGAGCGCCGAACATGCCCCGCACCTGCGAGTTTCCCCCACCGCACGCGAGACTTGACCGCTGGTGGTCCGGAGGGCGGGAGGCGTGATGACCCAGGGGAAGATGATGGGCCGCGCCCAGGTGTGGGGTTCCAGGTGTCGCTGCTACGACTGCGGCGACGGTGGCCGCACGCGACACCAGCAGCGCCGCCGGGAGGACCGGGAGTGGCGACGGGACCAGGGCGAGCCGTCAGATGTCCAGCACGCGGCGGCCGGTGAGTCGGCCCTCCACGATGCTGGCGATGTCGCTGGGTAGGCGAGCGAGCAACTCGTCCAGCGTGTCAAAGTCCTCGAGCTGGGCGGGCGGGCGTTCGTTGACGTGCCGCGTGTGCACGGCGTACCGGCCGCGCCCCGTCACGGCGACGCCCCAGGTGGCGTCCTGGTCTCCACTGGCGGTCGCATCGTCGGGGTCGATGATCCATGCTCCGCGAAACTCCGTCTCGACGGCGTCGTCCCCGACTTCGACGGTGAGGGTCGAGATGTCGTCGAGGTGGCGCCTGAGGTTGGGGGCCTCCTTGATCGCGTTCATGCGGTCGATCTCCCTTCGGATGGCGTCCTGGCACAGGGCGCTGATGCGCAGATGCCGCAGCTTGACCTCGCCGGCCAGGTCGTCAGGGAGGTAGACGTTCACTCGTGCCATGTGCGCAGGCTAGTCCAGACGCATCTGTGAGTTACGTGATGCGCATCCTCTGGTAGCGTGCACGGCGCGCGACGCACACAGCACGGACATGGGAGGTCACCCGCGATGCACAGGATGAACGTCACCGGGCGGGACACGCTGCTCATGAATAACGTCCAGGGGGCAGACCCGGACCACCCGCCGAACAAGGAGATCGCGCGACTCAACGCGCTCAAGAAGCGGATCACGGATGAGCAGCGCGCGGAACGTGACCTCCTGAAGTGGCGGTCCGCCCTGTACTGGGACGCCGAGGATGGGCCAGTCCTGCCGTCCGCGAACATCTTCAAGTCCATCCTGCAGGCGGCCACGCTGACCCGGAACGGCAAGGACGTCGAGCGGAGCCTGACGATCCATTCCCTGCACTCCCCACTCGGCTATAACGGGCCGCGCACCATTGAAGGCCTGTGGAACGGCGGCAAAAGTCCGCACGTGGACCGACGGATGGCCACCGTGAACAGGGCACCTATCCCCACTCTGCGGCCGGCTTTCCACAACTGGACGGCATCGTACGAGTTCGACCTAGATAAGGAGATCCTCTCGATGGACGACTTCGTCTGGATCGCCGAGAAGGCCGGGCGCCTGATCCACGTCGGGGACTACCGGCGCTTCTATGGCGCCTACCGGGTGACCGTCGAGTGAACGAGCGTGCGTTCCAGCCCCTCGGGCGGATGTCGATGAAGGATGCCTGCGTGGAGGTGTTCGGGGCCATGGCCCCGGGTGCGTGGATCAGCCTGGACGACCTCGCCTACCGAGTCCGGGAGTTGACCCAGGCTGACTGCGAGACGGGTTCCGTGGCCCGCGCAGCTCACGCCGCGCGGGACGCCTTGGCTGCCCGGCATGAGCTCGGCGTCGGCTCCTACCAGGACGGGTACAAGCGGCTCGACGCGACAGGCCAGGTCGCCGCCGTCGACACGCTGAAGAGACGGTTCCTGATCGGGCTGGTGCGGATCGGTGACTACGCCGGGGCTGCGCTGGAGCGGGCGGAGTTGACGCAGGAGCAACGTGACCGCATGCATGCGGCTGCGCGGGCGGCGGCGTGGCAGGAGGAACTGGAGGCGCGGCGTGCGCGGCGCCGCCGACTACTGCTGCCCCCGGAGTAGACCACCCAAAGCTGGGCGGGGCATGGCGCAGGCTCGGCCGGGCTTGGCGTGGCTCGTCGGGGCGCAGCCCAGCATGGCAAGGGATCGGTGGAGGGGTGATGGTCGTACGGGTGGTTCGACTCCACCCGGCCCCGCGCTGAGCGCGGCATGGCCTTCCTGGGCTAGGCCGGGGCGTGGCCCGACAGGGCACCGCTGGGCTCGGCTTGGCGCTGCACGGCTTGGCCTCGGCATGTCACGGCCGGGCATGGCAAGGGATCGATGGGCGGTACTGGCAGGCGTCCGGGTTCGAGCCCCGGGACCGCACGCAGGGTTAGCCGCGCGCGATCGGGCGACCCACATACACGGGGACCGGATTACGCTGGAACGCGTCGATGCATGCGGCCTCGTCGGCGGTCAACTCCTCGTCGTCGACGTCGGCGTCCGCGGGGTCCCGCTCAATGATCATGGCCAGGAGTGTACTGACCGTCACGTGCGGGTGGGGTGCATCTGCGGGTTGGCGCACGCGCACCTGTGGCTTGGTGCGCCGACCGGTGCGCCTGTCCGGCCGGGGTGCGTCGCGGGTGTTCCCCGGGTGACTTGGCCGACGTCCAGCCCGCGGGCGCTGCCCGGCGCCGGGTCGTCGACGTCGAGTTGCCTGCCGCGGTGGGCGGCTTGGAGTCATGATGCGCGGGGCGGCTACGCCGTCGGAGGTGGCGGGTACCCGTGGCCGCTTGGGGGCTGCTGGCCTGGCGGCTGCGGCGGGTAGTCGTGCGGCGGGCCCTGCGGGTAGTAGCCCTGAGGTGGGTACGTCGGCGGTGGTGTCGCGCGCCGGCCTCCGCGGCGCAGCAGGAGCGCCACCAGCAGGACGAGGGCGATGGGGATGGCCAGCATCAGGAGCAGCACGATCAGGTGCCACGGCTCGAAGGCTCGGAACAAGGGGCCCCTCCAGATCGGATGTGATCTCCAGACCTGGAGGGTAGACCTTCCCGCGATCGTTTAGGGGGCGTCTGCCCCCAGGAGACGTAGGGCGGCATGCCGGTACGCGGCGTGGACGGCC
>DATDMG010000079.1:0-4829 GCA_036518955.1 Kineosporiaceae bacterium | reverse complement strand
GGGCGGCGTCCGACAGGACCGGCGACCCGGCCAGGTCCCAGCACAGCTCGACCCGGGAATCCGTGGTGTTGACCCCCTGCCCGCCCGGACCGCCGGACCGGGAGAAGCGCCAGCACAGCTCCTCGGCCGGGATCCGGAGGGACGGGGTCACCTGGAGGTCGCCGGTCACCCCGCCAGGATGCCCGGCGGATTCCGGTGCCGGCACGCGCCCGGGTCGCGGCCCGTCGCCACCCGGACCGCGGACCCTCCGCCCCCGGCGTCGTCGACGGTCTAGGCTCGTACCCCATCCGCCCCAGTGGCTCGGGCGCCGGGAGACGGGAGTTGATCGGGTGACCGGCTGGCGGCGGAGGGGGACGGCACTCGTGCTGGCGGCCGGCGCGGGTCTGGCGGCAGCCGCCTGCAGCGCGCGCAGCGACGCACCGTCGGCAAGCGCCGGCACCAGCAGCGCCGGCACGGCGAGCGCGGCGGCGTCCGGCTCGGCAGCGGGCCTCGCCACGGCACCGGCGTCCACGTCGGGCACCACGCCGACGGCCGCCGCGAGCTCGCCCGCCACCACGCCGCCGTCCGCCGGGGCGCTGCGGGGCAGGATGGTTGCGATCGACCCGGGGCACAACGGCGGCAACTTCCGGCACACCGCGCAGATCGCCCGCACGGTCGACATCGGCAACGGGACCAAGGCCTGCGACACCACCGGCACCGAGACGAACGCCGGGTACGCCGAGGCCGCGTTCGCGCTCGACGTCTCGCTGCGCCTCGCCGGGCTGCTCCGCGCCGAGGGGGCGAGCGTCGTCCTCACCCGCACCGGCGACGACGGCGTGGGGCCCTGCATCACCGAACGGACGGCGATCGGCAACCAGGCGCACGCCGACGCCGCCATCTCCATCCACGGCGACGGGGCACCGGCGGCAGGCTACGGGTTCCACGTGATCACCCCACGCGGGATCGGGCGCAACGACGCGATCGTCGCGCCGTCCCGGCGACTGGCCATCGACATCCGGGACGCCTTCCGGGCCGGGACCGGCGAGCCGCTCTCGACCTACACCGGGACGACGACGGGGGGCGTCGTCGCCCGCAACGACCTCGGCGGGCTGAACCTGTCCACCGTCCCCAAGGTGTTCATCGAGTGCGGAAACATGCGCAACGCGGCGGACGCCCGCCGGATGACGGACCCGGCGTGGCGTCAGCGGGCCGCCGCCGCCCTGGCGGCCGGGATCGCCGACTACCTCGTCGGCCGACCCGGGTGACGCCGGTCAGTGCAGCACTCGCAGCCGGATCGTCTCGGGGAGGTCCTGCAGGCTGCGCACGGTGACGTCGTCCAGCTGGCTGCCGACGTCCGTGATCACGTAGCCGAGGTCGGCGCGGGTGCCGAGGTACTGGGCGTCGATGTTGACGCCGCCGGCGGCGAGTCGACCGTTGATCGCGGCCAGCACGCCGGGCGTGTTCCGGTGGATGTGGATCAGCCGGTGCTCGTTCGTAGCCTCGGGCAACGCGAGCTGGGGGAGGTTGACGCTCAGCGAGGTCGCCCCGGACTTGAGGTAGTCGAGCAGCTTGCCACCGACGAACCGGCCGATGTCCTGCTGCGCCTCCTCGGTGGAGCCGCCGATGTGCGGGGTGAGGACGACGTTGACCAGCCCGCGCAGCGGCGAGACGAACTCGTCACCGGCCGACAGCGGCTCCTCCGGGAAGACGTCGACGCCGGCCCCGGCGATGTGCCCGGACTCCAGGCGCCCGGCCAGCGCGGCGTAGTCGACCACGAACCCGCGGGACAGGTTGAGGAACAGCGACCCCGGCCGCATCGCCGCGAACTCCGCCTCCCCGAACAGGCCCGCGTTACCGGGCCGCCCGTCGACGTGCAGCGTCACGACGTCGGCGACCTCGAGCAGTTCCGCCAGGCTCTCGCAGCGGCGGGCGTTGCCGAGCGCCAGCTTGTCCGCGGTGTCGTGGAAGACGACCCGCATGCCGATGGCCTCGGCGAGCACCGAGAGCTGCGCGCCGATGTTGCCGTACCCGACGATGCCGAGGGTCCGACCGCGCACCTCGTGCGCGCCCGCCGCCGACTTGTCCCAGACGCCCGCGTGCATCAGGCGGTCCTTCTCCGTCATCCGCCGGGTCAGCGAGATGATCTCGGCCAGCGCCAGCTCGACGACGCTGCGGGTGTTCGAGAAGGGTGCGTTGAACACCGCCACCCCGCGTCGGCTGACCTCGGGCAGGTCGATCTGGTTGGTCCCGATGCAGAAGGCCCCGACGGCGATCAGCTCACCGGCCGCCGCCAGCACCTTCTCGGTGACCGTCGTCTTCGACCGGATACCCAGGAGCTGGACGCCGTCCATCGCCTTGATCAGGTCGGCCTCGTCCAGGGCTCCCGTGCGGGTCTCGACCTCGCACCCCGCCGCGGTCATGAGCCGCACGGCGTCGGGATGGATGTTCTCCAGGAGCAGGGCTCGGGTCGGCGACGCGGGTGGCGCGATCACGACGGGTCACTCCTCGCGGACGGCGGATGGCTGGCGATGGTCGACACAGGGCGCACCGTTGCGCCTGCCGAAGAGAGTGTGCCTGGCGAAACCCGCCGGAACCGAATCGGCCCCCGAGGGGTCTCTCCCTCGGGGGCCGGGCCACCCGCAGGGGCGCCTCAGGATCCGGCCACCCCGGTGGCCATCTCCTCCGGGCTCTGGGCGAACTGGCTGGTGTAGAGCGCGTGGTAGGCACCGCCGCGGGCCAGCAGCTCCTCGTGCGTACCCTGCTCGACGACCGCGCCGTCCTGGAGCACCAGGATGGTGTCCGCGCCCCGGATCGTGGAGAGCCGGTGGGCGATCACGAAGCTGGTCCGCCCCGCCCGCAGCCGGGCCATCGCCTGCTGGATGAGCACCTCCGTGCGGGTGTCGACGGACGACGTCGCCTCGTCGAGGATCAGGATCGGCGGGTCGGCCAGGAACGCACGGGCGATCGTCAGCAGCTGCTTCTCGCCCGCGGACACATTGGCGGCCTCGTCGTCCAGCACCGTGTCATACCCGTCCGGCAGGATCCGGACGAAGTGGTCGACGTGCGCCGCCTCGGCCGCGCCGAGGATCTGCTCGTCGGTCGCGCCGTCCGCGCCGTAGGCGATGTTCTCCCGGATCGTGCCGCCGAAGAGCCAGGCATCCTGCAGCACCATCCCGAAGCAGCGGCGCAGCTCGTCCCGGGTGAGGTCGCGGATGTCCACGCCGTCCAGCAGGATCCGGCCGGCCTGCAGCTCGTAGAACCGCATCAGCAGGTTGACCAAGGTCGTCTTGCCTGCGCCGGTCGGCCCCACGATCGCCACCGTCTGGCCCGGGCTGGCCTGCAGGGACAGGTCGTCGATGAGCGGCTTGTCGTCGGTGTACCGGAACGAGATCCCGTCGAAGACGACGTGGCCACGGACGTCGCCGAGGTGCACCGGCTCCGCGGCGTCCGGCTCCTCCTCCGGCTCGTCCAGCACCTGGAAGATCCGTTCCGCCGACGCGATCCCGGACTGGATCAGGTTCGCCATGCTGGCGAGCTGGGTGATCGGCATGGTGAACTGCCGGGAATACTGGATGAACGCTTGGACGTCGCCCAACGAGATCTGCCCGGAGGCCACCCGGAAGCCGCCGATGACGGCGATCCCTACGTAGCCGAGGTTGCCGATGAAGTTCATCGCGGGCCAGACGATGCCGGAGATGAACTGGGCCCGGAAGCTCGCCCGGTACACCTTGTCGTTGACCTCGTCGAAGACCCGCTGCGCCTCGGCCTGGTGACCGTAGACCTTCACCAGGTTGTGGCCCGAATACATCTCCTCCACGTGACCGTTCAGTGTGCCGGTCCACCGCCACTGCTGGGCGAACTGCGGCTGCGACCGCTTGGCGATGACCATCGTCGCGAGCACCGACAGCGGAACGGTCACCAGCGAGACGAGCGCCAGCAACGGGCTGATCCACAGCATCATGCCCAGGACGCCGAGCACCATGGTCATGGACGAGATGCTCTGGGTGAGTGCCTGTTGGAGGGTGGTGTTGATGTTGTCGATGTCGTTGGTGACCCGGCTCAGCAGGTCACCGCGGGCGTGCTGGTCGAAGTACCGCAACGGCAACCGGCCGAGCTTGCCGTCGACCTCCTCGCGGAGCGCGAACACGACCCGCTGGGTGACACCCGCCATCAGGTACTGCTGGCCCCACGCGAACAGCGAGGCCAGCAGGTAGACCCCCACCACCCACAGCAGCGCCTGCCCGAGCCGGTCGAAGTCGACCCCGACCCCGGGGACGACGTGCATCGCCGCCAACATGTCGGCCTGCGTCGTCTCGCCCCGCGCCCGGAGCGCGGCGACGGCCTGGTTCTGGCTGATCCCGGCGGGCAACCGCTTGCCGACGACGCCCTCGAACAAGATATTGGTGGCGTCACCGAGGAGCTTCGGGCCGGCGATCGAGAACGTCACGCTGATCAGCGCCAGCGTGATCACCGTACCGATCGTGAACCGCTCCGGGCGCAACCGGTGCAGCAGCCGGCGGAACGTGCCGCCGAAGTCGCCGGCCTTCTCGGTCGGAGTGCCGAAGCTGGCCATGGCTCGGCCGGGACCGAACGCCGGTCGGTCGCCGCCAGGACGCCCACCCGCCGGGGGCCTGGTCACGACGCTCACGCTGCCTCCGTCTGGTTGAGCTGGGACGACACGATCTCCGCGTAGGTGGGGCAACCGGCCAGGAGCTCCTCGTGGGTGCCGACGCCGACGACCCGGCCCTGGTCGAGGACGACGATCTGGTCAGCACCCAGCACGGTGCTGATCCGCTGCGCCACTATGATCACCGTGGCACCCCGGGTGTCCGCCCGCAGCGCCGTCCGCA
>DATDMG010000078.1:0-10274 GCA_036518955.1 Kineosporiaceae bacterium | reverse complement strand
GCGCTCGGCGGCGACCTGCTTGAGCCGGACCTCCTGGTCGACCGACACGTTGTCGCTGAAGATCAGGACATCGGCACCGGACTCCAGCGCGTCCATCGCCTCCACGAACGCGTACGCCCCGGGCGTGGACACCAGGGTCAGGGTGCCCCCGCCGCCGGCGGCGGCGCCGAGGGCGCGGACGGCGGCCCCGGACGTCCGGTGGGGGGCGACCTCGCTGCCGGTGCCCGGACCGGAGGCCCGCCCGGGGGCGGGCGCCAGGGCGGCCGCCACGGCGTCGGCGGCGGCCGCGTGGGCGGCGGCGTCCACCGCGCGGACGGCGACGATCAGGTCGGCGGGACCGGCGCCGTCCGGGACGGTGAAGCCCATCCCCCGCAGCACCTCCAGGTTCAGGTCGGTGCCCATCGCCACCTGACCCGCGAGCACGCCGGGCACGCCCGCGACGGTCCGGCTGACCTGCATCAAGGTCACCGAGTCGTGGTAGGCACCGGAACGCACCTCGACGGTCTCCACCCCCGCCCCCACCTCCGCGGCACTCATGCGCAGCTGCGCAGGGGCCGGCCCGGGCGCAGGTCGCGGGCACGGGCCCGGAGCGCCGCGCGGACCCCGAGCGCCAGCGCGGCGCCCGAGGTGTGCCCGACGAGCGCCAGCCCCGTGAGGGCCGCGTCGAGATCGCCGGACCCGGCGATCGCCCGCAGCAGCGCCGCGACCTCGGGAACGGTCCGGCCGCGGCAGGCCTGGGCCAGCAGGGCCGCGGAGATCGGCGCGGTCCGCGGGAGGGCGGCGGTGACGGCGTGGGCGAGGGCCGCACGGCGCGGTTCGTCCGCGGCCGCCGCCAGGGTGACCAGGACGCCGGCGAGGACGTCGTCCCCGGCCGGGGTCAGGCCGGGACCCAGCCCGACGAGCTCGCCCACGGTGGCGGCGACCCGGTCGGACGCCGGCACCGGCGGCGCCAACGCCGCCTCGAGGTCGAGCGCCCGCTCCGCCCAACCCGCGGCGTCAGCGTCCGGCAGGACAGCGATGAGCTGGGCGAGCGCCTCGCCGCGGCGCGTCGGCGAGGGCCCGGCGAGGGCGCCGCAGAGCGCCGGGGCGGTGGGATCCCAGTAGCGCAGCGGCCGGTAGCCCGCGTCGTGGCGGCCGGCGGTGCGACGGGCGTGCAGGCACAGCTCGCCGGCACCGATCGAGGCGAGGTCGCCGACACCCAGGTCGTGGAACGGCCGACGTGCCCTGGGCAGGGCCGTGACCAGGCCGATCGGCACCCGGACGGCGTCCCGCGCGAGCAGCGCCAGCCAACGCGGCCCGGGGGTGGCCGGCACCTCGAGGTAGACCGCCGCGGGCAGGACCGCGACCACCCGGGCCGTCCGTGGTGCGCCGCGGACGAGGTCACTGACGGCGGTGCTCGCCACCACGAACGCCACGTCCACCTCCGATGGGGCCGGCCGGGCCGCCCGCCGCGACTCTCCCCGCGACGCAGGCCGGGCCGCTGCCGTCCAGGTGTGTTCAGATCCGCCGAGGATGGACCCGGCCAGCGCCAGAATATGCCAGCACCGCCCTGTTCACGGGCGTGTCGCGCCGGGCCGCCCGCTGCTGCGGGGTACCGGATCGCGACAGCTGGAACGGCTGCTCGGCCCGTTCACCCGCGATCCGCACCTGAGGCTGTCCCTGCAGGTCGCGCTCCAGGTGCTGTAGGTGCGCGGCGCCTGACCCCGGGGCCGGGCGCCGCGCCGACGCACTGTCGGATCAGTTGTTCACGGTGACGACCGCCAGGACCTTGGGGGCTTTGAACGTCACCTTCTTGTTCCACTCGGAGAAGGTGATCCTGTTGTCAGGGGTGTCCTTGTCCTCCACCAGCAACGGGTAGGGCTTGCCCTTGGCCGCGACGTAGACCACGTCACCCCCGTTCGTCAAACCGACCGTGGGGGTCTTGTCGACGGTCTTGCCCGGGACGCGTTGCGTCGCCTTCGGGGAGCTCAGCATGGAGATCCAGAAGTCGGGGGCGAGCTGGCGGCGGATGGCCTCGATGCCCTTGTTCTTACCCTTGATCCCCACCCAGTGGCCGATCAGCAGCGCGGCGGCCTCCTTGCTCTCACCCGTCGACCGCCAGAACGCCTCGTCGCCCTGGACGTAGATCATCGACTGGACCCGGATCAGGTGCAGGCTGCCGTGCCCGGTCCGGCTCACCGTGCCGCGCCCGCCGGTCTTGCCGACGACGAAGTCGAGGTCCGTCGTGTCCTGACCGTCGACGGCGTGCATCCGGACGTGGAAGCTGGCCGCCCCCTTCATCGCCTGCACGGACAGCGACTGCACCGCGGCCGGGGACCTGCCGGGGAACGGCAGCGCCACCGCCAGGGCTCCCTCGGCCGTCAGGGCGGTACGGGTGACCGCCTCCAGCCGGTCCGGAGCCGCGGACGACGGAGAGGCCGCAGAGAGAGCGATGACGACAGACAGGCCGGCAGCCGCGGCGACCGGGAGCGCGCGTTTTCCACGCATGACAGGCACTACTCCATTTCCCGTGGGATTCAGATCAGAATTGCGGTCGGATGCGCGGCGAAGATAGCCAGAGAAGCCGACGCTTCGCCGCGGAACGGCAGAAATGTCACCCGATGTGATCGTCACACCACAAACCGACGGCACCTCCGTCACGACGTGCGCTTGCCGCCCGGGCCGCACCTGCACGGTTTCGGGTGTGCCCGGGCCGGGACCGGGGCGGCACAGCTCGGACGCGACGCCGGGTGGCGGGTGCCGCCACGGACACGCCACCGACGCCCGGCCGTTTCGCTGTCGTGCCCGGCCGCGGCGAGAGAGGATGCGACGCGTGAAGCCGCCGCCGTTCACCTACCACCGGCCGGAGTCCCTCGACGAGGCCCTCGCCGTGCTGGCGGAGACGCGCTCCGACGGCAAGGTCCTGGCCGGGGGCCAGAGCCTGCTGCCGATCCTCTCCCTGCGGCTGGCGGCTCCGGGCCACCTCGTCGACATCAACCGCCTCACCGACCTGGCGTACGTGCGCAGTGACGTGGACGGCGTCCGGGTGGGCGCACTGGCCCGGCACGCGGACGTCGAGCGGGACGACGCGGCGGCCTCGGCCCAACCGCTGCTACGCCAGGCGCTCCGGCTCGTCGCGCACCCGACGATCCGCAACCGTGGCACGAGTGTCGGATCGCTCGCCCACGCCGACCCGAGCGGCGAGCTGACCGCCGTCCTCGCCCTCACCGCCGGCTCGGTGACCCTGGCCAGTACCGCCGGCCGTCGCGAGGTCCCCGCGGCGGAGTTCTTCCTCGGCCCGATGGAGTCGTCGATCGGGCCCGGGGAGCTGGCGGTCGAGGCGTTCTTCCCGGCGTTCCCGGGTCGGACCGGCACCGCATTCGTCGAGGTCTCCCGGCGGCACGGTGACTACGCCGTGTGCGGGGTCGCCGCGGCGGCGACCCTGGATCCGGACGGAGCGGTGACCGACGCGCTGGCGGCGTTCCTGACGATGGGTCCCGTCCCGGTGGCCGTCGACGTCGGCCCCGCGGCGCGGACGGCGGGCCTGCGCCTACCGGACGCGGTCGAGCCCGCGGCCTGGCGCTCCGTCGCCGCGGTGGCCACCGAAGGGCTGGAGCCCGACAGCGACATCCACGCCACCGCGGCCTACCGTGCCGAGCTGGCCAGGGTGCTCGCCGCCCGGGCCCTCGCGGCCGCCGCGGCACGAGCCGGGTCGGACCTCGGCGAGGAGGGGGAGCGGTGAGCGGGGTGGACCAGATGCTCGACGTCGTGCTGCAGGTCAACGGGCAGGGGTGCCAGGTACGCGTCCCGGCCCGGCGGCTGCTCTCGGACTGTCTGCGGCACGACCTCGGCCTCACCGGGACGCATGTCGGCTGCGAGCACGGGGTGTGCGGGGCCTGCACGGTGCTGCTGGACGGCCGCCCGGTGCGCTCCTGCCTGATGCTCGCGGTCAGCGCCGAGGGACACGGCATCACCACGGTGGAGGGGTTGGCCCGGGACGACGGCACGCTGTCGCCGGTGCAGCAGGCGTTCCGGGAGTGCCACGGCCTGCAGTGCGGGTTCTGCACCCCGGGCTTCCTCACGACCGTGACGGCGTACCTCCAGGAGAACCCCGCACCGACCCGGGAGGAGGCGCGCGAGGCGGTGGCCGGCACCCTGTGCCGCTGCACCGGGTACCAGAACATCGTCGCCTCCGTCCTGCGGGCGGCCGAGCTGGCTCGGCAGAGCACCGGCGAGGTGCGCGGGTGACCGCCCCGGAGCGCCCCGCCCGGGCGGCGGCCCCCCGGCGCCGCCGGGCCAAGGCGACCCAGCCGGCACCCAGCGGTTCGTCGCTGATCGGCTCCAGCGTCGTCCGTCGGGAGGACCCGCGACTCCTCACGGGAGGCGGCCGCTACCTCGACGACCTGGGGCACGACGCGCTCGCCGTCGCGTTCGTCCGGAGCCCGCACGCGCACGCCCGGGTGCTCGACGTCGACGTGACGGCGGCGTTGGACGTCGACGGTCTTGTCGCCGTCTACACCTGGGACGACCTGGCCGAGTCGGACGAGCGTGAGGGCACCCACGTGTCCGAGCCGCTCCCGCTGTTGATCCCGCATCCGTCGATCACCGCCGGGATCACCGGTTACCCGCTGGCGCGGGGCGAGGTCAACCACGTCGGCGAGGCGATCGCCATGGTGGTGGCGAGCGACCGCTACGTCGCCGAGGACGTCGTCGACCGGATCGCCGTCCGCTACGTGCTGCTGCCCGCGGTGGTGGGGGTCGCGCACGCCCGGGACGGCGATCGGCTGGTGCACCAGGACGCGCCGGGCAACGTCGCCGCCCACCTCGTGCAGGAGGTCGGGGACGCCCCGGCCGCGATCGCGGCGGCGCCGCACCGGATCGCACTGGACCTGGACATCGAGCGGAGCCTGTCCTCCCCGCTGGAGGGCAAGGGCGTGCTCGCCCGGTGGAACGCCGACGAGGGCACGATGCGGGTCTGGTCGTCGACCCAGACGTCGACCGGCCTGCGGGCCGCCCTCGCGGCCAAACTGGGCCTGCCGCTGGCGCGGATCCACTGCATCGCACCGGACGTCGGCGGCGGGTTCGGAGTGAAGATCACGCACCCCTGGCCGGAGGAGGTGCTGGTGCCCTGGGCGGCGCGCCGGCTCGGGCGCGATCTGAAGTGGGTGGAGGACCGCCGGGAACACTTCGTCTCCAGCGCCCACGAGCGGCAGGCGCTGCTGCACGTCGAGGCGGGCTTCGACGACGACGGGCGGTTGGCGGGCCTCGACGTGACGTTCTGGCACGACAACGGCGCCTACCTGCCGTACGGCGTCATCGTGCCGATCAACACCTCGACCCAGCTGCTCGGGCCGTACAAGCCGGGCGCGTACCGGGTCGAGTTCACGTCGCTGTTCACGAACACGGTCCTGGTGACGCCGTACCGGGGTGCCGGGCGGCCGCAGGGGGTGTTCGCGATGGAACGGACCATGGACGCGATCGCGAGGCACCTCGGCAAGGACCGCGCCGACGTCCGGGCGGTGAACTTCATCCAGCCGGACGAGATGCCGTACGACCATCAGCTGACGTTCCAGGACGGCCGGCCCCTGATCTACGACTCGGGAGACTACCCCGCAGCCCTCGAAATGATCAAGAAGCTGATCGGGTGGGACTCGTTCGCCGCGGAGCAGGAGCGGGCCCGCGGCGAGGGACGCCGGATCGGGATCGGGCTCGGATGCTACGTCGAGGGGACCGGGCCGGGCCCCTACGAGGGCGCGCACGTCCAGGTCGAGACGTCCGGCCGGGTGAACGTGGCGATCGGCCTGACCACCCAGGGGCAGGGCCACGAGACGGTGTTCGCCCAGGTGGTGGCCGACGTCCTCGGGGTGCCCGTGGACGACGTCCACGTCACGTCCGGGGACACCCGGCGGTTCGGGTACGCGGTGGGAACCTTCGCGTCGCGGGCCGCGGTGATGAGCGGCAACGCGGTCGCGCTGGCCGCCCGGAAGGTGCGCGAGAAGGCGTTGCGGATCGCGGCGCACGCGCTGGAGGTGGATCCGCGCGACCTGGAGATCGTCGACGGGGACGTCCGCGTCGTCGGCGCTCCGGACTCCCACCTCGGGCTGGGCACGGTCGCGGTGCTGTCGAACCCGCTGCGGTACGCGTTCGACCGCACGGCCGCAGCGGCGACCCAGTTCGCCGGCCGCGGCTCGAACGAGACGCCCCCGGTCGCGGACGACGACGAGCCCGGCCTGGAGGCGACCGACTACTACTCCCCGCTGCGGTCGACCTTCGCGGCCGGGATGCACGCCGCGATCGTGGAGACCGACCCGGAGACCGCCGAGATCCGGATCCTGCGCTACGCCGTCGTGCACGACTGCGGGCGACTGATCAACCCGATGATCGTGGAAGGCCAGATCCACGGTGGCGTCGCCCAGGGGATCGGCGGCGCACTGTACGAGCGGCTCGTGTACGACGACGCGGGACAGCTGCTGAACGCCTCGTTCATGGACTTCCTGATGCCGTACGCCAGCGAGATCCCGGAGATCGAGACCGGGCACCTCCAGACGCCGTCGCCGCTGAACCCGCTGGGCATCAAGGGGGCCGGGGAGGCCGGCGTGATCCCGGTGGCGGCGGTGCTCGCCGCCGCCATCGAGGACGCCGAGACCGCCGGCGGTGCCGACGTCCGGATCCACCGGATGCCGATCAGCCCGTCGGAGCTCTGGGCGCTCCGCCGGATGCCCTGACCACACCCGTCCGCCACCACACCCGTCCGCCGCCCGTCCGCCGCCCGTCCGCAGAGGAGCCCCTCGGTGAAGGTCTCTGGCAGCGCCACCCTCCACGCCACGCCCGAGCAGGTGTGGGCGGCGCTCAACGATCCCGCCGTCCTGGTGCGGACCATCCCGGGGTGCGAGCACCTCGAAACAGTGGGCCCGGACCGGTACCGGATGACCGTCACGGCCGGCGTCGCCTCGATCAAGGGGACGTACCTGGGGGACGTCGCGTTGTCGGACCATGTTCCCTTCTCGGAGTTCACCTTGCGGGCGAGCGGCTCCGGGGCCCCCGGGACCGTCAGCGCCGACGTCACGGTGGCCCTCGACGGCCTGCCCGACGGGACTACCCTGCTGCGCTACGACGCGGCCGCCGTCGTGGGCGGCACCGTCGGGGGCGTCGGCCAGCGGGTGCTGGGCGGCGTCGCCCGCAAGCTCGCCGGCGAGTTCTTCAGCGCGGTGGACTCCCATCTGACGGGCGCAGCGGCCGCCCCGGCATCGCCCGCCGCCCCGGCATCGCCCGTCGCGGAGGCGGAGGTCGCCCGCGATGACGGCGACGCCCGCGCGGAGCCGAGGCCGCCCGAGCCGGTCCTGCCGGCAATCCCGCCGACCGTCTTCACCAGGCCGCCGGCACCGGCCGGCCGCAACGTGCGGGTCGACGTCCGCGATCCGCTGCCGGCGGCGCTGGTGGGCGCGGCGATCGCGCTGGCCGGCGTCCTGGTGGGGTGGCGGATCGCGCGCCGCCCCTGACCCGGGCCCTTGGAGAGCATCACTCTGGCTCGACGGTGACCAGGCGCTTGCGGGCGCGAGGCCCGGGATCGGCCTCGGCGTGGGCGCGTTC
Source organism: Kineosporiaceae bacterium (assembly GCA_036518955.1). Taxonomy (GTDB): domain Bacteria; phylum Actinomycetota; class Actinomycetes; order Actinomycetales; family Kineosporiaceae; genus DATDMG01. The sequence continues at coordinate 2,705 of DATDMG010000078.1, read as the reverse complement.
GGTCTCATGATGCGCACGGAGGCGGTCGTGACGCTCCGTCGACAGCTTCCAGATATCTCGCGGGGACGCCGTCCGCCAGCCAGACGTGCTCGTTCCCCCGGTAGAAGGGCACACCATTGCGCGCCGCCTCCCCGGCGCGGACCCGCACCACCACCGCGCGTGCGGCCTTCCGGCGGCCGACCTGCCCGGCCATCACCTCGTCGACCGACAGGTGAACGTACTGCCTCCCCATCGGGGCGAGCCCGGCGGAGCGGATCGTCACCCAGGCCGGTGGCGACGTCCCGTGGTAGAGGATCTCGGGTGGCACCGCCTTCTGCTTGGCGAGCCGCCCCGGCACCGAGTGGCCGTACAGTGCTCTGATCCTGCCCGCGGCGAGCTCGTACCGCTGCTTGGACGACGAGGCCAGCATCGCCTCGATGTCGCTCGCTCCCAGACCTGCCCAGTCCGATCCCTTCGCGGCCAAGGCCTCCAGCAGTTCGTCGACCGGTACCCAGCCTTCGTCGTCGAGTTCCAGCTCGTAGAGCCACGGCTCGTGACGCAAGGCGTGCGCGACAACCTTGCTCAGGCGTTCATGCGTCAGCATTCTCATCAGTGCTGCCCGTCACGATCTCGCTCCGACAGTGGGGACCATGCCTGCGCGACCACTTCGTAGCATCCGAAGCTGTCGAAGTAGGACATGAAATGCCGCATCTCGAAGAGATGACGCATGTCGATCGGCATCGCCTGCCGCAACTCCGCGACCCACGAGGAGTCGACGATCTCGACGATCCGATCGTAGGCCTCCAGGTGCCACGCCGTGCAGTGACTCTCCGCTCGGTGCCGGTACGCCCGTGGGCGGATGAAGCGCAGTCCGTCGACCCGAGGCTCGTCCTCCCCGTATTCGAAACCGACGGTCACAGCGCCAGCGGAATCTTTCAGCCAGACGTCATCGATCTCCGTCGAGGGAACCGGCAGCGGCAACAACTCCCTCACCTCGTCGGCCACGACGTGCCCCTTCCTCGTACGCGCACTCCGCCGATGCCGGTGGGATCCAGCCGGTTGTTGGACAGTTGCTCCGACAGGCGCCTCTCGTAGGCAGGCTTACCGGTCCGGTCCACGATGCGCCACGCCGAGCGGGGGATCCCCGCCTCCTCCAGCGCCAGCGAGGACCGGGTGTTCAGGATCAGCACCTTGCCGCCGCGCCGGATCACGTCGATCTGGACATCGTCCGGTGTCAACACCCCCTTCCGCAGGTCGTCGGCGACCTCGTCGATGGTCCGCCCGGCGAAGATACCGCTGTCGGAGAATCGGACCCGCGCCGTCCGCTGCGCGTAGTTGGCATCCTCGATATCGAGCCAGGGCCCGCCCGCGGACGGCGCAGGGCCCGGATCGGGCGAGCCGCCGGCCCGCTCACCCGTCATCTGCATCGGCGTGACCCTGTCGTCGGTGGCGGCGTGCTGGGCCAGCCGGACCGCGGACCCCCCGGCCAGCCCCGCGCCCGCCGCGACCACCCCCGCCGACACGACCCCTGCCGGCACGCCGACCGCTGCCCCGATGCCCGTGGCGTCCAGCACTCCCCCGGCCACCTCGCCGGCCGAACCCGCCTGCATCAGCAGCAGCCCGGCCACCAGCTGGACGGCGTCACCGGGGTCGTGCCCCGTCGCGTTCGCGAACGAGGCGAGGGCGTTCACGACCTGCCCGCAGAAGGCCCCGACGGTGTGCACGGCGCCGTCCAGCAGGCCCTCCTCCTCGGCCGAGGACCCGCCCGAGGAGGCGCCGGACGCCCCGCCCGCCACCCCGACGTGGACGTGGACCGCGGCGAGTGAGGTGACCACCTCACCCACCGCGGTGGCCGCCCGGGCGTCGGCGGTGTCGAGCGCGTGCACGGCGGGCAACCATTGCCGCAGCAACGCCAGCTGCCGGTCCGGCGTCGCCCGCAGCCAGGTCGAGGCGGGCGACCCGATCGCCGCCTGCTGGACGTCGAGCGCGGCCGCCAAGCCGGTGAAGGCGGTCTGCGCGGCGTCGAACTGCGCCGCGATCGCCAGCAGCTCGCGGTGCAGCTGCAGCGCCCTGGCCTGCGCGGCGGATGCCGCCCGGCCCTGCCACCCCAGTGCGTCGGCGGTAGCACCGAGGACCGACCCGACGGTCGTCGCGACGCGCCGCACCACCGCCGAGTCGGCCGCCATCGCGGCCGCGGCCGTTCTCGCGGCCGATCCGCCCCGGGTCATCCAGATCGGGACGTCGGCCGGACCGGTGACCCCGAAGACGGCCCTGAGCTGGGCGGTAGCACCGGGGAACGGCACGTCGGCGAGCCCGGGGCCCGCCGCCGGCACCGGCTCCGCAGCAACCGACGCGGCCGACGGATCCGCCGACGACCCGGCCGACGGACCCGAGTCGAGCCTGGTCACCGGGGTCCCCGCTCGACCGACGCGACGGCCTCGCTCTCCGCCCGCCCGTACGCCACGCCCGCGGCCGCCAGGAGCCGACTCCAGCCGTCCAGGGCTCGGCCGAGTTCGCCGAGGACGCCGCTCACGACCTGCCTCAAGGCCACCACCTGGTGCGCCACCCGAGCCCCCGGGAGCTCCGCGGCCAGCTGATCGAGCGGCGGACCGGTCGCCCCGGTGGCCGTGAGGACGCCGCGCGAGCAGGCCGACGTCGTGCGGGCCGCGGCGGCGAGCGCCGCGGCGTCCACCACCGTGATCTCACCCATGGTCACCCCCGGGGGT
>DATDMG010000077.1:0-2154 GCA_036518955.1 Kineosporiaceae bacterium | reverse complement strand
TCCTGCTCCTGCAACGAGACCCGGTCCCAGAACTCCACCAGCATCCGGATGACCCTGATCACCTGGTAGCTGCCGCCCGCCGCCCAGCCCCCCGCGGCGGGGATCCAGACCAGCCGGTCCATCTCGGCGACGTCCGCCACGCCGGAGAAGGACTGGGCGAGCCCGAAGAAGTACCCGCCCTGGTCAGCTCGATCAGCTGCCGGGTGCCGATCCGGACCCCGGTGATGTACTCGACCGCGGCGGCGGGCCTGAGTGCTTACGGCCGCAGAGGCCGGTTTCGGCCGGCAGAACGTGAGCCGTTCGGCGTTGGGGTTCATCGCGCGGAAAGCCGATCTTGCTAGTCAATTCGGTACTGGGCCACGCGAAGTTGACCCCAACCGAACCCAGACTCGGCGATCCAATCCTGCAAGCTGTCTGCGATTCGCGCGGCTAAACCGACATACGTGTCGTCTTCCTGGCCGGGAATCCATATGGCATGAGCCCATGCTTCCCCGGCGGCCAGCACTCTCACCCATACCACGGAGTTATCCGGCTGGAAGGCGTCGGGCTCCAAGGAAACCCAAGCATCCTCGAATTCCTCTTCTGTCAGGATTCCCCGCGCGACAGGCATGACGACGCGATCGAGGAAGTCCCGCAGGTCGCCGAGGTCCAATCGAGACTTGCGATCCACACCAGACATGCACCGAATCCTATCTCATGGCGCGTAGTGGCTGCCGAGAGCCGCGGCAGCCACCCAGTCGCTTGACGTGAGACGCTTGAGCTCGGGCGGGAAAGGCACCCTTGTCGGCACATTGCCGCCACCGGCCCCTAGTCCTGCGGAGTCTGCCCAGAGCTGGTGAAGCTGCCGGTCATATAGAACGTCGCTACGCCCACCCTTCCGCCAATGTTTACCGGCATCTGAAAAGTGTCAGAATAGGTGATCCAGTCATAGTCATAGTCAGGATTATATGTGCCATGGAACTGATAAATGCACCCCTGGGCATGCGGCGCCTGGCGACCCTGCGTTACTCCGTTATTGGTCCAATCCATACCCTGCTCCGCCGCCACACCGATCGCGACCGCACACCACTTAGCGGCAAGGTTGATTCCCCAAGGCCCAGTCCTTCCGCCGCACTGGTGTTGGAACGACCAGGTCGCATCCACCGTTGAGTACGAATAGAAGGTGTCACAGTACAGCCATGCTCCCTGCGGGCCAGGGCCAGCGGCGACCACCGCGCTGGACGCGGTGGAGTTAGTGTGCAAAGCATCGATCGCCGAAGAGCTTGGCGCTCCCTGAGGAAAGTGAAGAGTTACCGTCGTGGATGTGGCGCCATCCGCCGACTTGTCCGTCCAAGTGATGTCCTGAGTCGGGGTTGCCGCCTGGGCGTCCATCGGAACGGAGAGTGCGACAACCGCAGCCAAAGCAACCACGGTGAGGAGGGAACGTTTCCTGGAACTGATCGACACGTCGGGGACTGTACCTCATTGGCCCTTGGTCCACAATGTTAAGTTTCGTCACATGATACTACTGAATGCGCAGGGTTGAGCGAATTGAGTTCATCTATCACAATGAGTGCAGTGATCGGCGAAGCGCCTTGCAATGTTCACCAAGCCTTCACTGACGGGTCTCGCGAAAGGCAGCTGTTCACCTGTGCTGAACAGGTACATCGACCGGTCAACGGCCAGTGGGGGCAGACGAGTCAGGCACCCCCGGCCTGCCGCACCCGCCCGCCGGACCCGCGGAACGGCCCGGCCTCGGCCCGGCTCAGCTCAACAGGGTGCGGCCGTACCAGTCCTGGGCGTCCCGGACGCCGGGCAGCACCAGGAAGTACCCACCCCCGATCGGGCTGATGTAGTCGACCAGCGGCTCGCCGATGAGGCGGGTCTGGGTCGCCTCGAACTGCCGCGCGAGGTCCTGCTGGTAGGCGACGAAGATCAGACCCATCTCGAGGTTACCGTTGACGTCGGTACCCCGGTCGTAGTTGTAGCCGCGGCGCAGCATCCGACCGGCGTCCGTGGCCGCGGTGCGCGGGTTGGCGAGCCGGATATGGGCGGTCAGCGGGACGACGACGCCCTGCGGGTCCGCGGCGTACTCGGGGACGTCCTGCTCCCGGGTGCCGCTCAACGGTGCCCCGGTCACCTTCGTGCGCCCGAACATCCGCTCCTGCTCCTGCA
>DATDMG010000076.1:0-13670 GCA_036518955.1 Kineosporiaceae bacterium | reverse complement strand
TGAGAGGGCTACAGGGTGTGGTTCTCAGACTGGAGGCTCTGAAATCTCTCCAGAATTCGCAGTCTGTCGATGTCGAGGCCGCTCGCTTGATGGCGGAACGGATCAGAAAGGTTCTCCGTTACCTCGTCGGCAGACAACGATGCCTTTATGAGGCCGTCGGCATCTGCGGAGGATTGCGTTGTGCGGGATTCGATGCTGTTCTGAACTTCGGTCATGAGCTCAGCGAGGGGTTCAGCTTTAGTCGAGGTGGCCTGCATGCATGGGTGACGCTGCGATCGGATTCTCACCCACTGGACACGCTTGCCAGGTACGATCATCTATACTTCGTTATCGGGCAATATCCAAAGAGTCCCATCCGAACCTCTGACTGAGGCTTCTGTTCGGATGCGGGAAAAGCGAATCCGTCATCAGTTGTGCTGTCGGAAGATTTCTAGTGGAGGGGCGATGGCGGGTGTAGACGTTATCACGCAAGGCGAGTCGTTGCGGCAGTATTGGGGTAGGGCGACGAAACAGGCCGTGGCATCCAAAGAGATACTGACGCTGGTTGCAGGGATCACTGGTGCAGAATTTCTGGTCTCCTCGTTTCATCATCCCTTCTGTATTTACTACTTGAAGGGGAGACGGCTTGAGCCGGCGGAAGCCTTCTCTGTTGAAACAGTTGACGAGTTGCTTAGTTTGGGAGTGACTGCAGCAATGCAGAAGGCGCATATCTACCTCTCAGGATTCTCACTGCTGAAGCAGTTCATTGATCACGAATTGAGCACCTCTTGTAGCGTCACAGGATTCTATACACCGGCAGGTGGTGAAGGGCTGGCATGGCATCGAGATCAGCCGCATGTATGCGCCGTTCAGCTTGAGGGACATAAAGTCTGGGATATCGAGACCGAGCCGCCAGTAAATACTTGGGATGTCGGACCAGTCTCCAGCGATGACGAGAAATCAATCTCGCCAATCAGCATCTCGATGAATCCCGGTGATCTTCTGTATGCGCCGCCTGGAGTCGCGCACAGGGCGATGGCAGGCGGTGACGAAACGAGCTTTCACTTCTCTATCATATTTCCCCCAGACCTCTCCCTCTCCCTACTGTCTGACTCGTTCAACCATGCATGATCGGCATATGGGGGTGCCGGTGGCTCAGCGGCAGAGCGCGGTCAGCCAACCATCCGGAGGTCATCTTGGAAGACAAGAGAATATCGGTACCAAAGCACGTCAGCTACACCCCCGGGCCGAACCCAGGGCAAGCTCTCCTACTAGACCAGCGTAATTGGGAGATAATTCGCCTCAACACAGCTGGCGAAGTGGCTTGGAAAGGTCTCTTGAACGGCTCTATCAATGAAGCGGCCAAATACTATGCCCGACGGACCGGGCGCACCCCAGCACGCGCAGCTAATGAGGTGAGCGAATTTGTGGAGCGCCTGTTGGCGCGTGGTTTGCTTTGTCAGGTCGGGGAAGACGCGTAGCGGGGGAAACGAGGTGTAGTTGCTGCGACGCAATGGTTTTTCGCTAGGCTGGTGTCCCCCGATCTGAATCCTCTAGAGAGTTTGGTACCCTGAGCTGTGTCGAGAACCGGATGTCCCAAGGCCGAGCTGACGTGGAGGGATCCCGAAGTTGAGGAATTCCGGAGGAACGCAACTGGTTTGGTGATCACGGCGGCTAACATTGGTTCAGGCGTTGCGCCGGTGGATCGTGCTCGCCTATGCGGATGGGGCGGACTGCACTTCACTCCCACCGGATCGAGCTGGCTGACTTGCTGAGGCTCTTGCGGTACGCGTTCCGGTGTCGCCCGAGAGCGGCAGCGCTACTGCTCGGTCTGTGCTCCTTCAGTGCGGCGCTGGCGGCTTGTGAGCTGCTCCTGCTTGGGCTAGCCGTTTCCGTCGCGGCGAATGCGGTCCATTCGCGATCAATGACCGGGGCGTGGGGGCCGGTCGTCAGTCTGTCGGCAATCTTGGTCTGTCGTTGCCTGGTATCACCGCTGGTTGACTGGATTCTTGAGGTACTGGTCGGGCGCTTGGATGAGGACGTCACGAGCGCTATCACGGGGGCACTTCTTGCCTCGCCGTTCGTTGAAACCCTAGAGGACGCGGGCACGCAGGATGCACTTGCGCGGGCGCGGGGTCTTCATGGCATGCCGGTGCCTGCCTCTGTACGCATCGCGGTGTCGGTGTTGCAGAATCGGCTGGCTGCTGCAGGATCACTCCTGCTCGTGGGACTGTTGCTGCCGTGGTGGAGCGCGTTCATTCTGGTAGCGGCATTGATTTTGGCCCACCAGGTCCTTATTTCAGCATGGCGGGTGGAGTTCCGGGCCTGGCCGGAACAGGCTGAGGCGCAGCGCAAGACCTCCTATCTCTTCGAACTCGGGATGGGAGAAGCCGCAAAAGAGATTCGCATCTTCGGGCTTGCGGGATGGCTTGTCGGGGGCCACATGAGACAATGGACGGACGCGATGATGCCGGTGTGGCGGGCGCGCCGCAGGACTCGGGTCCGAGGGCTGCTGGCCGTGCTTCCGCTCGCGGGAGCGACGGCTCTGCTCTTGATGCTTCTAGTCGCCAGGATGCGGTCCGGGCAGGCAGACACTGCTGCAGCGACCTCCGCTGCGGCAGGAATAATCGCGGTCGTGGCGGGTCTCGACCCTCAGACGTCTGTCCTGTCGCAACGGGGCGGGCAGACGCTCAAAGCGCTCCTGGCCCTGCCAGAGTCCATATCGTCGGTCAAGGCAGAGAAGCGAGGCTTGGCGAACGTTTCACCGGAGTCGACTTATTCGATTCGGTTCGAGGACGTCGCGTTCCGTTACCCAGGCCAGGACCATGACATCCTTGCTGGCCTAAACTTGGAGATTCACGCGAGTGAGTCTTTCGCACTCGTCGGTGTTAACGGAGCAGGGAAGAGCACGCTTGTCAAGTTGCTGGCCGGAGTGATGAGACCGACGCGGGGGCGGATCACAGTCAACGGAGCCGACCTGACGGAAATAGATCCGTCGCAATGGCAGCGTCGGGTCGCAGTCGTTATGCAGGATTTTCTTCGCCTACCCCTAACTGTCGCGGAGAACGTTGCTCTGCGTGACTTGGAGCCAGGTGAGACAGAGATGCTGGACAGGCTTGCTGAGCGAGCCTCGTTCGGCAAGGTCGTCAGCGGCTTTCCGTTGGGCTGGAATACGCCTCTGGACCGCAATCAGGAAGCCGGGGTGGAGCTCTCGGTCGGGCAGTGGCAGCGCCTCGTTCTGCTGCGCGCGCTGTGGGCGGCCGAACACGGCGCCGGGATACTCGTACTGGATGAGCCAGCCGCAGCCTTGGATATCCGCGCCGAGGCAGAACTGGTCGAGCGCTTTCAGGAGTTGTCCGCGGGTAGGACCACCCTGACGATTTCGCATCGCTTCTCGGTAGTACGTGGTGCGGATCGGATCGGAGTACTCGACGGCGGTCGCATCGCAGAGGTCGGAACGCACGTCGAACTGCTCGGCCGCCAAGGCCGGTACGCGGCCATGTTCGAGGCCCAAGCCAGTCTGTATCTCAGCGATACGGATGACTTTCCGAGGTCGACAGGTGCCTAACATGTCTGTGGGACGCTTGGCGAGCTTTCGTACGATGCTCGCACTGCCCTTCCTTGCTGCGCCTGCGCTAGCGGCCGTGCAGAGTCTAATTATGACAGCTGAGGCCCTTGTTGGTGTGGCTCAAGCGCTCGGTGTCCGGACACTAGTCGACTCGATGAGTGGTAGCGGCTCAGCCTCTGCGGGGTTCGGGCTTCTACTCAGCGCCATCTGCGTATGGCTGCTGTTTCAGGTCGCGGGTACGGCGCTGTGGGCGACGCTCAACGAGCGCATGGATTTCTACGTGCAGGATCGAATCCTGAGGTTGACGGCTGCAGTGCCCCATATCGGCCACCATGAGCGGCCAGACCTGGCTGATCGTATCGCGGTGATCCGCGGGAATCTGATAGAGTTGCAGAACTCGGTGACTTTCCTGGTGGGTGGCATCAGCATGCTGGTGTCAGGAATCGCGATCCTGTCGGTGCTGACTAGCGTTAGCCCGCTGCTGTTGCTGTTCGTAGTCATGGCGGCCGCGCGCGTATGGGCCTCCGGGCGAAGTGCGCGCTGGGGTGTTGCTGCCGCAGAGCGAGTCCAGCCGGGCCTCCGCCTGGCGAGGCAGCTCGACGAGATCGCCGCGTCGCCCGCGTATGGGACCGAAGTGCGAGTCAGCGGGCTATGCAGTGTCTTGCCCGGGCGAATCCTCCGCTTTAAGGCAGACGCCCGTCGCGAAACCGAGCGGGCAGCGGTCCGCGGATTGATGCTGAAGCTGGCGATAGGCCTCGCTTACGGCCTGACATACGGTGGCGTCCTCATCTTCGTCATGAGCCGCGCCATCCGTGGTCACGGGACAATCGGGGATGCGGCGCTTGTGTTGCTGCTGGGCGTTCAGCTTGAACGCCTTGCACAGGGCGTTGCGGGCTACTCTGGGGGCATGGCCGCAACCCTGCGCGTCGTTGCTCACCTGGCTTGGCTGACCAGGTATTCACGCAGGGAGCAGGCGCATAGGTCGACCGGCCAAGCCCCTCTGGTACTACAGCACGGGATCGAGTTATGCCACCTCAATTTTACCTATCCAGGAACTGCCACTGAGGTGCTCCATGATATCAACCTTAGGTTGCCGGCGGGGAGCGTGGTCGCCCTGGTCGGCGAGAACGGTGCCGGTAAGAGCACCCTGGTGAAACTGCTGTGCGGCCTTTACTCGCCGACAGCTGGTGAAATATTCATCGACGGCCAGCCACTTCACGATCTCGTCCTGGACAACTGGCGCGCGCGGATCACCGTCACCTTCCAGGACGCGGTTCGATACAAACTGCCCGCCGCAGATGCTGTGGGCATCGGCTTCCTACCCAACCGCGAAAACGAGCAGGCCCTGGGCAGCGCGTTGAGGCGAGCCGGGGCCGAAGAACTCGTCAACGCTTTGCCGCAAGGACTAGCCACGCAACTCGGAAATGGCTACACGGGCGGCGTCGACCTATCCGGCGGTCAGTGGCAGCGGCTGGCATTGGCCCGTTCGGAGATGCGGGAGAACCCGCTACTACGAGTGCTGGATGAGCCAACCTCAGCTATCGACGCTGAGAGCGAACTAGCGCTCGTTCAGCAGTACGCCAGACGCGGCATCAAGGAAATGGCCAATGGTGTGACCGTACTAGTCACTCACCGACTATCTTCCGTATACCTGGCTGACTTGATCGTTGTCTTGCATCGCGGACGCGTCGCCGAGATGGGAACACAGCAGGAACTCCTCACACAAGGTGGACTGTTCGCTGAACTCTTCAATCTGCAGACCTCCGCCTACCGATCAGAGGGCACCCAATGACAGCTAAGCGGGCCCACACGGAGCATGTCGCGGACGAAGCTCTACCTACATCGAGCTCCTCTCCGCGTTCGGGACGCAAGTGAATGGACACGTTGTTGCGGGGGCCGTCTCCGCTGACCAGTGAGAGGATTCGGCACTTGTATCTTCCAGCAATCACCGGATGGTTCGCCATGAATAGGGCAGAACCTTCCCGTGGCCATTCCTTCTATCCGACAGATGCCACAGGGTACCCGGCTCGGGTTCGCTGGGATTCCAAAGTTCATGGTCCATTCAGCATGCAACTTCCAAATCGTGACGCACTCGCCCAGGGCTGGCTTGAGTTCTTCGAAAGGAAGTCGCAGCCCGGTCGTCTAGCGATGATGGGGCAGATCCGAGAGTTCGGAGAATACAGCTCAAGGTCTCACGAGCGGATGTTTGGTGACTTTACGGCAAGCTTAGATGAATGCGGCAATGCCGTATTGGCTCGAATAGCGGGCGAGTTTTGTGCGGCCTATATATCTCCGGACTCAAGGTCGACAATTCTTTATCGAAGCGTCACCGCTCCATGGCCATTGTGCTACCGGATTGCCTCAAAGGCTCTGATATGGTCAACTGATCCGAGCTTCACTTACCCGGTTGATGAGCTACGGAACGCCGTACTATCGGATGCTTTGCCGTCGCTATTGTTGCAGGATCGCTACTCGAGCTACTTGGAGAACGTTGAAGTGCTCTCGCCGGGGTGTTGCTTGAAACTTACTCCGCGTGGAATTGAGAGGTCTTCTCTAGACAAGCTCAGCCTCTATGACCTACGGGAAGTGTCAGTTGAAGAGGCGGCTAAGGGGCTGTCGGAGCGCACATCGCAATCGATAGAATCACTCATTTCGCCATCATCTAGGGTATCGGTTGCTCTAAGTGGGGGGATCGACTCGGCAGTCGTACTCTCTGAAGCTATCCGGTTGGTTGGCGGCATCTCCGCATTCCACTGCACCCTGCCCCCAACGGCTAGGCGATTAGATTTGACTTCGGCGCGCCAGGTGGCCAAGACGAACGGTGTACCGCTTACCGAAATAGACCTTAGTCCATTTGTTGGACAGGGTGGGGGGTATGCCGAATGTGAACCTTCATGCCGAGCATTTCATCTCCATTTAGGTGCGGAGCGTGAACTGCTTCGAGCTGCGGCTGAGCAGGTTGAGCGTCCTGTGCTCATGCTTTCCGGACTATTTAGCGATGACCTATTTGGCGGTGTTCCGGCAGACCGAATGTCCCTTAATCCACTGAGTCTGGATTCATTCTGGCGCGGCGCGGCGCAGCTGTTGGCTGCTCGCAGTGGCAGTGAGTTGCGTATAGCGCGCAGTGTGGTGACTGGCTTGCTGCGTCCAGCATCCGGAATACTCCCGATCGTCCTTCCATTCTTGCAGACCTTCGGAGGGCCGTTGCTGAAGCCCGATGCACGAGAAGCGGCAATAGTCCATTGCCTGGATGCCGCTAAAGATGTGGAAGAAACCTGTCTTGTCACGACCGAACGGTGCACTAGACTCGATCGAATGCAGGCAACTGCGTTGAGTATAGTCGCCTTGCAGTCACATTCCATTATCCAAGGCGGGATCGCATGCGAGAGGTACATTCCCCCGTCAACGGCATGGCTGACGCCATTCATGGATCGTCGCCTGGTCGAATATTGCCTGTCGCTGCCGCAGAAATTCCGTTCGGGATCATTCATGGGGGATCGAATCGACAAGGTAATCTGGCGCTACACCTTTTCAGACAGGGCTCCCGCGTTCGCCGTGCGGCAGCAGCTGGGAAATGTGTTCAATAATGCCGGTAGTGCATTTATCGAGAATAATGTCGCCAGGGTGGCGGCAGTTCTGAATCCAGATTGTGCACTCCATGCGATCGGCGTCATTGACGGAAACCAGGCTGCCTGCGCCCTAAAGGACCCACTCGTCCGAGCAAAGTATGGCCATGCACTACTGTACGCGTATCGCTTGGAAAGATGGCTAACCAGACTTTCCAATGATCATGCCTCTGCGGAGGGTGTTTCGGCCGGTGGGAGGTTGGTCGGGGAGCCCTGGGAGCGTATGACCTAACCTTGTTGTTTAGCCCGGGCGGCTTGTCGTCTGGCGCTGTTGTTCGAGGCTGAGGGCTTGTTTGGTGGTCGTGCCGACCTCGTAGCCGGGTGGCCGGGTGGGCGGGCCGGGGCCGGGCCGGGTGGGTTTCGGTGCACCGGCCGGAGAGCGGCCGATCTTCGGTCGGAGGTTGCGAAACCCACGGCGGGACCCGGGCCGTCCTGACCCGTCCTCGTCCGCGATCCGTTCGGGGGCGGGAGCACGCCTGGTGGTCCGTCCCGCCACCGGCGCCCGAACGTCTGCTGAGAAGGTAGGCGGGGGTCCGTCCGTCGGTCGTGTGGCACCTACCACCGTAAGAGCGCTGCCTCCGGGCGACGTAACGGTGGGCGAGGATATTCATGAGGAACAAACACCAGGACGTATCGGACCGGAGCATCGGAACCGCTGTGGCCGCGACGGCTGCGATCATGCTCTGACGGCCTGCGACGCCTGCCGGGGCAGGGGGGTGTCGGTCTGGCCCCGGGGATGGGGCGCCGGTGGGACGAAGAGCGTGTGGCTGCACGTCCGCGTCCACCGGCGCTTGGGAGGGGTTGGCCTGGTCAGAGCACGCTCGAGCGGCCTGATTCGGCACATGTGAGGGAACAAGACCGGCGGGCGTGAAGGGCCGCGATCGAGCCGCTGTTCCCACCACGAACACCGGCCGCCGTGTCCAGGGGATCCGACTTGTCGTCGCCGCCCGCGTCATCGGCCGGCGGCCGTCAAGGTCACGCCTGCTGCGGCGTCTCGAACAGCGCCAGCAGCGAGGCCGCGACACCCGCTGCCGGCAGCTGCGGCCGGTCCCGGTCCTGCCGGACCAGGCAGAGGAACCCGAGCGGCTCGTCGTCCGCCGCCCGGAACTGGTGCCACGTCAGGGGCGGGACGTCGACGAGGTCGCTCGGGGCGAGGTCGTGGACGGCGTCGCCGAGCAGACAGCGCCCGTGCCCCCGCAGGACGACGACGTTGTGCACGTGCTCGTGCCGCTCCAGGGTCGTCCACCCGCCCGGTCCCACCTCGAAGTAGCGCAGCTGCGCACCCATGAGGTCGTCATCGAAGAGCACCTGCCGGGTGACGTCCTTGAACGGCGCCTCTCCCTCGGCCTTGTAGGCGAGCACGTCCACCTGCTCCCAGCGGTGCGCGCCGCGGTGCCGGCGTACCAGTTCGTCAGTCATGGTCGCTCCCCGTTCACGCGGTCCGGTGGTCGGTGAGCAGGTCGCCGGCGATCCGCGCCGCACGCGCCGGTTCGGCGTCCACGTGCCGCTCGCGGACCCACCGCCGGGTCACCTGCAGCACGCCGCGGGCGGCGCCCAGCGGCCGGACGTCGGCGGCGCGCGGCGCTGGTTCGGGAGGCGGTCACGGCGCCAGGCGGGCCAGCCGGCCCGTCACCGCACCGGGGTCCGCGGCCGGCTCGACGATTCCGCGCTCGGTCACGAGGGCGTCGATCAGCCGGGCGGGCGTGACGTCGAAGGCCGGGTTGTCCGCGCGGGCGCCCGGCGGGGCGCCCACCGACAGCACCTCGTCCGCGGGGCGCTGCTCGACGTGGATCGCCGCGCCGTCCCCGGTCTCGAGATCCACGGACGTCCAGGGCGCGGCCACCACGAAGGGCACCCCGCGGTCGCGGCAGGCGAGCGCCACGGCCAGGGTGCCGATCTTGTTGGCGGTGTCCCCGTTCGCGGTGACGCGGTCGGCACCGACCACGGCGACGTCCACGAGGCCGCGGGCCACGGCGAAGGCGGCCGCCGCGTCGACCTGGACGACGTAGGGGATCCCCTCGCGCTCCAGTTCCCAGGCGGTCAGCCGCGACCCCTGCAGCAGCGGGCGCGTCTCGTCGACCCGCACCTCGTCGACCAGACCACGCCTGTGCAGTTCGCGGACGATGCCGAGAGCGGTCCCCCATGCGGCCGTGGCGAGCGCCCCGGTGTTGCAGTGCGTCAGCACGCGCAGCGGTCTGGTGCCGGTGCGGGCCAGGATCCAGTCCGCCCCGAACGTGGAGAGAGTCCGGTTGGCCCGCTCGTCCTCGGCCACCAGGCGCGCGGCGAATGCCAGGACGGCCGGCGCTCCCGCGGGGAGGTGCCGTGCGGCGGCGTCCACGGCGGCGGCGAGATTGACCGCGGTGGGTCGGGCGTCGCGGATCCGGGCGATCTCACCGTCCCGCCGCGCGGCGTCCCACCCCTCCCGCTCGGCCTGGTGCAGGGCCAGCGCGACCCCGAGAGCCCCCGCGGCCCCGAGGGCCGGTGCGCCGCGGACGACGAGCCGACGGATCGCGTCCACCAGCGCATCGACGGTGTCGGCGACGAGGTACCGCTCGTCCTGCGGCAGGGCCGTCTGGTCCAGGAGGCGTACGCCCGGCCGATCCGGTACCGCCTGCCCTCGCCCGGGCGCGGTCCCCGGTGCGCCGTCCCACCAGGCGACGGCCCGGATGGGGCCGTCGGCGCCCGCAATGCCCGACACGGGCGGTGCGGGAGAGTACGGAGAGCGGGACATATTATCAACTATAGTGGTTTAGCTACTGAATTATGAAAGGGGGGCGGTGGCCGGTCGGATCGTGGCGCGCTACCGGGTGACGGATGCGGATGTGCGGGAGGTCGCCGAGGCGATCAGGGTCGAGCAGACGATCGAGTTCCCCGCGGAGCTTGCGCCGGAGTGGATCCGCGACTCCGTGGTCGGCCGGGTGGAGGCGGTCACCGACGACGAGGTGGAGCTGTCGTACGACCCGGCGGTCGTGGGCGCCGACCCGCTGCAGCTGCTCGGCGTGCTGTGGGGCAACGTGTCCCTGTTCGAAGGGGTGCGGCTCGTCGCTCTGCAGCTGCCGGAGACGGTGCTCGAGCTGTTCCCCGGCCCCCGGTTCGGGGTCGCGGGCGTGCGCGCCTTGGTTGGCGCGCCCGATCGTCCCCTGCTCGCCACGGCGCTCAAGCCTCTCGGTACCTCCGCCACGCGACTGGCGGACCTCGCGGCCACGTTCGCGGAGAACGGCTTCGACCTCGTCAAGGACGACCAGGGCCTGACGGACCAGACGTGGGCACCCTGGGCGGAGCGCGTGGTCCGGTGCGCGGACGCCGTCCGGCGCGCCAACGAGCGCACCGGCCGGCGCGCGCTCTACCTGCCCAGCCTCAACGTTCCGGGCCACCGTGCGGTGGAACAAGCCCATCGGGCCAAGGAGCTCGGCGCCGGCGGACTGCTCGTCGTACCCGGACTGGTCGGATTCGAGACCTTGCGGGCCCTGGCGAACGATCCAGACCTCGGGCTACCACTGATGGCGCACCCGGCCGCACTCGGCTCCTGGGTGGTGAACCGCACGCAGGGATGGCGGCACGGACTCGTGCTGGGCCTGCTGAACCGGCTGTTCGGTGCAGACGTCACGGTCTTCCCTAACGCGGGCGGCCGCTTCTCGTTCGCGCCGGACGAGTGCGCCGACATCGCAGCCGAGTGTGCGCGTGCGCTCCCCCGTATCGCCCCCGCGCTGCCCGCCCCGGGCGGGGGCATCACGCTCGACCGGGTGGACGACGTCCTGGCCTCCTACGGGCGGGACGTCGTGCTGCTGGTGGGCGGCGCCGTCCACCGGGGTGACCTGGCGGCCAACGCGCGACGGCTGCGGGCTGCGGTCGAGGCGGCCTCCCCCGCCACGGCGTCTACAGCTGGGCGCGACGCGAGCTGATCACGCCGGTGTTGGAGCCGGCAGGTGCAAGCACCGGCGAACCGCGCGTGCTCGATCTTCAGGCACCGGTTCATCACGACGGTGAGTCCGGCTGCGCTGGCGCGCTCGGCGACCTCGTCGTGCCACAGCCCTGAGGCTGAGAGCCGGCTGGTAAAGGGTGTCGGCCCGGGTGAGCCCGGGGTGGATCGTGATGGTTCGGGATCACATGGGCCACCGAACGCGACACACGGCTCGCCGCTGGGCTGCCCTGGTGGGAGCACCAGTTGATGTTCTGCCAGGCGGACGGGTCCCCGCTGTACCCCGACGACATCACCGCCGAGTTCAACCGGCTGGTCGCCGCCTGCGGGCTGCCCAAGATCCGGCTGCACGACCTCAGGCACAACGTGGCCTCGCTCCTGCTGGCCACCGGGATGCCGTTCTCCTCCGTCATGAAGATCACCGGGCATGACGAGGACACCCTCGAGAAGATCTACCACCACGTCGTCGGCGAGATCGTGACCCCCGAGATGCGGCACGCCTACGACTGGATGGAAGCCCTCCAGGCCTCCGAACAGGCCAAGGCCGCCGCCGGCATCCTCGGCCAGGATGCCGGGGCCAGTGTCACCGCGATCTGGCGACGCTTCGCGAGCTCATGACGCGGCGTATCGACGAGTGCCCGACATGCGTCTAATGTCCCTGGGCACTCCATGGGCACTCCAAGATCCAAAACAACACGGCCCTCCACTTGCATCTCTGCAGATGGAGGGCCTGTTGATGGTGTGGCCAGGGGTGGGGTCGAACCGCCGACCTTCCGATTTCAGTTGGGGACGCCGTGTCGCCGGGTGCCGCGCAGTATCGCGCGGTGTCGCCGCCGTCCGGCCAGTGTCGCCGGAATGTCGTCGGATGCCGCGCGGTAGGGCCACCACTGTGGGCACCCGCACCGGTGCGGCGCTGTCGCGGCGCCTGCATGGTCGCGCCCGATGGATCACCGCATGCGCCCGCCCGCGGCTGATGTGGTGCACGTCCGGGGCGGACCGCCTTGGCCACGCGGTCGTGGCGCCGCATTCGGCGTGCTGCTGGGACAGGTGCGCTGATGATCGCCCTTATCGAGGGGTGCGGCGGGTGCGCAGGCGTTTCTCGATGTCCTCGGCGTTGGACTGCCCTGCCGCCACGCTCATGGTGAGGTCGAAGGCCTCGTCGTCGGTCAGATCGAGATCGAGCCCGTTGAGGCGCAGGAAGACGACGGTGGCAAGCAGTCCGAGGCGCTTGTTGCCGTCGACCAGGGCGTGGTTGCACACCAGGGAGTGCATCAGGGCCGCTGCCTTCGCCTGCACCGTGGGATAGGCGTGTTGGCCGGCGAAGCTCGACCGAGGACGGTGCGCCGCGGAGTCCAGCAACCCGAGGTCCCGGACCGGGCCCACGTTCAACGCCTTCGCCATGGCGAGCAGATCACGCAGCGTCAGATACTCCACCACCGGATCGCTCGATTCGCCCGACACGTCAGATGCTTCCGAGCCGATCGAGGACGTCGCCCCACCGGCCGATCATCTCGTCTGTCGCCGACCGCACCCGGGCGCTGTGGGCCAGTTCCTCCGCGTTGCGCCGGATAGCCCGCAGGGCCGCCTCGTGCATCGAGACCCCCTCTGCCTCCGCCAGGGCCTTGAGCTGCGCAGCGTCTTCGTCGCTCAACCGAAGGTTCATCGCCATGACGGGATGGTACCACTCTAGTACCATGAATGATGGGGGTGAACCTGACACGAGCTCGAACCCGGACCGTCGCAGCAGCGCCCAGCCGGCCCGAAGGACCGACGCCGGTACCGTCATCGCCACTGGCCCCGACGTGGCGCCCGGCCTGTTCGGTCTGCATCCGGGCCCGTCGTCCGGCATCCCGACCAGCGCGCCGTTGGGGCGACGGATCCTGACACTCGCAGGCTGAACGTCGGTGGGCCCCAAGCGGGTTCAATGGCCAGATCCCTCAGCTGCATTCCTGCAGGTGAGAGGTTCCTTGATGGTGCGGCCAGGGGCGGGGTCGAACCGCCGACCTTCCGATTTTCAGACTCACTCTTGCCGAAGCGGGCCTCCGATCTGCATCGATGCCCGTTGGTGGCCTGAGTCCGGCTGGACTTCGGCACGCCCTCGGCACTGATTTCGCGCTGTCTCGATCGCCCGTGTCTGAAGGAAGGACACTGCGCCATTCTGGAGCCAGGTAGACCACCACTCCGTGCGCTGTGACGAGCGGCGGCTGGGATCGACGCAGGCCAAGGGGCTGTTCAGTGGGCGGTCTACGGATCAGAAGGCTTGGGGGTTGCCGAGTCCCTTCGGGCGCGCTCGTTGGACAGCGACGATCGAGGTCCTGACCCGCAGACGTGCCGGTCGGGGCGCCGATCGTGTAACTGGATAGGTGCCTGAATCCGGGCAGGGTGAAGTGACTCCCGGCCCTTCGGAGGTCAGGTTGCGTGGATCCAGGGGTGGCTATCGGCGGCCTGGATGAGGGCGTCGAGCATGTTCTGGCCGTTGCGGGCGGCGGTGGTGATGTAGGAGCGGATAGCGGCGAACTCCTCGGCGCCGGTGAGGGTGCGCAGGCAGCCGGAGACCTTGGTCCGTAGTTTCGGCATC
>DATDMG010000075.1:0-2995 GCA_036518955.1 Kineosporiaceae bacterium | reverse complement strand
CAGATCCAGAACCGGGCCACCGCGATGAACGTCCTGCAGGCCAAGCTCCTCGAGCGGGCCCGCCAGGAGCGGCAGGCCGAGCTCGACGCGCTCAAGGGCGACGGCGGCACCAGCTGGGGCAACCAGATGCGCTCCTACGTGCTGCATCCGTACCAGATGGTCAAGGACTTGCGGACCGAGTACGAGACGGGGAACCCGGCCGCCGTGTTCGACGGAGAGATCGACGACTTCCTGGAGGCCGGGATCCGCTGGCGCCGCCAGCACGGGAGCTGACGGCGCCGGCGACTCACCGGACGCGGGCGGCCGTCCGCGATCTGGCCGCGGGCGGCCGTCCGGCGAACTCAGCGCAGGCGGGCGGCCCGCATCACGTCGTCGGTGACGGTCCCGGCGTCCATCGTGAGGCCGCGCGCCGCGAACCAGGTGACCATCACCGACACGTCGCGGGCGAGAAACTCCGGTCCGCGCGGGTTCGCCACGACGTCCACCACCTGCGGCAGGTCGATCAGCACCAGCCTGCCCTCGTGCACCAGCAGGTTGTACGGCGACAGGTCGCCGTGGGCCAGGCCCTCGGCGGCGAGGGTGATCAGGACGTCGAGACAGTCCTCCCAGAGCTCGGCCAGTTCGCGGCCGGCCGGGCGGAGCTGGGCGAGCCGCGGCGCGGCCGCGCCGTCCGGACCGCCGATGAACTCGAGCATCACCTCGGTGCCACGCCACTGCACCGGATAGGGCACCCGGACGCCGCCGCCCCGACCCAGCTCCCACAACCGGGACAGCGCGGCGAACTCGGCGCCTGCCCACTGCCCGGCCAGGAGGTCGCGCCCGAACGCGGTGCGTCGGGCCATGGCGCGGTTCTCGCGGGACCGGCGCACGCGGCGTCCCTCGAGGTACCCGGCGTCCCGGTGGAACAGCCGGTGGTCGCTCGTCCGGTACCGTTTCGCCGCCAGCAGGCAGGACCCGCCACCGGGGACGGCGCGCTCGACGAGGTGGACGTCCGCCTCCTTGCCGGTCTTCAGAACGCCCAGCTCGATGTCGACGGCGGTCAGGTCGGTCACCACCCAGCGGGGAACGGGTTCCGGGCCGTGGACGGCGTCCGGCCAGGTGCTCGACGCCGGCTCGTCGGGAAGTCCGGTGTCCGCGGTGGGGCGGGGGCGGCGGATCGGTTCGTCGTCCAAAGGATCGCCGAGCAGACCGGCCGGCCCGGAATCCGGGTCATGTGGGCCACCGGGAACGGGCGTCGGGGCGAACGGGTGAGCGAGCCGGCCGAAGCCCTCGGGCTCGCGGTCGAATTCCAGGTCGTACCGCTCCCGGCCGCGCCTACGGCGGCGGACCGGCGGGTAGGGGTCGTAAGGATCCAACGCAGGGTCTCCTCGGTAGGGCAAACATGTAGTGGCGGGCTCCCAGGTCGAGGGTCATGGCTCGCTCCTCTCCGTCCGCCGCCGGGCGGACCTGTGCGGTCGGGGGCGCCTCCTCCGGCCGGAGGAGGCGCGTGCGGTCGGGACGCGGACGCGCCCTCCGGCATGCTCGGATCGCCGAGCGCCGACCGGCAACAGGATTTCCGCTCCGGCTCGGCGACGCGGCCGAGCCGATCCCCGTCAGGTCTGTCGGATGCCGACGTGCGCCCCTCAGCGGTCACGCAGGGTCACATTGGCTGAGTCGGGTATCCCGTCCCACCGGGGCCCGGAGAGGCGGCTGCCGAGCTGCCGCCGAGGCAACCGGCGGGGCACGCGCGGACGAGACCTGTTCTGTCGGAGTGAACGGACACTTAGCGTGGCGATGAGGCTCCGATGGGGTGAGGTTGCCTAGACTCGTCTCCGGGCGGACGCCGGCCCGATCTAGCGCGTGCCCCAGGTCACCACCCCCGAGCCAGGTCAGGAACACCGCGTGATCCGCTTCGAGAACGTCACGAAGATCTACCCGGGAACTCCCAGGCCTGCCCTGGACGACGTCAGCATCGAGGTGTCCAAGGGTGAGTTCGTGTTCCTCGTCGGTGCGTCGGGTTCGGGCAAGTCGACCTTCCTGCGGCTGGCCCTCCGTGAGGAGCGTGCCACCCGGGGGCTGGTGCACGTCGCCGGCAAGGACGTCGCCCGGTTACCGAGCTGGAAGGTGCCACAATTGCGGCGTCAGATCGGCGTGGTGTTCCAGGACTTCCGGCTGCTGCCGAACAAGACGGTTTTCGAGAACGTCGCGTTTGCGCTGCAGGTGATCGGCAAACCGGTCCACGCGATTGCCCACACCGTGCCTGAGGTGCTGGACCTCGTCGGGCTGTCGGGCAAGGAGAAGCGGTTCCCGAACGAGTTGTCCGGAGGCGAGCAGCAGCGCGTCGCGATCGCCCGCGCGTTCGTGAACCGGCCCGCGATCCTGCTGGCGGACGAGCCCACCGGCAACCTGGATCCCACCACGAGCGTGGGCATCATGCGCCTGCTGGATCGGATCAACCGGACCGGGACCACGATCGTGATGGCGACCCACGACGACGAGATCGTGGACCAGATGCGTAAGCGCGTCTGCGAGCTCGAGGACGGGCGCCTGGTCCGCGATCAGGACCGCGGCGTCTACGGCTACTCCCGGTGAGGCCTCACATGCGCTTCCAGTTCATCCTCAGCGAGATCAAGATCGGGCTCCGGCGCAACGTCACCATGACGGTCTCGGTCGTCCTGGTGACGGCTGTGTCGCTGCTCCTGCTCGGCGTCGGAGTCCTGGCGCAGAAGCAGGTCTCCGCGATGAAGGATTACTGGTACGACCGCGTCCAGGTGTCCATCTTCCTGTGCGGCAAGGACTCGCAGAAGGCCAGCTGCGCCGGCGGTGCGGTCACCCAGGCGCAGAAGGACTCCATCCAGACCGACCTGCACTCGCCGCAGCTCGCCCCGTACGTGGCTGAGATCTACTACGAGTCCAAGCAGGACGCCTTCACCCGGTTCAAGCAGCAGTACAAGGACAGCGTGCTGTCCGACAACGTGACCGCGGACCAGATGCCGGAGTCGTTCCGGGTCAAGCT
>DATDMG010000074.1:0-16369 GCA_036518955.1 Kineosporiaceae bacterium | reverse complement strand
CGCCGCCGCCGCCACCGCCGCTGCCGCCGCCCTGCTCGCCGCCGCTGCCGCCGCCCTGCTGGCTGTCGCCGCATGGTCCCGCGTACGACTGCATCCTGGCGGCACGGAATCTCCGCGATGTCACGGGCCTACCACCGTGGGTCCCGTCGTCAAACGCTGCTGGGTCCATCGCCGCCATCGCCCGGCCTGGTGTCGGGCTGGGTGTCGCGCCGGGGGTGTCGCCGGGTGTCGCGCCGGGTGTCGCGCCGGGTGTGCCCGGCGCTGAGGGGCAGGGCTCGCCCTGACCCCGCGGGGGGAGGTTGCCGTGGGGACCGCCGCCGCCGCAGGCATAGGCGACCGCGGCACCGCTACTGAGCACGAAGACGCAGCCGGCAATTCCGACGGCAATTCGATGACGGCCGGCTGAGCGATTTCTGGTCGTTGTCGAGGTGTTATCCATGTGTCGAGCGTCCACCGAACCTCCGGGCTGATCCAGGTAATCACCCTGTCGGAAGTCGGACGCGGACGAGAACGGACACGTCGGCCCTGCTCCTGGGGTGGTTGCTCCGCGCCGTGCGGTTGATGGGCGTGGGTCGTCCGCATGCGTGACAGAGCCTGCACTCACAGTGACTCATCCTGGGTGATGTCGCTCCAAGGCTTGCGCCAGGTAAACGACGCCCGTTCAGAGGTAGACTTCTGCTCGGGCCGGGTTAGCCTGCCTAGACATAGAGAATCTGGCACCAACCGCGGCAGCAACAGATGTGACAGTACGACGCCTAACGTGGGGGACACGTGACCACTCCGGGCATCAATCGCCGCGACGACGGGGGCCAAGCCGACGGTCCGGCTGCGATGGACCTGTTCGCCTCAGGGGGCCAGCCAGGTTCCGTCGATCTGTGGTCGCTGCCACCGGACAGGGTTTCAGCGACGGCGGACGACCGGCTCCTGGCCGCCTGGATCGGTGCGCTCGCCCAGAGCGAGCGGGACGAGCCGCCTGCCGGCCCGGCATTGCCGCTCGGGTCCGAGGAGAACGAGGCCGAGGACGATGTATCGCGGCTGCCCGCGCGGTCCGGCAGGCGGGCCTCCCGATCCCGGCAGGACCGCCGTCCGGTCATCGTGATCATTTTGCTGGTGGTTGTCGGCGCGCTGATCGGAGCGGTTGCGCTGGCGTTGCTCGGCGGGATGTGGTCCGACCAGGTCGAGGTGCGGCGCGTCCGTGGCAACTCGGCCGACGGGACGTCCGCCGACGCTCCGGACGGGCGGGTCGTGGTCCCGGGGAAGTCGGCGGACTGCCCGCTGATGCTGGTGCGACCCCGCGACAGCGGCACGACCACGGACGTGCCAGGCGCCTGCTTCGCGGTCGGGTGAAAGCAACGTCGGGGGCCCGTCCTGACGTCGTCATCGATACGCGGCTTCCGGTACCTGTCCCAGCGGACGTCGACTGCACGCCTCATCGAGGGAGATCCCGGTGTACCCGAATGCGATCCGGCCAAGCGGGTCGGAAGACCCTGCCCCCCTGACGCCGGACGGCGCGACGGCGGACCGGCCGCCGACCCTGTCGGCGCCGGCCCGGCTGCTGTTCCGGTGGCTGTCCCACCGTGGCACGGCGTCCCTCGAGGAGGTGATCGCTCTCGGGATGCCCGGCACCGACCGGGCGCTGGTCGAGCTGGGCGCGCTCGGGCTGCTCCACCGCCACGCCTCGGCGCTCGCCGCCCGCCCGTACCACGACGTGCTCCGCGAGACCTTGATCACCCAGGCTCAGGTGCTGGGCCAGGCGATGGACCGGTTGACGGAGGGGCAGCGCCGGCTGCACCTGCTCATCGCCGAGCACGACGCGCTGCTCGGTGACTCCGCGGAGACGGTCCAGACTCTCGGTCAACCCGGTGCCACGCAGGACTGGCTCGCGGAGCAGCCGCTGCGCGCCGAGCACCGCTTGGCGACCCTGATCCCGTCGTCCGACTACTCCGACGAGGTGCTGGAGACGTCGCTCGCCAGAGCCGCCGAGAGCCTCTCCCGCGGGGTGGCCCTGCAGGTTGTCCACCAGCGCAGCATGCTCGCGCATCCACGTCGTGCCGACTACCTGCGCCGGCTCGAGCAGCTCGGAGCCGTCGTCCGGCTCCGTGAGCACGTGCCGTTCCGGATGATGATCATCGACGACCGTGCGGTGGGATGCGCGCTGCACATGCCGGGCGGCGCGGTCGAGACCTTCGTGCTCCGTGGGCAGCGGCTGGTAGCGCTGCTGGGCCGGATCTTCGAGAGCGTGTGGTTCGACGCCGACCCGATAACCAACTCCGCCGCCGACCCGATCCCGGCCGACGTGGGCGGAGCACTCACCAGGCAGCACCTCACGATCCTGCGGTACCTCGCCGAGGGCGCTACCGACCAAGGCATCGCCCGGGCCCTCGGCGTCACTCCACGGACCGTGACCCGGCGGCTCAACGAGATCTACGAGGTGCTCGGCGTGCAGAGCCGGTTCCAGGCCGGGTCGGCCGCCCGTCGACTGGGACTGGTCTGAGCGTGGCGGCGCCTGCGCCCGTGGTCCGGCGCGACGTCCAGGTCGCCGTCAGCATGCTGCTCAGCGTGCTCCTCTCGATCGGGATCGCCGCCCTGTACGGCCGGTTGATGGGCGCCCCGCAGGTCGTCCTGCCCTCGGACGCGCAGCGACTGCTCGCCTTGGTCAACGGCGTTCGTGCGGATTCGCACTGCCCGGCGTTGCGGGTGGACGCGGCTCTGACGGAGGTGGCGCAGGCCCAGGCGCGGGACATGGTGGCCCGCGGTTTCCTCAGCTCTGTCAACCCTGACAACGAGGACGCGATAACGCGGGCGGCCCGGTTCCACTACCCGGGGATGGTCACCGAGGCCTACGCCGCGGGGCTCGACATGCCGGACGACGTCATCGTCCAGTGGACCCAGCCCACCGGACCGGGGGCCGCCGTCGCACAACGGATCCGGACCTGCGACATGGTGAGCGCCGGGATCGGCTTCGACGCCGGCTCGGTACTGCCGCGTCTTTCCGCCCATGTCTGGGTGATCGACCTCGGCGACCGGTGACCGCGGCCCGCACCCACGGCTGAACGAAGGTAGCGGTGAGTGACTATTCAGCTACCGTGAGGCGAGGATGGGTATGGCCCTGAGGCGGTCCCGGGCGATGGCTTCGGTGCTGGCCTTGATTTCGGTGAATCCGGCGAGCCGGAGGGCGCCGATGGCGAGGTTCTTGAGGGTGGCCATGGTGTGGGCGGAGTTTCCCTTCCAGGTCTGGCTGTGGTCTTTCTTGCCGGACGGTGTCGCGGACCCAGGGTTGCCAGTTGAAGTGATCCCAGGGGCGCGTGCGAGTTGAGGGCTTCTGCGGTCGTCCAGGGCGTCGAGCCGGCCGGGACAAGAGCCGTGCGGCGAGGGTGATGGTGTCGCTGTAGGTCGCGGCGGCGATCAGGTCCTCGCGCGCGTGGGGTTCGGTGCCGGACGGCGATCGCGTTCGTGCGGTGGCGAGGCGGTCGATGCGGGTGGTCCAGCGCTTGGTCACGTCGGGGTATTGATCTTGGGTCAGGTGCTGCTGGATGGTCTGGTGGGCGATGGTCTCGGCGAGCAGGACGCGGGTGGCGCCGTGGCTCCGGGCCAGCCGGGCGGCGCGGCGTGCGGCGGGAAGGATGTCCGGGCAGCCGGTGGTGTCGATCTGCTGGGTGTGACCGAGCCAGATCCGGTGGCGTGGGCAGAGCCGTTGCAGCGCAGGCAGATGCACCGGAATCTCAGCGGACAAGCCGCGTCGGGCGGTGCAGCGGTGGCAGGCGACGGTGAGCCTCATCGGCGTGGCCTGGTCCCGGTGGCGACCGGCGAGGGCGGGCAGCGTCCTGGTCAGGACGTCGGCGTCGGTGCGGGTGAGCGCGGCGAGGGCGTCGGCGTCCTGGCGGTGGACACGTGCCCTGCCGGGACCCAGGTCGTCGTGGGTGCGGTACTGGTGACGGAACCAGACTGGCAGGTGGGCCAGCAGGGCAGCGGCCGGCAGGTGGTTGGCCACCGCGACCTGGTCCAGGAACGAGGCGAGGGTCTGGCCGAGGATCGGCGCGACCCGGATCGGTAGCCCGTGAGGGCGGTGCGGATGGTTCAGCAGCGACGCGCGTTGGGTGATCCGCGGGACGGTGTCGTTGGAGCAGTCCGGGCACTCGCTGAGCAGGCCACGTTGCCGCAGGCTGCGGGTGAAGGCGGAGTAGCTGCCGGTGTAGCCCAGGCCGAGCAGTTCGCGGTGCAGCGCGGCGGCGGACAGGTGCGGGTCCTGACGCAGCCTGCGGGTGGCGTAGGCGTCGAACGGGCCGAAGGCGTCGGTGGTGCCGGTGCGGGGTTGGCCGTCCAGCAGCACCATCACGTCCAACGGCGTGGAGTCGATCTCCATCACCTCACCCGGCGCGGTCACGGTCCGCCCGGCGAACATGCCGTCCGGGCGGGCGGCCAGGGACCGGCGGGTGCTCGCCGATCCGGTCGTGTGCCTGCCCGCCGACACCTTGTCGAACAACCGGTACGCCTCCACGTCGTACTCCGGACGCGGCCGGGTCCCGGCCAGTGCCTCCGGCGGCAGCCCGTAGATCGTGCCAGGACAACCAGAACGGCTGACAGGCCAGCGCCACCACCGCCGGGTCGAAGTCCATCAGCATCACATGGTCGCGTCGAGCCAGGACTCATACCCCACGTGCTCACCCGACGCAGCGAACCACCACTAGCCCGCGAAGCTCGTCATCCCCCTGGCGAACCGGAAGGAACGCACCGCCGGCGCGTGCTCGAACCGCACTCCCAGGCAGGCATCCAGCGGTCCCGTCTCGCCGCACCGTCCGCACCGACGTACTCCACGGCGAACCGGACACCAGCAAGATCTACAACCGCTTCAGCGGTCCGACTCACCACAACCCCAAGATTACTAAGAAGATCAGTGGGTGCAACTGTAGTGGCAAGACAACCCGAATGGGATCAGAGCCACCGGTAAGGGATCAGATCAGATGGCACGGGACACTGGCACTGGTGATGGGGAATGCGTATTCTTTGGCGATGTTCACGCCAAGGAGGGTCCGGGTTTCGCGCTGGATGCAGGCGATCTGCTGCAGGTGGGGGAAGTCCAGATCGTCAGCGGACAGGATCCAGATAGACCATTTCTTCTTGCGGCCGTGGCCGCGTTCGGTGATGACGTGATCTGGTGGCCGGCTTGCCAGGGCGGGTTTGAAGCGGGAGATTAGCTCGGTCAGCGGGTTCGGCTGGTTGGATTTCACGGCCATGATGAAGTCGATCTTCCTCTGGCCCTTGAGAGCTTCGGCGGTGGTGGCGTGGGTGTGGGCGGCGTCGACGGTGACCAGGGTTCGTCCCCGGCGGGCGGGGATCATGTCGTCAGGGGCTCGACCTGGGTGACCTCGGTGGTGCCTCCGGGGACCTGGAGCTGGCCGATGGTCACGCCGATGCCGTGGATCATGGCGGAGAAGAGGGTGAACTGGAGGTGGTCGCCCAGCCGGGCGCCGCGCAGGACCTTGCCGTCCAGGGCCAGCACCAGCAGGCCGTCCGGGGCGCGGTCGGCGTGGGTGAAGAGCCAGTGGCCGATCCGCTGTTCGAGTTTCTCGATGTCCACGCGGGCGAAGATGTCGCGGAGCGTGGACACGCCCGGGCAGCGGTAGCGCTGCCGGAACCAGCACCAGCGTGCACCCAGCGCTTTGAGCAGCGGGGGCGGAAGGTCGCTGATGTGGTCGGCAATGGCCCGTGTGCTGGTGGCCCCGGCGAGGACTGCCACTGTTGAGGCTGCCAGGACGAGGACCAGGTCATATTGCCGGCCGCGCGGTTTGCGAGGGTCGGGTAATCCGCGGAAAATTCTGAGGAACTCGTCGAGAAGGTCCGAGAAAGCCGTGAGAGTCCGCAGGAGTCGACAGGGGAATTCTGGTATGGGACAGTGGTTTCGATGGCTTTCTGCTGGATCCGAGTTTTCGCAGACCCAAGATCTCATGCAGGAAGCCATCTTTTTCATGTAACCGCACTGGCGTGTTGCGGCCGTTGTCGCATCCGGCCTCGGATGCACCCGACCCAGGTAGCGCACAGTGTCAAGCTGACGACGATGAGCTACCTTCGTTCAGCCGTGGGCCCGCACCGCGGGGCCCGGTCATCCGGCTGTCCCTTCCCAGTGCATCTTCCAGTGCGTCGGGGGCCATGCCGTGAGCAGCACGGTGCCGACGACGGACGACAGCGGGACGCTGCCGGTCAGTGTGTCGAGGTGGTACCGGGAGTCCGCCGAGTTGTCCCGGTTGTCCCCGAGCACCCAGAGGGAGCGCGCCGGGACGATGACCTTGAATGTCGTCCGACACGGCATCGCGTCGGGTGCGACGTACGGCTCCCTCGACGCCACCCCGTTGATGTACACCGGGCCCGGCCCGTGGCACTCCACCACGTCGCCTGCCTCAGCCACGACGCGTTTCACCAGATGCTCCCCCGAGTGGTAGGGGATCAGTCCGAGGAACTCCAGCGCCTTCGCCGCAGGCGAGAGCGGCGGCTGCGTCCGCGGCAGCCAACCGCCGGGGTCGCGAAAGACCACGATGTCGCCGCGGTGCGGGGGGCTCCACTGGGTGAGCCCCCGCCGCACCAGGATGCTGTCGCCGATGCGAAGGGTAGGCTCCATCGAGCCGGACGGCACCTCGAACGCCTGCCCGACGAACGACTTGGCGAACAGGGACGCCCCGAGGACGCAGATCACCAGGAACATGGCTTGCCGCAGCACGGCCAGCACCATGACGCCGTGCGTCCGTGGGGCACTGTGGTGCCGGTGCGCCGCCACTGTCACTGACATGAGTTCTGCACCGAGATCGTGATCGTCGGGAATCGGTCGGTGGTGTCCACGAACCGGCGGCAGTCGGAGTCGGGTACCACGACCATCCGCCACGACCGGCGGCCGCCGGAGCCCACCGTCTCGGTCCCGGACGACGGGCCGCTCGGGGACGGCGTCGGGCTGGCCTTGCCCGGGGACGCCGCAGGGCCCGGGGTGTACCCGTTCGGGGTCGTTCCGTTCGGGGTCGTTCCGATCGGCGTCAGGTCGGCAGTTCCCGCGGGCCGCCGCGTCGCCGCGTCGCTACCGGCGTCGTTGACCGAGTGCGCGGCCACGGCGAGCCCGACGAGCACGGCCGCAGCCACGATCACCGCTGGCGTCCCGACGTCCCCCTCCGGGCCGCGGCGGAACAGGCGGGCGCGCCGGTCCCTGGTGGCGACCGGGCCGGTGACGGCGTCGTCCGGCACAGCGGGCCTCCCGACGTCCCCCTCCGGGCCGCCGCGGATCCGGCGGCCGCGCCGGTCCCTGGTGGCGACGACGCCGACGACGGCGTCGTCGGCATAGGGTTTCGCCTCTAGGTGCAGGTACGGCGACGGCTTGGGATCATCGGTGCGGTAGGCCCAGCGTTCGCCATTCATCGTCGTCACAGGTCCCCCAGCACGATCACGAGGTGCCGGTTCGCCACGGCGGCTCCCACCGACCGGAACCGGCAGTCGAGCAGGTCGCTCTGATTCACCAACTGGGGCAGCGCGGCGCCGAACTCGTCCGGCTGCAGGGATCCTTCGGCCACCAGTTCGATGACGCTGCCCCGGTAGCCCTGGCGGCGGGCGCGATCCTGGGCCGTCCCGCCGACGCCGTCCACGTGGGCCACGCCGCCGGCGTCCGAGGCGACGAGGACGTAGCCCCGAGCCGCCCGCTGCAGCGCGGCGTTACCGGTGGCCGCCGCGCAGCCGGCCCGCACCCGCAGCTTGTTCACCTCGCGGACCAGTTCCGCCGGGGACGCCGCGCCGCCGGCGGCGCCAGCCCGGGCGTGGACGGCCGGTGCGCGGGCGGCCGCATCTGCCGGCGCCGTGGCCCGCAGCGTGTCGGCCAGGATCACACCGACGGACACCGTCGCGACCAAGCAGGCGACGGCCCGCAGGAGCAGGTTCACCAACCGGCGGCCGGCCGGGATCCGGCGGACCCTTCGGTTCCGTACGGCAATCAGGTGCACGGCTCCTCCTGGTGGGTTCGGGTCCGGTCCGGACGTTGCCATCGTCGGCCGGAAAGGCCCGGCGGAGCATGCCCGCCAGGTGTCGACGCCCGGACTTGTCGCACCCCGGACCGGCCGGACGTGGGGTGCCGCGCGTTCCGGCGTCGGCGTCGTGGAACCGCCGCACAGACCCCGCCGCCATGGCTGGATAGCCGCGCTGTGCCGTGAATCACGCAGGACCGATGCGGCGCCCCATATCGAGCCGGGACCGGGAAGGCTTGCCTCAGCATCTTGGCGATCGACATCCTCGGGGAAGTCGCGGGCTGCACCACCTGTGCCCCGTCCCGGTGAGCTGAGCAAGCGCCGCCGGCTCCTACCGTACCGACCTGACGCGGTACACCAGCACGGCGCCGGCCAGTGAGCTGAGCGACGAGGCCGTGAAGAGCATCGGGTAGCCCCCCGAGATGGGCGACGATGGGTGCGGCGATCACCGGGGCGAGAACCTGGGGGAGCGAGTTGGCGATGGTGACGACGCCGAGGTCTCCTTCCTCGGTCCAGGTCTGCCGGCAGCACCTGGGTGATCAGGGCGAAGTCGACCGAGGTGAAGGCGCCGAACCCGAGGCCGAGCACGAGCGCGGCGACCACGGCGTCCGGATCGGACAGCCGGCCGGGCCGGTCCGGCGGAGCCCCTGAATATGAGCAATCCTCATTTTCAGGGCGGTGTGACCGGCTCGGGTGTGACCGGCTCGGTCGCCCTGTCAATCCCGCTCCGAACGACGCTGCGACCGACCTCGGGTGCGCGCGGCGGGGTCGTCCCGGTGGTGTGGTCGACGGACGTGATCACGGCCGCGCTGATCCCTGCGGGTTGCCGGTCGCGTCGTTGCCCGGACGCCGCTGCCGGAGGCAGCTAGTTTTGTGCCGGCCCCAGCTGGTGCCGACGCAACGGGTGACGTCCGGGGGAGATACGCGGATGGGTATCGATTGGCTCCAGGCCTACGGCAGCGCGCCGACGGCGCCGGTGTTCGTGCTGCCGACGGGGCAGGAGCTGGACGCCGGGCGGGTCCGACGACTTGTCGACGAGGTGGTGCGGGAGTTCACCCATCCCGACAAGTCCTTGGTGCTGTGCCTGGGAGACCGGGACCTGGGCTCGGTGGTGGCGTATCTGGCGGCGATGCGCGCCGGCCACGCCGTGGCGTTCCTGACCGGCGCTCGAGGCGGCGTGGCCTCGGACGTGGACCTGGTCAAGCAGTACGAACCGGAGTACGTGGTGCCGTCGGGTGCGGCCGACACGCGCCGGGCCTGGATGACCGCCAACGCCGGACGCCTCCGGTCGCTCGGCTACGCGATCGTGACCCTCTCGCAGCCCGACCTGACCCTGTTCCGACGCATCAGCGGGCACGGCGGAGCGATTCCGGACGACGTGTCCCTGCTGCTCGGCACATCCGGGACGACGGGCAGCCCGCAGGCAGTCGTGCTGTCCCGGGCGGGGCTGCTGGCGAATGTGGACGCCATCGTGGACGCCCTGGGCATGACCGGAGCCGACCGGGCGATCACCTCGCTGCCGATCCGGCACTCCTACGGCCTGTCGGTGCTCAACACCCACCTGCGCGTCGGCGCCGCCACGGTGCTCACCGACGAGCGGCCGAGCGCGACGCGGTTCTGGGACCAGCTGTCCCGGTACCGGGCGACCTCTTTCGCGGCGGTTCCCACCACCTACCAGTTCCTCGCGGACCGCCATGCCGAGCTGATCGCCAGTTCCCGGCTGCGGTCCATGACGCAGGCCGGCGGTCGGCTGGCCGACGACCTGGTGCTGAAGTACTGGACGGCGATGCACGGGCGAGGTGGCCGGTTCTTCGTGATGTACGGCCAGACCGAGGCAACCGCTCGGATGTCCGTCCTGGATCCCGCGGAGCTGCCGGGCAGGCTCGGGTCGGTCGGACAGGGTCTGCCGGGCGCGCGGTTCGTGATCGACGAGTCGGTGACCGAGGAGCTGCGCACACAGGCGGATCGGCGCAGCGGGGAGATCTGCTACGAGGGCCCGGGCATCATGCTGGGGTACGCGACGGATCGCGCCGACCTGGGGCAGGCGGGCGCGGCGCCGTCGGTGTTGCGGACAGGCGATCTAGGTTATCTCGACGACGGATTCCTCTACGTCACCGGTCGGACCAAGCGCATCGCCAAGCTGTTCGGCCAGCGGGTGAGCCTCGACGAGATCGAGCGACTGCTTCCGGCCGACTGCGCGGCGGTCTCTGACGACCGCACCCTCTACATCGCGACCAGTGACGCCACGGACGCGGTCCGCGACTACCCGCGCACCATCGCGGCGCTGCTCGACGTGCCCGAGCGCATGGTCGTCGTCCGCACGGTGGAGGACCTGCCGCGCACGCACAGCGGGAAGACCAACTACCCGGCGGTGCTGAACCTGGTCACGGGCGGGTTGCGACCGGCCTCGTCGATGCCCGCCAGCTGACGGCGGTCACCGCCGTCAGCTGACGCGCGGTGACAGCCCGGGCCGTGGCCGACCGGCTCGGTGGGCCGGCTCGGCGGCCGGGCTGTCGACAGCGGCGGTCACCTGCCCGCGTGCACGGCGTCCAGTTCGGCCTTCAGCTCGTCGGCGACGGCTGCGGCCCAGGGCAGGCGGGTGATGCTCAGGTGATCGCCCGGAATCTCGGCGAGCCGCCACGTCCCGGTCAGGTGCGGGGCCCACTGGGAACGCAGCTGCTTCTCCACGGTGTCGGCGACCAGCACCAGGGTGCGTCCGCCCCAGGGCGGGCAGGTGTAGCGGTGCGCCATCCGGGCGCCGTGGAACTGGAATCGCCAGTGGTCCCGCCCACCCGGCGTGGGCAGGACGGACATCAGGGTGACCCCAGCCAGGTCACGCACCTTCTGGACCGGAGCACGGCGCGGCAGCGGGGGCTGGGAGGCCGGATCCGGGGGGAAGGAGTCGATGATGGCCAGCAGCCCGACGTGCTCGCCGGCGGCGTGCAACTGCTGCGCGACTTCCAGCGCCAACAGTCCACCGAAGGAGTGTCCGGCGAGGAAGTACGGGCCTCGAGGCTGCACCCCGCGGATCGCCGCGACATGTGCGCGGGCGATCGAGGGGACCGACCGCTCGGGCAGGCCACGGCCCTCCAAGGCGGGGTTCTGCAGCGCCCACGTCGGCTGGTCCGGACCGAGCAGGCGCGCCCAGGGGACGAAGGCGATGCCCAGGCCGCCGCCCCCGGCCACGATGAACAGCGGTGGACGCCGCCCGGCCGGGTTCAGGGGGACCAGCGGGCCGCGTCGGATCGAGGGTCTGCCCCGCAGCCGCACGGCGAACTCGGCGACGGTGGGTGCCTGGATGAGCAGGCCGGTGGTGCATACCTGCTCGTCGGCGCCGAGCTCGGCGATGATGCGTGAGATCAGCGCCTCGGCGGACAGCGAGTCGCCGCCCAGCTCGAAGAAGTCCTCATGGCGCCCGATCCGGTCCAGTTCGAGCACTTCGGCCCAGATCTCCGCGATCATCTCCTCCCAGCGGGTCTCGGGGACCTCGCCGGCCGCGACCGCCGGCCGGGGTGGCGGCGGCGGCAACTGGGTGCGGTCGACCAGGCCGGCCGTTGTGCGGGGCAGCACGTCCAGGTAGACCACGGTCTCGGGCACCAGGTGCGAGGGCAGGGCGGCGCGCAGCGCGGCCCGCAGCCGGGCCGCGCTGGGCTGGTCGGCGTCCGGCACGACATAGGCGACCAGGCGCTGGTCGGGCCCGGCGCCGGCAGGGGCGGCTGCACGATGGCCGTCGCCGGTGACCCCGTCGACGTCAGCGCCCACCACAACGGCCTCGCGTACCTCGGCAAGGCCGAACAGGACGGCGTCGATCTGGGCCGGGTCGACCGCCTGACCGCCGATGCGCACGGTGTGCTCGTGGCGACCGGCCACGTGCAGGACCCCGTCGGTGTCGATCCGTCCCAGGTCGCCGGTGAGGAACCTGCGCGACCCGTCGGGGTTGGCCGTGACCACGGCGGCGGTGGCCTCGGGGTCGAGCCAATAGCCGGAGAACAGGTGGGTCCGGCAGGTCGCCACGACCTGCCCGGTCTGGCCGTCGGGAACCGGTCGGCCCTGCTCGTCGACGACGAGGAGCTCGCGATCGTAGCCGGGCCGGCCGGCCGGG
Organism: Kineosporiaceae bacterium; assembly: GCA_036518955.1. Classification (GTDB taxonomy): domain Bacteria; phylum Actinomycetota; class Actinomycetes; order Actinomycetales; family Kineosporiaceae; genus DATDMG01. Next base: position 4,276 of record DATDMG010000074.1, on the reverse strand, counting down.
AGCACGCCGTCCAGGGCTGGGCCGTCGGCCGGCAGGGTGTGGTCGGCGAGCAGGCCGCCCTCGCCGGTGGCGTACCAGCGGTGCACCAGGCCGGACGGCGTGAGCAGCGCCCGGAGCAGGCCGACCTCCCGGGCGTAGGCGGTATCCCCGCAGATCACGACGCTGCGCACGCTGACGAACTGCTCCTGCCACGGCCAGCTGCGCAACATCGACCGCAGCAGCGGGGGATCGACGGCCAGCACGGAGGGCCCCTCGGCCTGGATCCAGTCGGCGAGCCCCTCGGTCCCGCGCGTCCGGACGTCGTACAGGCACACCTCCGCGCCCGCCAGGAGCGCCGTGAGGGTGCCGAGCAGGCCTGCGGACGCTGGCAGCGGCAAGGGCTGGGCCAGCCGGTCGCCGTCGCGGATCCCGCCGGTGAGCACCGACCTGCTGTAGGCCTGGAGCACCAGCGCCCGGTGGTCGACGGCGATCAGGGCGGGGCCACCGGTCAGCCTCTCGGCTGGTTCCAGGGTCGCGACCAGGCCCGCCTGGGGCAGTTGCTCCCACAGGTGCTGCGAGGGCGCCTCGGGGGTGTCCCGGCCGACCACGACGAGCTCGCCCGCCAGCCCGGCGGCAGAATCCTGGGTCGTCGGGGCGCAGACCACCACCCGCGCTCCCGCCCGGTCGACGAGGCTGCGCAGCCGGTCCTGGGGTGCCTGCGGGTCGAGCACCAGCAGCGGGTGCCCGGAGGCGAGCACCCCGATGACCGCACCGACCGCCGCGGCGTCGTGCTCGCACAGCACGGCCACCGGGTCCGGTCCGCCCGGAGCTCCCTCGGTGGCACGCAGCACCGGGCCTGGCAGCCGGGCCATCGCCGCGCCGACGGCGGTGCGGACGGACGCCGCGCGCCGGGCCAGCTCGTCGAAGCTGAGCCGGTCGTTCCCGTCACTGACCGCCACCGCCTCCGGCGCGAGCGTGACGACGTGACGAAACCGCCCGAGAACCCCCTCGTCAGCGTCCCCCTCGGCCAGCGCCGGCACCTGCGGGCGGTGGGGTTGTGATCCGGTCGCCTCGGCGACCGGGAAACCCTGCGCTGCGCCGCCGTGCATTGTCGACTCCTTCGATGTCCCCTCGGTGGCGAGGACTATGCCTGCTGGCGTCCGATTCCGTCAGCTCGCCGTCATCGCACGGCGCGACGGCCGTGCCCTGGTTCACGCGGTGCGATGGCCGGGATCGGCCCGATGACGGGTAGGGGGTAGGGAGACCTTACCCTTGACGTCGTCCAGGCTGACGGCTCCCGTCAGCTGCAGCGTGCGGAGCATGTCCTCCCGGAACAGCTCCAGCACCCGGTCGACGCCGGTCTCGCCACCGGCCATCAGCCCGTACAGGTAGGCTCGCCCGATCAGGCAGGCGCGGGCCCCGAGCCCGACCGCGGCGACCACGTCGGCACCGCTGGTGATCCCGGTGTCGAGGTAGATCTCGGCGTGGCTCCCGACCGCCTCGACGACGGACGGCAACAGCTCCAGCGGGGAGGGGGACCGGTCGAGCTGTCGGCCGCCGTGGTTGGACAGGACGACGGCGTCGGCGCCGGCGTCGGCCGCCAGGCGGGCGTCGTCCACGGTCTGGATCCCCTTGACCAGGAGCTTGCCGCTCCACTGCTGGCGCAGCCACCGCAGGTCCTCGATGCTCAGGGCCGGGTTGAACAGCTTGTCGATGAGCTCGTCGTCGACCCCGCCGGACGGCGCCAGCGTGGCGAAGCCCAGTGGCGCAGTGGTGAGCAGGTTGAACCACCAGGAGGGGTGGCGGCCCATGTCGACGAGGGTCCGGGCGGTCAGGGCCGGAGGAATGCTCAGCCCGTTGCGTCGATCCCGCAGCCGGTTGCCGGAGACCGGGGTGTCCACGGTGAGGATCAGGGCCTCGAAACCCGTTCCGGCGGCCCTGGCGACCAGTTCCCGGACGCCGGCCCGGTCGTTCCACATGTACAGCTGGAACCACCGGCGTCCGCCCGGGACCGCAGCGGCGAGGTCCTCCAGCGAGGTGGTGCTCATGCTGGACAGGCAGTACGGCACCGCCGCCCGCTCGGCGGCCCGGGCCACTGCGATCTCACCCTCGTGATGCATCATCCGGGTGAAGCCGGTCGGCGCGAGCACCAGCGGCATGGCCGACGGCCGGCCGAGCACGGTGGCGGCGGGATCGGCCGCGCTGACGTCACGCAGGACCCGCGGGTGGAACTCGACCGACGCGAACGACGCGCGGGCCCGGCGCAGGCTGCGCTCCTGGTCGGCGCCCCCGGACACGTACTCGAATACTGATCGGGGCGTGCGCCGTCGGGCGATCCTGGCCAGGTCCGCGAGGCTGTGGGCACGGGACACCCTGCGCCGGACACGATCCTTCTCCCGGATCCGGCGCCGCAGCAGCGGCGCGACATCCTTCCAGACCGGCAGTTGCCGGCGCATGCGGGGGGCTGGAGCGCCCGTACTGTCAGTCATGCCAACCACCTCTTCGCTCCCCCCGGATATGTCCGACACCTCACCACGGCCGTCGTCGACGCCCGCCGTGCTTGCCGCGACGCTTCCTGTAGGGAAAATAGGCCAATGTGGGAGCCCCGTGCAGGCATCACGCAGAAAAAGTGAAGTTGCACAAAACCCCTCATAGTGGCCCGTACCCTCCTTCGTGAACAGTCATTGACGGTCCGCAGTCGCGGGTACCCCACGGGGCCGTCGTCCGGCAGGCTACGCCGCCGGACTCGGCCGCCTGCGGCGGCTGCCGTCAGCCGCCCAGCAGGTGTCACGCCAGCGCCGCCGATCTGGTCGCCGAATCTGTCCCGGCCTGGGTCTCACCCTGGGTGACGGGCACTCACCACAGCATATGCTTCCTCATCGTCGGGTAAAGTCCTACTAATCCTCTGGTCAAGTTCAGTACGACGCCGGTGGCGCGCGCGAAGCGTGCGCCCGGGGCTCCACCGTTCGAGATCTGGCCAAGAGCTCTCTGGTGCGGTACTCGGGGATTGTCGAGAAGGGTGAATTGTGATGATTCGTGTGCTGACGGCTCGGATTTCGGCAGGTCCCTGAGCGTCGCGCCGGGCGGGCCGGAGTGCCCCGACGCCTACCCGGGCGGTCCATCCCGCCCGGCCGCCGGTGGATGCTGGTGTTCTTCGTGGTCCCCGGACTGCCCGACAGCCGGGGGTGGACGTCGAGCGGGTCGACGTTGTCTTTCCTGGTCGGCCACCACCAGCCCGCCGGCCTGCTCGCGTGATCGAGCGGGCCGGGTCATGATGGGTACGCAACCATCGGCGTCGGTGCCGCAGCCGGACGCGCCCGCCCGGTCCCGCAGATCGCGCACACGCTGGCGCTGCCGCGCCAGGCCGTCCAGCGCTGCGTGAACGACCTGGAGGTACTCGGCCTGGTCGCCACCCTGCCGAACCCCCTCCATCGGCGCTCCCACCTGATCGCCTTGACCGACGAGGGCAGCCGGCGGCTGGTCGCCAGCCGGCGGCTGGTCGCCCTGCGCGCGCACCAGGACGCCGGTCTGGCCCGACTCGCGGCCAGGTTGTCGGCCGAGGATGCCGATGCCACCCTTCGCGTGCTGTCCGCCCTGGTCGCCCACCTGCGCGGGCGCGCCGACTCCGCGCGCTGCGGGTAGGCGGACCTGGTCGCGCACGGTGTCGTGCACCCGCGGCCACGCGCCGGCGGGTGCAGAACCCGTGGACGGTCTGCCACGGCGGGAAGTCCTGGGACGGCGCCCGCCACCGGACTCCGGACCCGTGGAACCGGCGCTCCCCAGCGACCCCGGGAGCACCCCGCCGTACCCACCACGACTGTCACCCAACACGACCAACCCGGAGATCAGAAACAGGAGGAAGACATCACGCCAGCGGCGTCATCTCCCGGGCATTGTTGCGCCGCCCCTTCTGAACGTCCGTCTTCTTCGCCTCGCCCACGATTCCCGTCCCTTCCTCGTGGATTCGCCTCGTGAACCTCCGGCCAGGAAGGTTAGGTCCAGGACGAGGGCTCACGCATTGGGCTCGGAGCTCAATATCTCCGAGGTCTGTGGCTCCGTCCGTGGCTCCGGCGCCCCACCTGTCCGGTCATCTCCTGCCGCGACCAGACCCCCGACCTCGCCACGAGGACGCCGGCCGCGGGCGCCCGCAACCGGGTCCTGGGCCAAGGTCCTTGCGTTAGGGCGCCCGACAGGGCTGTGACCTGCAGCGATGTCACGACACGGTGCTGTGACACGCCGACTAACGCAAGGACATTGGTCCTGGGCCGACCTGGGCCGACCTGGGCTTTTGTGGGGC